>CAZLHV010000008.1:19751-38915 GCA_964559205.1 uncultured Bacteroidaceae bacterium
GGTTGTGGCTGTTTCGTTGGTGACAAACTGATTTCCGGGACTAAGAGTGCTTATGCGTACCACACCGGCTCCATTCCAGGGAATGTTTTGAAAATGAACCATTACGCTGTCATACGAGGTAAAAAGATTGCTTACCAAAACCGACAGGGTGTCTCCGTTGGTCGAAATGCCACCCAGCGACATGAAATTGGTGTTTTCTGACATAGCTGTATCTGCAACAACTTCGTTGCCTGTGGTGGATATAGTAGAATCAGTATGTTGCAAAAAATGATGGTACATTTTATAGGCATCTCCGTTCCAGGTCAGATTGGGGTTGCCTGCAACATCCGGATGGGCCAGGGGATGCAACACTGTACCTCTGTACCAGAAAAACTTGTCAACAAATGCTTCGTTGCATGTGATGAATGCGGAAATCAGCCAGCTGGCTCCCAGAGGTGTGTTGCTGTAGTCTGTGCCGTAAAGATCGGGATGTATCTCACTGATATGACTTTCTGCATTCGGATAATGATTTCGCATTAGCACATTGCGAACTGTGTCACCGTATACTTTAATGGTGTATGGATTTTTAATGTCATATAAATGCCATGAGAAAAAATCGAGTGCCAGATTATTGGCATCACAATAAGCCACAAAATCGTCGAAAAATGCCGGTGAGTCAAAATACATGCTGTTATAACTTAGGCCCGGGCCGCCAACTTTCAGTGCAGGATTCAACGATTTAATCGTGTCGGAAACTTTGTGATACAGCTTGAAATAGTTGAATGCGGTTCCGTTGGGGCCATCCCAAAACATGTCGGTAAAATCGGGTTCATTCCATATCTCCCAATAAGGAATTTGGTAGTAGCGGCCGTTGTCCCATCCCTCGGTGTAATGCATGACCGTTCTTCGGCATATTTCGGCAAAGGTGTTGAATTCTGTATCGGCAGGATAATAAGGTGGGATGTTAGGAACACTTGGAACGCTTTGCCAGCTGATACCAAGCCTGAAATACGGCTCAATGCCGATCTGGACAATGCTGTCGATTTTATTGTCGCTGGGCGGCCAGTTGTAGGAAGCTGGAATGGTTGGGTCATATGCCGAATTGAAGATCCACGTGGAGGTATCGATGTAGCCAACGGTGTAGTGCCAGTAATCGCATGGGCCATAATAATCCTGAGTTCGAATGGCTGAAACACCACAATCGGTGAATCCTGCCGGTGATAAATCGGGACCTACATTTGTTTGCAGAAGGTCTTTGGGTTTTCCGGTTGTAATGGCTCCGTTAATACTTATGGTCTTTACCTGCGCAGAAAGCCAGCATGACAAGTATGTAGTTGCGACAAAAAGCAACAGAATCCTCATGTAATAACTGTTTTTGCAAATGTAGTGAGCATGTTGAATAAATTGCAGATTTCACACAAATTTTATCAGAACAGGGTTTCCCGAAATTCTGTTAACAGGTTTTCATCGTCGTTTTTTGGACTGTTTACCCTTGATGATAAGGGATAAAAGTCAAAATAGAGATGTGCGGCCTGCTTTATCAGCAAGGGAACATCACTGCGCTTATTCAGCCAGTCCTGATGCCCTTCTCTGTTAACCACCAGTGGCATGCGTTCGTGAATATGCCTGATGGTTTTTGATGCTTCTGTTGTAATAACTGTAAAGGTGTTTACATGCTTGCCTTCAGCATCAATCCACGTATCCCATAAGCCGGCCATGGCAAATAAACCTGTGTTTTTCGGTTTAATGACAAAAGGTTGGTGTGTTTTGTCCTGACTCCACTCAAACCACGATGTGGCTGGAATAAGACATCGTGCGGTCTGTACGAGTTTGCGGAACGAAGGCTTTTCGTGTAATGTTTCAGCGCGTGCATTGATCATTTTATGACCAATGGCCGGATCTTTGGCCCACGATGGAATCAGCCCCCAGCGCAACAGCGACAGTGAACCCGGATCTGAATGAGTAATCACTCCAACCACCTGTGAAGGCGAAATATTGTATCTGGGCCTGAATTCGGGAGGTACTGCCAGATTCCATTCCTCTTCAAGATCCTTTTTCTTTACGTTTGCAGTAAACCGACCACACATGTAAAACTTTTTTGTGACTACGAAGATATGAAACTGAAACAAGAATTTCAAATCTGTTTTTATCATATTCAGATGTTGTCTGTTTTGAAGAACTGAAGGATTATATGCTGAAATAGTCGGTGCTTGAAAATTTGTGCTGAGTTTAGATTAACTGAATAAAATGAGACTTGAATAAATCATAGGAAAATTTAAGGAAAACTTGACAATGTATTCGTGTGCATATTTAGGAGTAACATCGAAAAATCCTTAGTTAAGTAGAAATTATAAGGGATATCAGGGTTTGCTTGTGCGTTAAATTTTCTCGTTTGGCTAATTGAGGTAAAAATACTTGTCAATGTCGGATGTTTGCAGGTACTTTTACTGATTTTTCTTTAAACAAATTGGTTATGCAACAAAGACATTTATTTTCACTGCTAACAGTTTTTGCATTTCTGTTGGCTATGAGTGGATTACAGGCCCAGCCAGCGAAGGATGGAACGCCTGCATCAATTCAATTTCAGCTTCCTGATGTTCATGGATCTGTTTCTGTCAGTCCGACCAATGTCGACTGGAACTCGATTGAGGCTGAGGATCAGCTTGCAAGAGCACAGAACCTCCCCCTGCGTGCAGGTTTTTCGCTGCCGGTAAACAAGTCGATCGACAGCGATGGTACCTGGGAAATGCTGCCCGACGGGCGCATGATGTGGAGGCTACGGATTGAAACGGGAACTGCTGTTTCTGTAGGCGTTGTGTTCGATATGTTTCACCTCCCGGAAGGAGCCGAATTGTTCATTTATAACGGAGACAAATCGGTGGTCATTGGCGCTTTTACGTCCGACAACAACAACGACAACAATGTGTTTAGCACGCAACCGGTTCCCGGAAGCACTGTGATTATTGAGTACATTGAACGTCCCGAAGGTGGTGTTTTTAACGGAACGCTTACCCCGATCATGATCAACGGAAACGAGATTAAGCGTCGTTCTCCTGCGATTGAAGGCGGTACTTTTACACCCCGTGGCGTGCTGCGCATCAGCGAAGTGCTGTATGTGTATAACGATGTTGTGAATGACCAGACAAAAGATCTTGGTGATGCCGGTACTTGTCAGGTCAATATAAATTGTTCACCCGAAGGTGACAATTGGCAGGATGAAAAACGTGGCGTAGCGCGCATTTTGTATCGCGAAGGAGCCAGCTGGTATTATTGCTCGGGCACATTGGTAAATAACACGCTTCAGAACGGAACACCTTATTTTCTCACAGCCTACCATTGCGGCGCCACAGCATCGGCTGCGGATCACAATGTGTGGCTTTTCAATTTTAATTACGAAAGAGCCGGATGTGCTAATAGTGGTACACCCCCTACAAACACAATAACCGGTTGTGTAAAGCGTGCCGAAGGAAATATTGCCGGTGGCACCGACATGCAATTGGTCGAATTAAGTTCAACACCATCTTCTACCTGGAACATTTATTACAACGGTTGGGATCGCTCGGGAAACACTACAACCGGTGGTGTGAGCATTCACCATCCTTCGGGTGATGCCAAAAAGATTTCGACGTTTACGGGTACAACTTACAGCGATCAGTGGTGGGACGGAACCAATCTAGGAGCAGCCAATGGACACTGGACCTTTCCTTCGTGGGCTTCAACTCCCAACGGACAAGGCGTTTCGGAAGGCGGATCATCAGGGTCACCGCTGTTTAATAGCTCGGGAAGAGTGATTGGTACATTGTCGGGAGGTTCTTCCGATTGTGCTGGTCCTTTTACAGGCGACCTGTATGGAAAATTCAGCATTCACTGGCAAAACGCTGTTAATGGAACAGGAAATGCCTATGAGCTAAAATACTGGCTCGATCCGGCCGGAACCAATCCAACGACCCTCGATGGTATGGATCCGAATGCCGTGTCTTCTCCGCCTGTGGCAAATTTTTCTGCAACACCTACCTCTGTTGTAGCAGGAAATCCAGTGCAATTCAGCGATTTGTCGACCAACCTGCCGCAAAGCTGGAGCTGGTCTTTTCAGAATGGCTTTCCGGCTACATCCAACCTGCGCAACCCTACGGTTACATGGTCAACCCCCGGAACCTATTCGGTGACACTCACTGCGTCGAATGCCTATGGTTCAGATTCGGAAGTGAAAGTGGGTTACATCACCGTAACGGCTTATACAGCTCCGACCAGTCCGGTAACGATAGGAACGGGTACAACCACTGCTGCAAATTTCCCTTACGGAATTGCCAACAATTTTAAATTTGTAAGAAGTGCATCCATTTACACCCCGGCAGAAATTGGCGGTGCCTGTATAGTGAATTCTGTTGCTTACTATCCGACTACGACAAGAACGGATACCAGAAATATAAAGATTTACATGAAGCATACGCCTGATGCTACGTTCACTACCGCAGTGACCGACAGTGCAATTATCGCCGATGCCACACTGGTGTACAACGGCACTTTTGCACCAACACCAGGCAATGCGTGGTTTACACATACATTGCAGTCACAGTTTCTGTACAACGGCTATCAGAACCTGATGGTGATCGTGTTTGTGGATGGAACTGCCAACAATGCTTCAAGCAATTGCAGATATACCACAAAAACCAATGCTCATATGCAATGGTCCGGCAATGCCGACCCAACAGCAGTGGGTACGATTAATGGCAACCGTCCGAACACCCGCTTGGGAGTGAGTGCATATGTGGCTCCGGTGGCCAATTTCGGTGTGATGCCAACTCTGCTTACTGAAGGATTTGAAGCCGGAGCATTGCCAACAGGCTGGATTATCACCGATGCCGATGGAGACGGTAACAACTGGGAATTCGACAACAGCGGCTCTCTGACAACACATGGGGGTACCGGCGCTGCCACTTCTGCTTCGTGGGCTACCAATCCATTAACACCAGACAACTGGCTCATTGCACCTGCGGTTGACCTGAGCAACACCACCCCTAGTTATAACTTGAGATATTATGTTTTGGGTCAGGATCCGGCATGGGAAGAGGAGCATTATGGCGTTTATGTTTCAACCACCGGTACCGCACCGGCTAATTTTACGCTGTTGTATCAAGAAACATTACCCAACGGACATACTTCCTACCTTGAAAGAACCCTTTCACTCGATGCATATAAGGGAAATGCTACTGTTTATGTGGCATTCAGGCATTTTAATTCCACCGACTGGTATCAGCTCAATATCGATGATGTTTCCATTTATTCATCGGTGCAACCAACACAGGTAACGCTGTATGAAGGTGAGGTTCTTGATCTGGTCGATCTTTCCACAAACAATCCCACCATGTGGAACTGGAGCAATCCATCAGGAACTCCGACAAACTCTTATGTGAAGAATCCATCGGTTCAATACAATGTAGCCGGAATTTATAACGTATCACTCACGGCGGCTAATTCAGCAGGCAGCAGCTCAACTTCAAAAACCAATTATGTCAATGTGGTCGGACGTCCGCCCATTGCCGATTTCTATGGAACAGGCAATTTGAAGGACATTAATTTCCGTCCGTTTATTCCTGCGGGAGGAACCGTTAATTTTGAAGATTTGAGTACACAGGTGCCAACGGGCTGGAGCTGGACATTTTCAGGTGGCTCGCCTGCATCGCATACAGGTCAGACCCCGCCGGCCATCACCTATTCAACGCCGGGCTTCTATTCTCCTGCTTTGACAGTCACCAACCTGCATGGAACGGACAATGTGACCGGAACTGACTTTGTGGTTGTGGGTGGAACCGACACCTGTACCAACATGCTTTATTCCGATGGCATTTCGGTGTATGGTTATACCAACGGATTGTTGCCCGGTCATGCAGCCGATGCATCCGGAAAGATCTGGCGTTATGCAGATTTCTACAGCAATGATTATAATGGAACCATTTCGGGTATTCATTTCGGATGTTATCGTGCGCAGGGAACCGGCAAGAATGTAACATTTTACATCTGGGATGGTTCAACCGGATCACCGGGAACAATCCTCTTCGACACCATTGTCCCAATTACCATGTTTGTTGAAGGATCATGGAATTTCCTGCCCTTCCTTAACGATGTCCCGGTGACGGGAGATTTCTTTGTAGGATATGAATTGACCTACGATGCGACACATAATTATACCACGCATCAGTTCTGCCCATATATGACTTCTTTCCGAAATGAGTCAGTGGCTTCAACCGGATATTTTAGTTACGGAGCAACTTCTCCCGGAACCTGGTATTCTTTTGAAAGCGGTTTTGGACAGGCAGCATCGGTGCTGATGAATCCTGAGTTTACCTATGAGTCAACAGGACCCATTGTGACAGCATCGGCAACTGCGGGTTGTGCAACGGGCTCAGTTACGCTGACTTCGACCGTAAGCGCAAACCAGACATTTTATTTGCAGACAGGAGCCGGAGCCGCTGTGGCAAACTGGACCGGAAACACCAATACGCATACATTTACCGGCTTGGCTGATGGAACATACAAAGGCTATACGGATGATGGTGTCACCGTTTCAGGAACTTCAAATACCGTAACGCTGACCAACGATCCCGCTTCGGCAGGAGGTACGCTTAGTGGCACGAGTACACAGATTTGCTTTGGCAGCAACACCGGAGTGATGACACTTGCGGCATACACCGGAACCATCACCAAATGGCAAAAAAGCAATAATGGTGGAAGCACATGGACTGATATTGTCAATACTGCGGCTACTTATTCAGAAATTCCCGGAACTGCCGGAACCTGGTTGTATCGCGTTGAAGTGGTCAGCGGAACCTGTCCTGCAGCATATTCTAACAATTACTCGATTACGGTTGATCCTACCTCGGTAGGAGGTTCTGTTTCACCTGCAACGGCCACCATTTGCCTTGGGTCTTCGACAGGTACGCTTACACTGAGCGGCCACACAGGTACCGTAACCAAGTGGCAGAAGAGCAACAACGGTGGTGTTTCGTGGACCGATATTGCAAATACAGCCATTACCTATTCCGAATCACCTGCATCAGCCGGAACATGGCAATACAGAGCTGTGGTTCAAAGCGGCACTTGTGCAACTGCAAACTCAGCCTCTACATCCATTACCGTTAATCCGGTTTCGGTTGGCGGAAGTGTGAGTGGAACACTGACTGAAATCTGTGTTGGTTCATCTGTAGGAACACTGACCCTGACAGGATATACAGGTACCATTACCAAATGGCAGAAAAGCAATAATGGCGGCACCACATGGACAGATATTGCGAACACAAATGCCACGTACACCGAAACCCCTGCCACAGCAGGAACATGGTTGTACAGGGCTGTTGTCCAGAGCGGCGTTTGCTCGTCGGCAAACTCATCTTCGTTTAGCATCACTGTTTATCCGGCTTCTGTCGGAGGATCAGTGAGCGGTACCCTGACACAAATCTGTCTTGGTTCATCTACCGGAACACTGACCCTGAGCGGTCATACCGGAACCATCACCAAATGGCAAAAAAGCAACAATGGTGGAACAACATGGACTGATATCAGCCATACTGCTGCCACCTACTCCGAAACACCCGGATCAGCCGGAACATGGTTATATCGTGCCGTGGTACAAAGCGGTGTTTGCGGAACGGCGAATTCTGCCTCGTTTAGCATTGTGGTTGATCCGACAACCGTGGCAGGCTCTGTGAGCGGTACAAGCCCGAACATCTGTCTCGGATCATCCACCGGAACTTTAACACTGAGTGGTCACACAGGCTCAGTCGTTAAATGGCAAAAGAGCAATAACGGCGGCACCACATGGACCGATATTACCAATACGGCGGCTACATATAGTGAAACACCGGCCACAGCAGGTACCTGGATGTATCGTGCGGTTGTGCAGAGTGGAACCTGTAGCCAGCTTAACTCGACTTCATATTCAGTAATCGTGGCACCTCTCTCGGTAGGAGGCACGGTTAGTGGAGGCTCAACTCCGATTTGCCTCGGATCATCTACGGGAACCATGACCCTGAGTGGCCATACCGGAAGTGTGGTCAAATGGCAAAAGAGCAACAATGGCGGCACCACATGGACCGACATTACCAATACGGCTGTTACCTACAGCGAGACACCTGCCACTGCAGGAACCTGGATGTACCGGGCAGTTGTTCAAAGCGGAACATGCGGCACGGCAAATTCTGCCTCACAGAGCATTGTGGTTGATCCTGCATCGGTAGCCGGAACGCTTTCGGGTCCGAACACCGAAATTTGTTCAGGTTCTTCAACCGGAACACTTACCCTGAGTGGTTACACAGGCACCATCATTCGCTGGGAGCGCAGTGACAATGGAGGTACAACCTGGATGAACCTTGGAAATACTGCTGCTACATACTCAGAAATTCCTGGTGTTCCGGGTACCAGAATGTACCGTGTTATTGTTCAGAGCGGATCCTGTTCAGAAGCAACGAGCAATGTCTTTACGATTACCATTGATCCGGCAACAGCGCCGGGCACCGTGAGTGGTACCTCGCCGGAGATTTGTCTTGGATCTTCAACAGGAACCCTAACCCTTTCGGCATACAGCGGTGCAATCATCAAATGGCAAAAGAGCAATGATGGTGGTACTACCTGGATTGATATTGCAAATACGGCTGCAACCTATAGCGAAACACCAGCCACTGCAGGCACATGGATGTATCGTGCGGTTGTTCAAAGTGGCGTTTGTAGCTCTGCCAATTCAGTTGCATATACCATTACTGTATCCCCAGCTTCAGTCGGAGGAACGGTTGGTGGTGTGAATACTGAAATCTGTCTTGGAAATGCAAGCGGAACCATGACCTTGAGTGGTCATACCGGTAGTGTGGTCAAATGGCAAAAAAGCAATAATGGCGGCACCACATGGACCGACATTACCAATACTGCTGTTACCTACAGCGAAACACCAGCCACTGCAGGCACATGGTTGTACCGGGCCGTTGTTCAAAGCGGTTCATGCTCGACAGCCAATTCATCTGCGTGGAGCATGGTGGTTCACCCTGTTTCGGCAGGAGGAACAGTTTCGGCAGGAGTGACACAGATTTTCCTGGGCGACAACACCGGAGCCATCACTCTTTCAGCAAACACCGGAGCCATCATTCGTTGGGAAAAACGTCTGAATGCAGGTGTCTGGACAAGCATTGCTTCAACGGCAAATCCATACAGCGAAATTCCTTCGGCTGCAGGTTTCTGGGATTACAGAGCCGTGGTTCAAAGTGGAAACTGCACCGAGGCTTATTCTACATCGGTTCAAATTGAAGTGCTTGCCTCCAGCGGTGGATCGGTGAGCGGTGGCAGCAGTCCTATTTGTCTTGGAACTTCAACAGGAGTGATGACCCTTAGCGGATATACAGGAACCATAATTCGCTGGCAGAAGAGCAGCGATGGTGGTGCCACATGGACCAACATTGCCAATACCGCGGCTACTTATTCTGAAACTCCAGCAGTGGCAGGAACTTGGCTCTATCGGGTTGAGTTGTTTACAACGGTGACCATTTATTCTGCTCCGCAGACCATTGTGGTCAATCCGGCAACGGTTGCTGGTTCTGTTACAGGTGGAACGGGCATTTGTCTCGGTTCATCAACCGGTACACTGACTTTGAGTGGTCATACAGGCAGTGTCGTAAAATGGCAGGTTAGTACTGATGGCGGCACTTCATGGACTGATATTGCCAATACATCAGCTACCTATTCTGTGGTTCCGGCATCAACAGGAACATACCTCTATCGTGCCGTGGTTCAAAGCGGTGTGTGTACAGTTGAAAACTCGGCGGCCACCACCGTGGTTGTATCTGCTGTTACTGTAGCAGGCAGTGTGAGCGGCGGTTCAACAATATGCCTTGGTTCCTCAACAGGAACACTGACCCTGAGCGGACACACGGGCACCGTTGTTAAATGGCAAAAGCAATTCAATGCAGGTGGATGGACAGATATTACAAATACAGCAACTACTTACAGCGAAACGCCTGGAGCTGCCGGTGTGTATGAATATCGTGCTGTGGTTCAGAGCGGTAGTTGCTCTCAGCTAAATGCGGCATCTACAACTGTTACGGTGAATCCGGCAAGTGCAGGTGGCAGTGTCAACGGTTCCAACACCAACATCTGTCTTGGCGAAAACACCGGAACACTCACCCTGAGCGGTCACACCGGAACCATTGTGAAGTGGCAGAAGAGCAATAATGGCGGCACTACATGGACTGATATTGCCAATACCAACGCCACATACAGTGAAATTCCCGCTTCTGCTGGCACATGGATGTATCGCGCAGTGGTTCAGAGCGGTGTTTGTTCATCGGCCAATTCAGCATCGTTTAGCATCACCGTTCATGCCACATCAGTTGGTGGAACCCTGAGCGGAACCACTACAATATGTGCCGGAAACAATACCGGCGTGATGACCCTGAGCGGCTATACCGGAAGCATTGTCAAATGGCAGCGCTCCGGTGATGGTGGCACAACCTGGTCTGATATCGCCAATACATCTGCAACGTATTCTGAGGTTCTTGCAACCGCTGGTACCTATTTATACCGCGTTGTTGTTCAGAATGGTACCTGTGCAGCGGCAAACAGCAGCAATGCTACGATTACTGTGGATCCGGCAGCAGCTGGTGGTGCAGTAAGCGGTACACTCACAGCGATCTGTATTGGAGACAACACCGGCACTCTGACCCTGAGCGGCCAAACCGGCGCCATCATTCGTTGGCAAAAGAGCAACGATGGCGGAAGCACCTGGACCAATATTGCCAATACCACAACCACCTATTCTGAGTTCCCATCGGCAGGAACATGGTTGTATCGTGTCGAAATCCAAAGCGGTACATGCGGATCGGTGTTTTCAACTCCTTATAGCATAGTGGTTAGTCCGCTTTCAGTTGGAGGAACACTTTCAGGATCAGCTTCGGTATGTCTTGGTTCATCTACAGGTACAATGACGCTGACCGGTTATACCGGGTCGATTGTGAAGTGGCAGAAGAGCAACGATGGCGGCAGCACCTGGAGCGACATTACCAATACCAGTGCGACTTACAGCGAAGCAACGACCATTGCCGGCATGTGGATTTATCGCGTGGTGGTTCAAAGCGGCACTTGCTCAATCTCGTACAGCAGTGATGCAACGATTAACGTTGATCCACTCAGTGTTGGAGGATCCGTAACGGGTCCAAATACCAACATTTGTCTTGGCGATCCTACAGGTACAATGACCCTGAGTGGACACACAGGAACAGTAGTGAAATGGCAAAGCCGCGTAAATGCTGGCGTTTGGAATGATATTGTCAATAATACGACGAGTTATGGTGAGATTCCTGCCTCAGCTGGTGTTTGGGAATACCGCGCAGAGATTCAAAGCGGAAGCTGTGGATCTTCTTTCTCCGTTCCTTTGACAATTAACGTCAATGCCCTTTCAGTAGGCGGAACGCTGAGTGGCCCCTCATCGGTTTGCGAGGGACACACTACCGGAGTGATGACACTCAGTGGATATACTGGCACCATTGTGAAATGGCAGAGCAGCATCGATGGCGGCTTTACCTGGAGTGATATTGCCAATACTGCAGCCACATACAGTGAAACAGTGGGTGGAAATCCAGAAATCATGTATCAGGTTGTGGTTCAAAACGGCACATGCGGTTTTGCCACCAGCAATGTGTTGACTGTTACGATCGATCCTACATCGGATGCAGGCGTTTTGAGTGCAACCACCACCAACATCTGCGAAGGCAGCAATACCGGAACCATCACGCTGGCGTCGAACATTGGTGCAGTGTTGAAATGGCAGAAATCAAACGATGGAGGCACAACCTGGACCGACATTGTTAATACCAGCAATGCATATGATGAAACACCAACTTCAACGGGATTGTGGGAGTACCGCGTCATTGTTCAAAGTGGTGTATGTGGACCTGATACATCGAATGTAGTTGGCATAACGGTATCTCCTGCCACTGTGGCTGGAACGCTTAGTGGCGGCAATGACATCTGCGAAAGCGGCTCGACCGGAACACTTACATTGAGCGGATATTCAGGAGCGATCAATAAATGGCAAAGCAGATTCAACGGTGGTGCATGGAATGATATTGTGAACACCAGTGACACATGGGCCGAAGTTTTGTCGCTTGCAGGTACCTATGAGTATCGTGCCGAGGTACAAAGCGGCGGTTGTGGTGCATTGTATTCCAATACGGTCACCATTGAGGTTTCGTCATTGTCGGTTGGAGGCTCTATCAGCACGATGGAAACCGAGGTTTGCGAAGGTGAATCAACCGGAACCATTATTCTGAGCAGTTATACCGGAAACATCATCAAATGGCAGCGTCGTATTGACGGAGGAGCCTGGACCGATATTGCGCATACAGGTTCAACATATGATGAAATTACTACAGCTCCCGGTTTCTGGGAATACCGCGTGGAGGTTCAGAATGGTGTTTGTGCAAGCCAGTTTGCGACGGAAGGTGGTTTAACCGTCATTGCTTTACCTGTTCCTTCGTTTACATGGGTAGCTACTGATTTGGTGGTTGATTTCACCAACACATCAGCCAATGCAACTTCCTACAGTTGGAATTTTGGTGATGGAACAGCCAATTCGACACAGGTTAATCCAACCCACACCTATGCTACGGAAAACAGTTACAATGTGGTGTTGACTGCTTTCAACAGTGCCTGTCAGGCTGAAACAACTGAAATCATTGAAGTGGTGTTATCGGTCATCGATCTGGGAGACAATGCCTTTATCAGCATCTATCCAAATCCATCGAACGGAGAGTTTTTCGTTGCCTTAGCTGGAAGCAGCACCCAGACACTTACCATGTCAGTGTTTGATGTAACCGGCAGACTGATTTATGCTGAGGATCTCTCATCTATGACCAATGGAAGTGAAGTCAGGGTTTCCCTCGGACACGCCAATGCAGGAATGTATCATGTTCGCTTCCAATATGGTGACAGGATGTTTGACCGAATAATGGTGGTAGAATAATCACAGCTTATAATTATCGAGGGGTGTCTGTATCAGACACCCCTCTTTTTTTGTATTATTGCAGAAAAAAATGAAGTATTTTCTTATTGCATCGCTTCTGTTGCTGTTTTCCTGTGGCAATAAGCCTGTAACAATTGGAGTGCAGACCTTGAATCTGAAAGGTCCGGTGAAGGAGATTTCCGACCTACAGTATCATGCCGTACTGGTCAGTGAGTGGGAAACATCGACCGATACATCTATCGCAGGATTGCCGCCAACACTGATCGAGCGGAGTTTTGATGAAGATGGCCGTTGGATTAGTTCAAAAACCTTTATGCCAGCAGATAAGTTATTCTCTACGACCGAAATCACATATGATGAGGACGGCAATTATGTCGAATCCACAGATCGTGATACGAGCGGCAAACCCATCGTGATCAATAAGGTCATCTCTATCAGCCCGGAGAAAATTGAATATGAGTCCTTTGACCGGTTTAATAAAAAACTCTCTTCAACAGTTGCTGAATATGAAAACGGTTTGTTGGTGAAGCAACGAACCGTTTGGACAGAGGGTGGATATTCCTTTGAGACAGAATTTTCAAGAGATGAGGAAGGCAATGAAACTTCGATGACTTACACGAATAATCTGAGTGGCAATGAAACTCGTGACGAAAGAAAAGTGAAGTTACTTGGATTTGATGAACAGGGAAACTGGACCAAGCAAATCATGTATCACGAAGGAGAGAAGGCCTGCATTGTGATCGAAAGAAAAATCACCTATTATTGATGAAATAATGTCTTTCATGATAACATGAAGGTCTATTCTTTTCGATGAAATGTATCGTTTCGTTTGTCAGCGTTGGTTGATTACCACAAGTTTACCACGATAGAAGCTGCTTTCCGAAAAAAGCTCATAGAAGTAAGTGCCTGCCTGCAAATGTGCAATGCTTACCTGAGCAGCTCCTTCGGTCTGAGCAAACAGCACTTGTTTTCCCTGCTGATCAAAAAGCGTTAACCGGCAAGGAGTGTTTTGTGCGGCGCTGATGAATAGTTCCGTGCCGGCAACTACTGGATTGGGATAAAGATAAATGTGGGTATTGGGGTTCATTTCGTTAAGCGCAGTGGCGTTTCCAAGCCTGATGTTATCTACATATATTCCTTGTCCCCAATGACCCAAATTTCGAAAGGCAATGATGACGCTGCTCTGGCCTTCGTATGAGCTTAAATCGACTGAATCGGTACGCCACTGTCCGGCATCGGGCACGAAAAGTGAATCGGTAATGGAAGGAGCGGTAGAAAGTTCGTCACCACCTTTTCTGTACAGCAGTTGCCATGTGGCTCCGCAATCGGTCGATGCCCTGACTTCAAGCGTGTCGGAATACTGTCCGCCGTAACGACTATGCGCCACATCGAAGCGAAGAAAAGTCTCGGTTATCACAGTCAGATCCCATGCCGCATACATGTCGGACCAGCTGCCCTGTGCATCATAATTGTAATTGTCGAAAAGGGCGCTGTGACTGCTTTGGCTGTACCCACCCGCATTTCCGCTCAGTGTCCAGTTACCTCCGGTGGTTCCTGCATTGTTCATCCAGTTGTAGGGCAAGAAACCGTTTTCGAAATTTTCCTGCACCACTGCCAACGGTACATAGGCCTGCACTTCAACCCAAAGACTGTCGCTGTCGCTATGGCCACTGCTGTCGGTAACGGTGAGTGTTACTTCATAGGTGCCGGGTCCTGGAAAAACCACTGCAGGGTTGCGCAAAGAGCTTGTCGCTGGATTGCCATTCTCGAAGGTCCATGACCATGAAGCACCTGCATGGTTAACAATGCTGTAATCGTCGAAGAAAAAGGTGTCGGCACTGCAAAAGGGTTTGGCGATGGTTTTATCGACCATGATGCGTGCCACCGGTGCCGATGGGTGAATGTTGAAAGGTTTTTCCCAGATGCCTTTACCGTAGGTGGCAAGTCTTATCTTTCCATCGCGGAAGAAAGGCCTGGCCGACATGGTGTTAACCACAACCGGAAGTCCTGCAGCGTCGGTTGACCAGTACGTCATGGTGCTGTCGCGATAAAATACGTTGTAGTAGGTAAACAAATACACCCCTTGTTCAGCATTTGGAACCGTGACGATGGCTCTGACGCCTTCGTTGTCGAGTTCAGCTGTGGTGAGATTGATCCAGCTTTGACCCCCGTTTTCGGTCATAAACACTTTGTTCCCGTTGCTGCCCGAAGGATAGGCCATATATAAAACCATGTCGTTGACCGGATCAAGCGAAAGAAGAATCCGGCTGCTGTTGCCAGTAGGAATGCTTAGCTGTGTCCAGGTCTGTCCTCCATCGCTTGTTTTAAACACTTTTCCGGTGCTGCCTGATGCCGGTCGCTGACTGACATACATGGTCGTCGGGTTTTGCGAAGAGATTTCAATGTGCTGTAACTTCGAGGAGGCATTGGTTCCAAAGGAGTACACCTGTTGAAAAGAAGTTCCGTTGTCTTGCGAAACGTATAAGTGATGATCGCGTCCGAGCCAAACGGTGTTGTAACACTCAGGCGACCATTCCATTTCGCTTGATTCGGCTACCCAGTAGCTTTCGTTGGGAAACATGGCCACACTGAAGCTTCCCATCGTGTTTCCAATGGTTGCAGGGAGCATTCTGCCACCCACTTCTGAGCTAAGCACTTTGCGGCCCGGTCCGGGGTTGGCATACCCCGAAGCTGGCTCAGCTCCGCCCAGTTGCAAGGCTGTTCCTGCACCATAGTTTTCAAAATGCGAAATCACACCGTTATGATACAATCCTCCTACCGAGAAGTCTTCGTTCCATCCCTGACCATAGCCCCAATACTCACTGCCGCGAATGCCAAGGTTCAACACCTCGGGCTGTGTCTGGAAAAAATCGTCCGACCGGTAAATGCCACCATCGGTTGTAATCCATGTTTCAAAAGGCGTTTCACGAAAATCCTGCATGTCGACATGCATGTTCAGGGGCCCACCCACATAGCCGGCAACCGACGAAAACGTTGCCCCGCCGTCGTCGCTTTTCCAGCAGTTGAGCCCGCCGATCAGGATTTTATCTGCATCGTTTTTCGAAGCGATGATTGCGCAGTTGTAGAAGCCCTGATGATAGGTCCAGCCAGTGGTGCCATAGGCAAGATTGGGGTGTGAAGCCGTGTAGGGCCCTCCGGCCGGTCCATTGGGTAATGTCCATGTGATGCCACCGTCGTCGCTGCGGAAAACACCGATAAATCCGTAATCATTTGCTTTTGCCTCTCCAATCAGATAGGCATACACCCTCAGCGGATCATCAGCACTTACGGCCAGACGGCCACCCCCGTCGTTGCGGTTGGGATCGACCGATGTAAACCATCCGTTGGTTTGAATGGTAAAGCTTTGTGCCGTATCGCTGCTCAGATGAAATTCAGCAAGATTGCTTGTGCTGTTGCCGCACAGTGCGTACACAATATTTCCGGAGCCCGGTCTTGTTTTAATGTCGTAACACGCCTTGCTGATGATGGTGCTGAATGTGTTTCCGCCATCGTGGCTTCGCAGCAAGCCTGTTGAGCCTCCTGCCAGAATAATCTGGTCATTGTCAGGATGGACCAGAATTTCAGCCACATTTAATCCGCTTTGTGAGATGAGTGTCGTCCAGGTTGCACCGCCATCGGTCGAGCGGTACAGTGCATTTCCCGTTCCGGCATATACCCGATCAGCATTGAGTGGACTGATGCAAATGGCGGTAACACCTGAAGTGATGGATACATTTTCGCTGACACAAATCCAATGTTGTCCGCCATCGGTGCTTTTGAATATTTCGCCGGGTTCAGTACCGCAATAAAGCACCAATGGTTGAGTTTCGCTCTGAGAAACACAATAGACATTGGTTTGTTCCGAAATGGCTTCGTTGTTATTGTTTTTTACTTGCGTTGGCCCTATTGAAGTCCAGTTGCCGGCACGTTCATTTTGTAAAGCCTGTCTTTTGTTGAATGCATCGTTTGAGAAAGAATGCAGTGCATCGGCACCGGGCTGCAAAACAAAACCGTTGTCACTTACAAAACCATTGATGCTGCGTTTCCAGCGCTTGTAATATTGCGTATGATAGTTTTTGACAAAAGGGTTTGTTTGATAGTATTCATCATAGAGCGAATCAACCCGGTTTACGTTTGGATTGGCCGCATACATTTCCTGCGCCCACAGAGGAGCCTGTGATATGTCGTACGCCGATGGTTTTTGCAGTATCTGTGCTTGTGTTGCAAAAACAATGCAGATTGTAATGAGAAAAATGAAAGCTCTCATGAGAATTTGTTTTTACAAAAATACAGGAATGGCATGAATAAGTTACTGATAAATTGTTCTTTTCAACAAATGACTATGGTTTATTTTGAAATGCCAGTTATTCATATTGCACGCATGTTGTTTCAGCAGCCAGAGACGTGGGTTCTGAAAAAAACCAGCAGTCAAAAATATCGTGGTTGGCTGTTTCATGAACTAAACACACAAAAATTTCGTATTATTGGTTCACAAAAATAAACCTCACACACTTTTTATGGGAATAGCATCGTTTTATACCGCCACCGGTGCGGGCTATTTAGGGGACAGCACTAGCCAATAATTGATAGATCAAAACGAACGAGGGTAAATTTTACTCGTGTGTTTTGAACGAGAGTAAAAATTTAGTATATTTGCCCTTGTATTGGAAACGAGCGTAAAACTTACACTTGAGCGAAATGAACAAATTTGACCGCAAAATACCGTATAACGACTTGCCTTTGCTACCACCAAAGGCAGACATTGAAACGAAAGAAATACTTCGTAAAACTATTTCTGCAGGCAGAGCCTTGGCTCAACTAAACGGAACCTTGCTAAACTTGCCAAATCCAACTTTGTTTTTGGACACAATATATTTACTGGAAGCAAAAGCAAGTTCGGAAGTTGAAAACATCATAACAACAAACGATGAACTTTACAAATCTTTGGTTGCCGATAGAAAAATAGAAAATTCAGCTACCAAAGAAGTGTTGAGTTACAAAGAAGCACTTTGGCTGGGCTTAGAACAATTAAAGAAGAAACCGTTCATCACAACCAATCTTTGCATTAGCATTGTTCAATGTATCAAGCAAAATACCGCTTCCATTCGCAATACACCAGGCACGACATTGAGTAACACAAAAGGCTATGTAGTTTACACACCACCAAGTGGCGAAAAAGTTATTCGGGAAAAATTGTCAAACTTAGAAAAGTTCATCAACGAAAATGAAACGATTGACCCATTGATCAAAATGGCGTTAATGCATTACCAATTTGAGGCAATACACCCATTTTCAGACGGTAACGGAAGAACAGGAAGAATTTTATTATTGTTGTATCTGAAACTTTCAGGTTTGTTGGACACGCCTGCAATTTATTTAAGCGAATACATCATCAAAAACAAAGCAGATTATTACAAACGTTTACGTGGTGTAACCGAAAACAACGATTGGGGAAGCTACATTTTGTACATGTTAGATATGGTTGAAGAAACATCCATCAAAGGCTTGGAACGACTGAATAAAATCACAACAACAATGGTAAAAACGGCAAATGAGATTAAAACTAAATTGCCGAAAATATACTCAAAAGACCTGATTGAAATTCTGTTTCGATTGCCTTACACCAAGCGCCAACACTTGATCGACGAAAACATTGGAAACCCGAAAACAGTCGGCAACTATTTACAGGCATTGGAAGAAAATGGATTTTTGAAATCGGTAAAAGTTGGAAAAGAGAAATTGTATCTTAACCAACGACTACTGAAAATTTTGGAAGAAAAATAACACCCGATTAGTAGGCTTTGGTACAATTGGAGGTGACGGTTTTCTATTAAACATTTCTGCTAAATTGAACGATCGTAATTCTAATCAACGTCAGTGCTAAAATGCTGCCAGCGCAAAGCCCGAAACCGCTACCTGCAACCTTGTGAAATATGAGACTATGAAGAATACTATAACAGTTGCTATTTTGTTTCTGCTTTCATTAAAAGCAAATTCAAGCACAAACGACAATGTTTATTTCCATAGGCAAAATGGTGACATCATTGATTTAGAAGGCAAAAGATTCGTAATAAAGGCAACAAACTTAAGTTGTTGGTTATATCAGGAAAACTACATTTTCGGAGGAGCTCAAAATGTTCATGAAATAGCTAAGAAAAATCTGAATGATATTCTTGGTCCTAATG
>CAZLHV010000009.1:0-38107 GCA_964559205.1 uncultured Bacteroidaceae bacterium
ACGTCTTTTCGCTTTTAGCCCCGGTTTCGATTCCCTACTATTCCAAGAAAGGTATGCAGATACACGTTATGCATACACCAGCCTTCGGTCATCTGCACAAACCTATGCATGGAACTCCCTCAAGTTATACATCTGGGAAGAATGTAATTCAGAGTTGCCCAAAGGCACCATTTGCTTCAACTTCTACAAGGAGTCTGGCACTCCGTACAACAGCGACATCATTAGCTTTTATCGCGAATTATCGGCATTCAGAGGCATGTATTGGGTACTTGATGAATCGATGAGTATAAGGAAGTTCAAACGTGACTTTGTTCGTCAGCGAAGGGCACGCAGAAACATAGGAGCTGGCTGGAACGACATCAGAATTTTCTATGACGATGTATCGAAGATATTTACGTTGGAGTTTAAGAATGCCTTTGGTTTCATGCGCATCAGAGCCTATCCCTTGCTTGAAAATCTCCGCAAACCAGAGATATCCAGAGATGAGTATCTTTCAAGATTTTTACGCTACCAAAGATCGCTTGATTCAAAACGCAAACGATTCGACAAAAAACTGGTAAAAAATCTTCAAATATTCAGACGAAACATGCTTAAGCTCAGGAATTCGCAATGGAAAAGCTTTTCGGAAGTTTATTTCAGCGACACTGAGAAGAAAATGTCGCAAAATCAATGGCTTGAATACTATGATCGGATCATTGCCAATGAAAAAGACGCTTTTCAGGGAGCTGCGATAACTGAGAGTTTACTCGTCCGGTTTCTGGAGATAAACAACTATCTGAATGCAGGCGGCACAAGCATGATTGGCTACGACAGTGCCAGTGTATCCACTCAGATTGACTTTGTGGATGAATTGGGAAATAAATGTGTTGTTGGACGCGTGTTTATGCTAAACACACTGCAGAAACTGTTCTCAATGGGCGGCGGAACCCTTGGCTATGAGGCACATACACTTGTTGTTGGCCCTTCAAAGAATGTTGTGGTGATTGTGTTTTTGCGCAATGGTCAGATTGGCATTGTGTCACGGTCCGAATACGGAACCTTTGTGCCGGGCCAAAACCCGATTCACAAGCTCAGGTTGAAATTATTCGATGGCAAACTGTTGACCTTCGGACAGCTTGAAGCTGAAGCAGGACTTTGATTTCGGGCTTCATCTGAAAGATTCTGTTCTCGTTGCATTATATATTCAAATCACTTCATCATGCAGACAGCTGATTCAAAAAAAACTATTCCGGCTTCTGATGATCCGGCGCTGATAGTTCAGGCAGCGACTGAAGACATCTCGAAATTCGGAGTTATTTACAAAAAGCACTACACTGAAGTATACCGGTTCATCTTCAGAAGAGTGTGCGACACCGATCTTTCATTTGATCTGTGTTCGGTGGTCTTTCTAAAAGCGATGGAAAACATCAAGGGGTATCGATACACGGGAAAACCAATCATTGCCTGGCTCTACAGGATTGCCCTTAATGAGATTTACATGATGCACCGCAAACGAAAAGTCGAACTCGTTTACCACATTGATGTAAATGATCTTGAAAATATCGGCAGTGATATTGAAGATCAGGACCGTGAAGGGCTTGAAAACAAATTACTTGATGCAATAAAAAAACTTGACCAGGAGGAAATGGAGCTTATTGAGATGCGCTATTTTGAAAAGCAGCCTGTCAGCATGATTGCAGAAGTCCTGAACGTAAGTCCAAATTACATCTCAGTACGTCTGTTCAGAATTCTTGGGAAATTAAAAAGAGTACTCACTTCAAAAACACAATCATGAGCAAGTTCAGAATCAATACAACCAAATCAATTCCTTCTGACGAATTTATAAGGCAGAACATGCCGCCGTTCGAAAAAATTACTGCGTCAGTCAAACCGGCTCCAAAATCAATAAATAAACTCTGGCAATGGGCAGGAGGTTCTGCGGTGGTTGTCGCAGGAGTTGTTTCCATCTATCTCATCACTTCAGGTGTATCAAATGACCATACCCCTGTTGTGTTATCTGATGACAGCACACGGTGTGTTCATGCCCCGGTTGCAGACATTGACATTCCAGCCGGCCATTATTCATTCAAAAACGAGGACGGCGCAACGCTCCTCACACCTGAAGGAACAAGGATTATTGTTCCCGAAAACACATTTCTGAAACCTGACGGACTACCGGTGAAAGGGCCAGTGGATCTACAGTTTAGAGAATTTCATAATGTGGCAGATTTCTTCCGCTCAGGAATTCCGATGACATATGATTCGGCGGGAACAGAATACACATTTGAATCTGCCGGAATGTTTGAGTTGCTGGCCATGGCCGGAGGTGAACAGTTGCAAGTTGCACCGGGAAAGGAAATTCTGGTGGACCTCGTGAGTCAGACCAGTGATGCAAAACACAATGTCTATTACCTTGACACCGTCTCCAAAAAATGGGATTACATTGCCGAAAGCACATTCAAGCCCCTCGATGAACAAGAACAGCAACGTCAGGCAAATCCCGATTTTACCTATGCGTTCAATCCCGATGAAACCAGATCAGATTTCACCTTGACCCAGTCTTTCATCAAGCCGGTTCAGGCCTCAAAACAATCATACGTCTTCAAGGCACAATATGATAGAAACCTGTTTCCTGAACTTTCAATTTATAACGACGTGTTGTTTGAAGTTGATGAAACACGACAGTCGTTCAGCCCTGAGCTATACAAGGTCAACTGGAGCTCGGTTAGCATCAAGCGATCTAAAATGGATGGCCTTTATATGCTAAAAATGTCGAGGCCTGACACCACTGTGAAAGTGTATGCCAGACCAGTTTTCTCGGCTGAAACCTATCAACAGGCAATGGCCAATTACAAAAAACAAACAAGCAGCGATGATCAGGCGAGAGCTCTATACCGCAACCGCACAGATTCAGCTGTTTCAGTTAGAAACAACATCATTTCCACCCAGCAAGCCTCATTCGTTGGCTATCGCCGCGTGGGTGTAACCAGGACCGGTATTTTCAATTGCGACTATCCGATCCGGGTGGACAATGAATCGATTCAACCTACATTTACCGAGAATGGATTAGCCTTCACTCCGGCAAGAATATACTGGTCAGATGTGTCGGTGAATGCAATGTACGAAGCCCGAGGAAACACTGCGGAAATCAGATTTACCAAAGGAGCACCGATTGTAATGTGGGTGGTTGATGATCAGGAACGCATCGCTGTCATATCAAAAGCAGAATTTGCGCGAAAAGTGAAAAAGTCAAACAAGCCTGTTTTTGATGTAAGTTTCAGTGAGGCACGTGATGGTCTGGAAAAGCTGAACACAGAATTATTTGACGGCAACCCGTCCAACACGGGAAACACCATGTCGTCGCAAATAACCACTGGAACCCAGCCATCCATAAGCTGCTACCCGAATCCAGCCTCAACACAAATGAATGTCAGGATTGAAGGAAATCAGGGCTGGCAAAACTCGAGCTTAATGATTCTTAACAACACAGGACAGGTTGTAAAGACATTTATTCCCGGAGCAACATCCGAAACCATCGACATCAACGTAAATGATTTGGCTCCGGGCATATACTTTATACAGCTCAGCACAATGAGCGGGACTTCGGTAAATCAGCGTTTTATTAAACAATAAAAAAACGGTCTCAGCAAGTATCTTGCTGAGACCGTTAAGTTTTTACACCTTTAGTAAACGACAGATCTCGAAATTTTTTCGCCATTTACAGAAAGCGATATCAGGTAAGTACCACCTGCTGCAAAGTTTGAATCATCAAGTCTGAAGCTGTATTCCCCGGGATGAAGTAATCCTTTCTCCAGTACACTGACCTCACGTCCATTGACATCATACACTGTCAATTCAACATCGGCGGTTTTGTCTAGCACAAACATCACCTGACTCTGCTCTGAAATAGGGTTAGGATAAACCACAAATGATTGTGGGTTCAGATAATCCTCAATTGACGCAAAAACAGAATAAATTAAAATATCGTCGACATAAATATTATTTCCTCCGTTGGAGTAAAAATCGAATTTCAGTCTGACATGATCATATTGCGGCAGGGTGCCTGCAGGAACTGGAATTTCCTTAAGCGCCCATTCGCTTGCCGATGCAGGTTCAAACGAGGTCTCCACAGGTGCAGAGGTAGCCATTGTTTCGCCCGACAAGGTGAATTTCGTGGTCCATGTCTGCCCGCAATCGGTCGAAAGTGAAACTATCATTTTATCATATGCAGTATCGGCAGCAGAAGCAATACTTGCAGGAATATACTTGCCAGCATAAGCATAGCGGAATGAAATGCGGGCATGCGTTGTGGTGGGCAGATTACTCAAACTAAACGCCTCGGTGATCAGTTGGTCGGTGCTTCCGGCTTTATTATTTTCAAAATTATTCAGCCAGGCGCATTTTGTGCCGGTATAACCCAGGGCTGAATGAAGCTCCCACTCATTTCCCTGCTCATTTGACACCATCATTTCGGCAGAAAAGTTAATGGTTTCAAACGATTCTTCATATGGGGCCATCACCACCACAGCCGGATCAGAAACCACAATCAAATCGGTGCGTGTTAATGAATCGGCACCAGAGGCATTGAACACCTTAAGAGTAGCCCCATATGTTCCCGGATTGTTATACTGAACCACAGGATGCTGATCGACAGAAGTTGCAGGATTACCGCCCGGGAAAGACCATTCCCAAGAAGCAACCGCTCCGTTAAATGAAACATCGTTGAAAGTGACGCTTTCTCCGGCACAAACAGCATTGCTTGATGCATAAAAGTCTGCTTTGGGGGCACACAGCACAGGGGCATCAAGCACTCCGGTTGCAAGAAGATTTTCATAGGACCAAAGCGATCTGCGGTCATTCATCATTGTTGTGTTGATTCGGTCAAGCTGACCAAGTGAGAAAATATTTGTACAATATCCAAATTGATAGTCCATGTAGTTTTCAATCATGTCAGGCTCATCAGGATCATCCTGATCGCAGGTGTTTCTGCTTCCCGGGGTAAAACAGACTGTTGAGGTATTTTGAGTTGCTGCTGCAACCGGAGGAGTGTCATCAACTTCGTCACCATTTGGGGCAAGCCAGTCGGGACATCCGCTTGAAGCGGGAAGGATACCAAGAATCAGATTCTGAAAAGGGTGGTAAAGGTTGAAATAATGACCGGTTTCGTGGGTGAAGGTCCGGTTCATCATATTCAATGGCATTCCTCCCATGTTCTGAGCGGTGCCTATACTACCGATGCAATCCTGTCTGATCAGCACACCATCCATCAGGGTATCGCCCCCGGTCAGAGCCTGGGTGAGCGCATTACTCGGCGGGAATGGTGACATTCCACCGATGAACGCACCTTCTGGCAGACTCATCCCTTCAGGATAAATGAAATTTACTGCAAAAATATTCATGTAATGGCTTGGTTCCCATGCATATTGTGACATGGTGCTGAAATAGGCAAAATTGGTTTGGGGATCATAATGACGAACGATTCCTGAAGTACAATTACCATCAGGATCGATTGCTGCAAGGCGGAATTCGATTTGGCAATTGGCCGCACGGCTCTTAAATAGAGAGTATGTATCGGCGGTATCGGCGTTTTGAAGATTATAGTCAATATTCAGTCGGTCAAGTGCATCAGCAACCTGAGCATCAGAAATATTCTCAGCCCCATAGACGTGAATAATGTGAAAAACCACAGGAATGATTCTTTTCCCTCCAATCAGTGTATCTGTCTTTTCATGCTGTTCCAGAATCTTAAGATTATCCTCATAAATCATATAACGAAACAGCAAATTGTTATCTTCGGCAACTGCTTTTCTGATTAAAATATCATCCGCATGAATGGGAGTTAACACCTGTGAAAATGCATTGATCTGGCACAGAGCCAAACCCGCAAGCAAAAACAATATTCTTTTCATACCCCAAATTTTTTAGGGCAAAAATAAAAAATATTATTAGTCAAGAATCAGTTTAATCGACGAAGCAGCCAATACAATAAACAAAACAATGCGGATAAATGCAGAGCCCTTTTTAATGGCAAGCCGGGCAGCCCACCATGCGCCAATCATACTTCCGGCTGCCAAAACCAAACCGGGGATCCAATCGACCTGATCATTGATGATAAATACCACCAGAGCAAATGGGGTAAAAACAAACGTCAAAGCCAGTTTTATGGCATTGGCCCGCACCAGATCGAAACCCATGGCAAGAACAAGCGAAAAAAGCATAAAAATTCCCACGCCAGCCTGGATAAAACCTCCATAGAAACCGATAGCAAGAAAAAGCAAAGCATGATACCACCTAATCTTTACCAATGACATAGGTTGGGGCGCCTTGCTGAATGCTCCAGGTTTCCAAAGCGTCAGTATGGCAAACACAACCATGATGTATCCAATCATTTTTTGAAGCCACTCGCCCGGAATATCAACCACAACCAACGAACCGGCAAGGGCTCCTGGTATCGTAAATGCTGACAAAATCAGGGCTGTGCGAACATCAAGCATTTTTTTTCGGCGGAACGACAATACTCCAGTGAGCGATTGAAGAAGTATTGAGATACGATTGGTGCCGTTTGCCACTGGGGCTGGCATGCCTGTAAGAACAAGCACCGGAAAAGTGAGAAAAGAACCGCTACCGGCAAGCGTATTTACAAATCCGACCACAATTCCGACCACAAACAATAAAAGAAAATACCACCATTGCATTATTGGCAGGTTATGCCACAAAGGTATGAATTTTCATCAGAAGCCATCATCGTCCATCCCGCCGTTCTGATCAGATCTCTTTCTTTCTTTCGACTTATAATCCCCGCTTAATTTCCATGTGAGGCCTACAAAGAAAGTTCTTCCTTCGTGTCTGCGCATCATCTCCATTTCATAATCTGCTTCAGAAAACAACACGTTAAACTTCATGCTGTTCAGCACATCCTGAACACGAAGGGACAAAGATAGTTTATCTTTTAAAAAGCTCTTTTTTATTGCAAGGTCGGACATCATAAAAGCCTGGCGAGTTCCCTGACCTGTAAAACGCGGACCATTATAGAAGAATGACAACTGTCCCTCCCATTTATTCGGAAAGCGAAATGTATTGCCCGTTCTAACCTGCCAGCCATAGCTTTCACCCGTTATACTCGTTTCTACATTTGATCCGTCAATTTCAAGCTTATAATACTGCCCGCTGATATTTGTATTCCACCATTTGGTCAATTTAGCGGTATAGATCAACTCAAGCCCATATGAAACAGCAGAATTATAATTCTCCCATGTCATTAAATAAACCGAATCATTAATGTTTTGGCGATATCGTGACATTACATCGTTTATTTGTTTGTAAAAAACAGAAGGCATGATCGTTCCAATTTTTGAATAATAGGCATAGCTTATTTCAAACGAATTGATATACTCGGGATCGAGATATGGATTTCCTCCACGAATATTCGGATATGAGCTGTAGTCTCTGTATGGATTCAGGCTCCTGAAATCGGGACGATTTACCCTACGGCTATAGGTTAACTGAATTTCCTGAAGCTTCGACAGTTTATAACTAATGGCACCAGTAGGATACCAACTGAAATAGCTGCGTTTATTGTCGGTCGAATCGGCCTCACGGGCATTGGTCGAAGCCATCTCGATGCGGCTTCCTGCCGAGAATCCCCATTTTTTAACCTTTGTCGAATAATTCAAATAGATGGCATGAATATTCTCATCATAAAGGAAGTGGTTTGAGGTGGTATCGTTAAATAACCATTCAGACTCTGCAAAAACGTAATTAAAATATTTATTGTCGGCATCAATGAACCGAAGCGATCCATCGTAGCCGGATTCAAGCTTGGTACTATCATTAAACGGGTACACATAATCGGCCTTCATGGTCATGATTCTGTTGTCCAGTGGGGCATATGTCGATGACCATAATGGCTCGTCTGACGCAAATGTGACCATGTCATTTTCCAGATAAGTCATGCGGTTAAAACTGCTGTCGTAACTGCTTCCAATACTCAATGAGTAATCAAAGCTGATTTCGTTTTTGGGCTTAGCGAAACGCTTTTTGAGGTTTGTGGTCAAATCAAAATTTCTGCGACCATCCTGTTCAACCACATCGTTTCGGTAAACCGAGGTCAGTTCCTGTGATGGATTCTTGGTATAGTTGAGGGCTTCTTCCCGGTCAAGTCCATTCGAAAAATGCGCATTCAGACTTCCTGACAAAATGAGTTTTGGTGAAAAATAATACTCGCCACCGATTTTCATGCTGTGAGACTGGTCATGTCCATTATCGGTGAAGTCCTGATGTAAAAAATAACTGTCTGTCAATGCATAAGTCGTCCTGTTACTCCAACCCGTTCCTGTATTTGATCGATTCCCATAATCATAGCTGCCAAATACGGTATATTTATCGGTTGAGTAGCTCAACGAAAATGATCCATTGTATTTGTTCCTAGATCCGGCATTCAGCGACAGCAATGAATTCAGTCCGGTTCCTTTTTTCTTTTTCAGAATGATATTGATAATTCCTGTCATCCCTTCAGGATTATACTTTGCTGATGGATTGGTGATCAGTTCTACCGATTCAATACTGCTGGCCTGTATTTGCTCAAGTGCTGCGCGCCTGTTTGCGCCTGTCATGGTACTTGGCCGGCCATCGATTAAAATGGTTACATTCTCCGAACCGCGCAAACTGACATTTCCATCCTGATCAACCTCCACGCTGGGCACCTCGCGTAACACATCGAGCGCCGTACCGCCTGTTGATGTAAGATTCTGAGAAACGTTTACCACCTTTTTATCAATGCTCAGTTCAATCAAAGGTTTTTCGGCGACAATATCCACACCCGATAAAGCTGTTGATGTAGGAGAGATTAAAATATTTCCCTGATCGAACAAGGGGCCTGAACCTGGCTTCATCATCAGCGGGCCGATGTTTTTATTGGCATATCCCATAAAATTCACCCTTAAATAGAAGCGCCCCGGCTGCTTTGAATTGAAGGTGAATTTGCCTGAAGCATCTGTGATTGAGCCTCCTGCAACCGAAGAGTCTTTCAATGAAATAAGGGCAACCGTAGCAAATTCAATGGGCTTACCGCTTAGCGAATCAATGACCACACCTGACACCTGAAAATTAACTTCAGGCATTCCACCAGGCTGAGCAAAACTATTTAATCCTGAAATCAGGCCAACAATAACAATGAAAAGTCGCATATAAATATTTTTGGCATTTCGACAACGTAAAACAGCTTTTCCTGCGCTGTGTTGCAAAATTAACCAAAATTCAGGCTCACTACCGTGCAGAATGACCCCACTAGCTGATATTTACCCAAGCTGACCCTAAAGAAAAATTTGCATTTTTTAAATCAATGTATTATCTTGCACCCCAAATATACCATCCATGAAAGCACTTTTACTTTGTGCAGGCATTTTTGCCATTGTTTTGTCTTCATGCAAAGATGACAAAACCGAATTTACACCATTCGATCCGGTAAGTTATACCGCAACTCACAGTTCTGATTATCAGAATGCAGGCCTGGGAGAGAATCCAGGAATTCCTGCAGGCAGGCTTTACTCATTGCCACAGGGAATCGATGTAGTAGGTTATGTTCATGGCAATGCCCCTTCCGTGATGCTTTCGCCAACCTTTGACAAAGAAAAAAATCCGGGCAGCGTTCCAGTCGACAATCCCGACAAAACCACCTGGGTCAACTACGGCTATGGCTCTCTGGTGAATCTTTATTTCACGCTTTACAATGCAAATTCATCTTCAGTTACTGTTACTATTCCAAAAGGCACCATTTGTTACGAAGCGAATCATGTTCCTTCCTACCAGCATGGCCTTCTTGTAAAGAGTGTCGATATTCCTGTACCCGCACAGGACAGTGCAAATGTTCATCTATCGCTCTTTTGCGTGAATGCCCATCATGGAATTGCCAATTCAACCACACAGTATAAACTGGGAATTATCACCGTGCATCCCGATATTTTAACGGTATGCAATATTCTCGATGCAAAAAGCTACATTGATCCGGCCAATTATGGCACCATCCAGAGCATCATCTGGAAAATCACCGACAACGGCGGTTTTGGTCAGGCCGACATCGATGCCCTGAATGCGATGTAATTCATTTCATTCAATTCATAATGCACAATCATCTAATATGGTTGTGCATTTTTTTATGATGATTGCCAAGGGGTTTTCTGTAGCCCGAAATTCATCTTCTTGTAAGCTGTTACTGGTTGCTTCGCTTGTGCGTCTTATTTAATTAATGCATTTATTCTCAATATGGCTGCATGAACATCTTATAAGCCTTCTGAATTGCCCTTCGAACAAGAAATGAAAGGGCAAAAAAAAGCAGCATCGTTTGTCTGATGCTGCTTAAGGGAATTAAAAATTCTGTTTATTTCCACTTACGATACTGACGAACCAGACTAACACAATCTTCTTCGTTGTACTCGTTTACAGTTGTCACAACTTCAAGCTTTTTAACCTTTGGCGACCAGAATACTACATTCATGAATTCCTTGTTGCCAAGAGTTCCGTTGGTTGACTCAAAGCTTTCGCCATCTACAGACTGGCTGATGCTGAATGCAAGCGGGCTCTTTTTGTCAAACTGATAAAGACGAACTGCATCAAGTGATGCAAAATCCATGGTCACTTCTGCGTTGAGCTTGCCATTTTCCTCGTAGAGTCTTTTTTGAATGTTTGAAGCAAGAGGATAGGTTTCTTCGATTTTTGTACCATTAATATAATCGTTAATCAACTCATCGAAATCAGCTTCCGACACATCAGTTGAATCATCCATCTGGCTGAAGATGTTGATATAGGTAATGGTTAATTTTCCGGAATTCTTACCGGTGAGTTCAAACACATATTTCTTTTTCTCCACTGTAAGACATGAACTTACAACGAAAGCCAGAAATGCGATGAAGGCAATTTTGACGATTTTCATAGTTTTGGATTTGAATTGTTACACAAAAATACAATAAATCTAACGCACAAGATGGGAAAAATGATATTTAATATTTTTTTTCATTATTGAATCAGCCGGAACAGGACTGTTTGGCGATGAACTGGTGGAAAATAAGGATTTAAGAAGGATCGTTCAGCAGGCGACCCACCATCTCTTCCAACTCTTTGATGTCATTGGCTTTTGGAAATATATGCTGATTTAAATCTGCCAGATACATTTGCTCAGTCTGACCTTGTGTTGGCAAAACAACAGCAGTACGTTTAAGCTTAAGAAGATCCATCAGCAAGCTATAACCGGAATGAGCCACAATGAGTCTGGCTTCGGAAATCAGTCTGGCAAGTGTTTGGTCGTCGGGAGAAGGAAAGAATTGTGCATTCAAGTGCGGACATGGCTCAACTCCTGCAACACATGCTGGAATACCCCACTTCTGAAAAACCGGAAGAACTGACTCGGCCAGGTGCTTTCTGTGACGCTGAGGTCCCGAGGTGATTAGGAGAGCATAACTACCTTTCAACGGGTTTTGATCGAGCGAATCATTGAATCGGCTGAGCCATCCGATATATTTAACCTGAGCGGGCATTTTTTCAGGATGGGACAATGCTCCTGCCAATCCTGGCGCTTCGGCCAGATCGGGAACCCATATTTCGGTGAAGCAGGAATATTTCCGGTTCAGATATCGATACACGAGGTTTTTACTCCATCGAAAACCAGATGGAAGGCGGGGCTCAAGCTGATGGGTCATGAGCACAGAAGGCACATTGACAGAATGAAATCCATAGCGGTTATCCGAAATCACCAAATCGATCTGAAACTGCCGAATCAGTTCTTCGCAGGTTTTTCGCTCTCTTCTGGTTCTTTGGGCCAATTTCAAAGCCAACAGAAACTGCTGAACAGTCCCCATCCCTCTTTTTCCGTAACTGAAATCTGGCAAGCGATCATAAATAATTTTAACAGATGGAAAACGCTGCGACAGAAAGTCTGCAGCATCACGACCCGCAAAGACAATCACCTCATTTTTGGCATGAATCAAATTGCGAATCACTGGAACACATCGAGCTGCATGTCCCCACCCCCAATCGAGTGGCGAAACGAGGACCCGTTTTCCGGTAATACCCTGCACGCATTAAACTTTTAATGCCAGTTGCAAAATAAAAGTTCGAGGGGGTTGAATGTCTCCCGGTCTGATCATATATTCCCTGTTGAGAATATTCTTTGCAGTAAATGAAACATGCACAGATGGATTAATATTCCACCCTATGCGTAAATCAGCCACTATAAATCCCTTATTGTTTTTTTCCCTGTATTCTTTCAATCCCGGGAGGATATAAATTGGTTCGCCATACATAATGATGGTATCACCGGTAGGTGAAAACAAGGGGTCTTCGAAAGCTTTGTCGATATTAACAATATGACTTTGATATTCGACATTGGCACCAAGGGTCAACTTTTTAATTCCGACCTCAAAATCGACCTTTGCGCTATGATAGAAGCGGTATTTGAGAATATTGTCGCCGGTGGTCTTCAGTGAATCGTACTGGTTTGCATCGAGGTCAATGGGATTGGTATAGGTGTAACCTAACAGCAATGACGCCGGGAGTGACATGAAATTACCCTCGCCAGTGAGAATGACTTCAAATCCCGAAATTTCGGCATTTCTCACATTTTGGGCTTTGAATCCCACACAATTAAGAAAATAGTTGGGATCGAAAGGATTAGTACTAAAGGTATCGGTCTGATAACCAAACATAAACTCGATCATATTTTCGTATCTTGTGTAAAATACTGCGGCATCGAAATAGCCAACCCAATCGAAAATACTGAAACCCTGCTTAAAGCCGAGTTCCGAGCTATAACCTGTTTCGGGTTGTAACTCAGGATTAGGAAAAACCTTAAGAGATCCGGTGCTGGTTGCTGTATATCGCTCAGCAATGGTTGGATATCTGTATCCCATACCGACCGAAGCTCTGACAAATGCACGTTCGGAAATGGAATAATTCACACCGGTGCGAAAAACCGGTTTAAATTTCAGCTCATCATCATCGATGCGGTAGCCTTCAATTCTTCCACCCAGAGACACATTGAGCCGGTTGAATCGTCGATCGGCCTGACTGAAAAAACCAAGGCTGGAACCAAAATGCTTCAGATCTCCATAGATTTCAGAGACACTTTCATTATAAGTACCGGCAATTCCGTTGGTCCATGTAAATGATTTTGAAGGCCATGAGCGCTGATAATTATATTCTGCATAATAAAGATCGTCGAAGTTTGATTGTTGTGTATTATTCCTGTTTCGGATTCGGTAAAGCCGGGTTTTCAGGCTGTGTCGGGTACTGTCGTTTACCATCCAGATCACAGAAGGATATACGTTTAATGCACTATTGTTAATTTCCTGCTGATAAGATGGACTGGCACGGTAAACGCCAGAATCTCCATCGAGCCAGAGCAGAAAAATATCGCCGATGCGACGCATAAAATTAGCGTTGATGGTGTATGAAAGCCCTTTAACTTTTTTGTCCCGATATCTTAACTGGCCGTTTAAACGATACCTCTCTTCAGTTTCATTTTCACGATAACTGTTGTCAGACGACACATGCCCACCGAATGTAATGTCGAATTGTCCCATCTGACGCGAGTGAAAAAACCTTGTGCCGGCATAAATGGGAGAATAGTTTCCCCACCATTTGATTGCATCTCGTTCAGGGTCATCATACATGCCAAAAAGCGATGTGATTTTGGTCTGCGGTACCAGTCCGGGATACGAAGAACGATAATTGATTACCCCATTCAATGCCGAAGAACCATATAGAGCGGAGCTTGCACCCTTAATAATTTCCACCTGTTGAACATTTTCGATCGGGACAAAGTCCCATCTGGCTTCACCCGATGCACCTGTGAGCATTGGAATGTCATCGACAAGAAAAAGCACTCTGCTACCTGCTCCATAACTGTAACCGCTGCCTCCTCTGACCGAGGGTTGATCGTCCATGATGGTGAGTCCGGGAATTTTCTGAAGTCCTTCTTCAAGCGACAAAAGGTTGTTGTTTTCAATAAAATCGGCTTTCATCACTTCCATTGAAACTGTGACATCAGATAGTTTCTGCTCGAACTTGCCTGCACTAACGACCACAGCATCAAGCATGCGGGCTTCTTCGCGCAATTGTACATCCACAATCTTTTTGTCACCGGCAGTCAGCACAACTTTCTCAATATGTTCTTTGTAACCCACAAAACGAAACGAGATATCGTATTCTCCAGGCGAAAGTTCGGCCGAATACTGTCCATCGGAATTGGTCACCGTGCCATGACCTGCCGAAAAAATGATGGTCACTCCCGGAAGAGTCTGACCATTTTGAGCATCGCGGACGGTGCCCTGTAACATAGCTTTCTGCGACATGACCATAAATGGGAAAAGCAGAAAAAAGAGAACAGACCAATATAATTTTTTCACAGGCATCTGAATTAATTAGACTAATTTTGCATGCTCGTCAAATGCACCCTGAAAAATGAGCGTGCATGAATTACCAAAATTAATCATTTCCGGAAATTTGCAAAATTGAATAAGAATTTAACATATCTGATTGCGCTTAAGGCCATTCCGCAAATTGGAGATGTCATTGCCCGAAGATTAATTTCAGCAGCTGGAAATGACGCATCGTTGATTTTCAGTGCCCATAAAGAAGAATTAAGCCGCTGGCCGGGTGTCCCTGCCCGGACAGCATCACTGATTATCAAACACAGGGAAAAAGCGTTGGAAAAAGCTGCCGAGGAAATCGAATTTGCGGAAAAACATCACATTGAGTGCTATGGATATTATGACGAATTATATCCTTCGAGACTAAAGCATTGCTTCGATGCCCCCTTGTTATTATTTTACAAAGGCACTGCCCCACTGGAATCAATGCGAATGACAGCGATTGTTGGCACCAGAAAATCGACAGTTTATGGTCGGAAAATGACCGAGCAGCTGGTGGGAGGGTTGTCGGTCGAAGGCATGACCATTGTAAGTGGACTCGCATATGGCATTGATACAGTAGCTCATTCTAGTGCACTTGAACATCAAATTCCCACCATCGGGGTATTGGGTCATGGTTTTCGTTTTATGTACCCTGAAGAGAACAAGCCACTGGCTGCCAGGATGTTGCAGGCAGGAGGCCTTTTAACAGAGTTTCTTTCGACAGAGCCTCCCGACAAAGTGAATTTTCCCATCCGCAACAGAATTATTGCCGGATTATCGGATGCCGTGGTGGTGATTGAAGCTCAAAGCAAGGGCGGAGCACTTATCACAGCCGAAATGGCCAATTCATATTCGCGCGATGTGTTCACATTCCCGGGTCGGGCAGACGACATGCGGTCAAGGGGCTGCAACTGGCTCATCAGAACCAACCGGGCCACCCTGATTGAATCGGCCGAGCATCTGAAATTTTTCATGAACTGGACTGGCGCCGATCAATGCGATGTCCGACAAACCCGTCTAGAGGTTTTACTGAACGAAGATGCAAAAAAGGTGTATGATTTTCTGCTCGAGCATGGCGAAAAGTGTATCGATGAGATTTGCGGCCAATTATCGCTTACCATCAACACCGCAGCGATGGTACTTCTTGAGCTTGAATTTCAGGGAATTGTGGTGGCATTGCCCGGAAAAAGGTATCAGTTGAAACATCTTTGATCAAACGGAAAAGTTTTTATTCAAGTATCCGGTTAAATTTTTCAAAAACCATATGAGAATCACTCTTATATGTGAAAAAGTGTATACTTTTATCAAACCAAACCAAACCCCATGAAGAAATACTTACTGTTTTTCGTTTTTCTGACTGCCCTTGTGATGCAAGGAAGAGCACAGATCATCATCAATGAGAGTTTTGACACGTATACCGCTGGGTCAAAATTAGCCCAGCAGGCGGGTGCCCCATGGACCACATGGAGTTCAGCTCCCGGAGGCACTGAGGATCCGAACGTGTCGAGTACTCAATCATCGAGCCCATCCAATTCGGTTTATATTGGGACTTCGGCCAACGATCTCGTGGTTGATTTCGGCGATAAAACCACCGGGCGCTACAAAATTTCGTTCGAAGTGTTTGTTGAAACTGGAAAAGTTGGATATTTCAACATTTTAAATGATTTTGCGGGCACCAATAGTGTCTGGGCGATGCAAGCTTATCTTCGCACCAACGGTTACATCAGCGCCGATGCCGGAGCTGCCAAAGTGGATTCACTGCCATATACTATTAATGCATGGAACGACATCGTATTTATTGTAGACATTGACGATGATTTTGCGACCATGTATGTGAATGGAACTGAACTCGTCAGTTGGACCTTTAGTGGTGGTTCATTTGGAACCGGAAGCACTCATAAGCTTGATGCCATGAATTTCTATGGCTGGGTTGACGGCACAACTCAACCTGGCATGTATATCGACAACTTCCTTTTCGAACAGGTAACTGTTCCTGAAGCGCCTATCAACCTTACCGCAGTACTCACGGGCGGCGACGTGGCTTTAAACTGGACCGCTCCATCGGGAACACCCGACGGATACACCATAGTCAGAAACACAGTGGTCATTGCCAGTGGTCTATCATCAACAACCTACGATGACAACGGACTGTATCCCATGGCTTACAATTATGCTGCAAAAGCTCATTATGACGGGCTAGGCTATTCGCATTCTTCAAATGACACCACCGTGACAGTAGCGGGAGCGATTGCCCGAAATTTGGTACTGTTTGAGTACACCACATCAGTCATGTGTTATTATTGTCCCGGTGCTGCACTTGGTGCTCTTGACCTCGTGAGCAATGGAAAACAGGTTGCTATAATCAAATATCATAATGACTGGCAAGGAGCTGATCCATATACGATTCCTGAAGGAGAGGCCCGCGGTGGCACTTATTATTCGAATTATGTTACTGGTAATCCAACCGCTATTGCCGATGGCACGATTGCAATGGTTGGAGGAAATCATACTACAAGTCTTTATCCAAACTATCTTACGATGTACAATACCCGAATGGCAAAGAGCTCCATTCATGACATCGACATGGAGATTGTTAAAACCGGAACAGACTCTTATACAGCCACCATCACTGTAGTTCAAACCAACAACTATTATCCTTCAAATCTTTATCTAAGAACAGCTCTTACAGAGTCAGAAATTGCCTATTCCTGGCAGGGTCAAACTGAACTGCATTATGTTTGTCGTGACATGTATCCTGACGATGACGGATATGCACTTGACTTCTCGTCTGACGATACCCTTGTTTTCAACGTGAATTTTTCAACTGCAGGTTTTGTGGCTGATAATTGCGAATTTGTAGCTTTTGTTCAATGCGATGCCAATCAGGATGTCACTCAGGCGGCCATGGTCGATATTGCAACGGTTGCTGGAATTCAGGAACAACCTGTTTCTACCTGGAATATTTATCCAAATCCTGCTCACGATCAGATTTCCATTTCTGGTATGGAGAAAGCACGCTATGAAATCGTGACTATCAATGGGCAGCTTGTGATGACGGGTATGATTGAAAATGGTTTTGAAACCATCAACACCAGCAGTCTCAAACAAGGAAGCTACTTTGTTCGCATCGTCGGCAACGAAGTTGTTGTAAAACCCCTTGTGATTGAATAACATTCCAATGATCACGAAAAGCCATCCTTCGGGGTGGCTTTTTTTATGGTTCCATCTCGCCCGAAAGCAGCACGAATTCTTTGTTTTTGTCATAAACCACAGCAAACTGGCCGGGTGCGATTCCGTGTTGTAATTCGTCGGTGATGATATGAAACCCATGAGTGGTTTTGCGGATGATGGCTTTTGAAAATGTGGGTGTGTGGCGGATTTTTACGGTTACTTCCGCTTCTTCGTTGTCTCCGATTTCAAACGGGAAAAGAAAATGCGGCTGGTTGATAAATATGTCGCGGCCATACACTTCGTCGGGTTCGTAGCCGCAGGCAATAAATACATTGTTGGTTTCGGCCTCTTTTTTTACCACAAACCAAGGGCCGCCGGCCAAACCAAGACCTTTGCGCTGACCAACCGTGAAATACCAGTGCCCATCGTGTTCGCCAAGTTTTTTGCCGGTAGCGAATTCGATAAAATCGCCTCTCTTTTTTCCAAGAAGATGTTCAACAAAATCCTTGTAGTGGCTGCGTCCGATAAAGCAAATTCCCTGACTGTCTTTGCGAGTGGCATTGGGCAATTCGAGCCTCGAAGCTATGTTGCGCACTTCCTGTTTTGTGAGCTCCCCTATGGGGAATTGCAAGCGCGAAATTTGCTTTTCGCTCAATTGAGCCAAAAAGTAGGTTTGGTCTTTGTGCCGATCTTTGGCGGTATGCAGAAATCGACCGTTTGCTGTTTCCTGAATCCAGGCGTAATGTCCGGTTGCAAGTCGGTCGTATTGGTAACCCACTTTGTCTTCGAACGCACCGAATTTGATAAGCTGATTGCACAACAGGTCGGGATTGGGGGTGCGTCCGGCTTTCAGCGTTTCAATGTGATACTGCACTACCATGTCCCAATACTCTTTATGCAGCGGAACAATGTCGAAAGCAAGACCGAATCTGCGCGCCACGAGTTTGCACAGGTCAATATCTTCTTCCATTTTGCAGTCGTAGCCCTTGAAATCCTGATCGGGACCAATGGCAATGTAATAGAGATCGGGGCGTATTACCTGCTCCATCAGCATCTGCGTGGCCACCGAACTATCGACGCCGCCCGAAATCAATAATGCCGTTGAAGGAGTTGAGGCCATGATCAGTCATGATTCATAAAACCCTGCTTCTGCAAAACTGCCAGCAGTGATTTTGAGAAAGCCACATTGTCTTTTTTGGTATATCGCTTCTGCGTGAACACCTGTGCAAGATTGTCAACCTGACTATCAGTCACGAATTTTTTATATTCTTCGGAATTTTCTTTTTCCGCATACAATGCGTCGATGGTGGCTGCATCAAATTCGTTGTAGGTTTCGTAATGCACTACAGCCCGCATGGGGAGTCGGTCTGTGAGCCCCGGAATTTCGGCTGGATAACCGATGGTTACCGTAGTAATAGGAACAACACCTTTCGGAAGTTTCAGTACATCGATGATTTTATCGGCCATGTAGGTGGTTGTTCCAAGATATACAGTGCCCAGACCAAAATGTTCAGCGGCCACCACACAATTCTGCGCCACAAGCAATGCATCGATGGCAGCCGTCATAAATGACAGGAGGTTGTCGTAGCCCGGCTCAGCATTGCGCTGATTGCACCATTGATTGAAGCGGTTGAAATCGGCGCAGAATGTCAGCACCACGGGTGCTTCGGCAATCATTTTCTGTCCGAAATGCAGTGGCAGCAATTGGTTTTTTATTTCCTGATCACGGGACACCACAATGCTGTACACCTGCATATTGCCTGTGGTAGCGGCACGTGAGCCGGCTTCGAGAATGGAATTCAAAATGTTTTCAGGAATCGGATCCTGTTTGAATTTGCGTATGCTGCGGTGCTGTAGAAGCGTTTCGAGAGCGGTCATGGGAGTAGAAAGTTTGTAAAGGTGGTAAAGTTAACAGTTTGTAAAGTTGAAAGTTTTAATGGCAATTCCAAGTGGTCAGAAGTCAGTGTTCAGTTGTGAGTTGTCAACTACTCGTATTTTCTAAGAGCTGATTACTTAAGCTGCATCAAATGATGTCTGCACAAGAAAATTACTTTTCCTTCACCAGAAACATATACACCGGGAAGTGGTCGGAGTATCCGCCCATATAACTGCCTCCGACAAAAGTGCGAAATGGATAGCCGGCGAAAGATCCCTCCTTTTGTTTGAGAAAACCACGGTTAAAAATAAACGTCTGATAAAGCTTGATGGTCGATTTATCATCACCTAGCAATCCTTTTGAAACGATAATCTGGTCAAAAAGACTCCATGAGTCACGGTAAGCATTGGAACCCAGCCCTTGTTTTTTGAACATATTATACATAGGATTGTACAACCCTGTCAGGTTCGCTTCTTCAGGACTTGAAGCAGCTTTCAGCACTTTACTTACGCTGGCGTTGGTTGGATTGTCGTTGAGGTCACCCATGATAAAAATCCGTGCTTTTGGATCAGCGTTCACAATCGAATCGACGGTGGTGCGTACGAGTTGGGCAGCAGCTGCACGCATGGGCGCGCTGCGTTTTTCGCCACCACTGCGTGAAGGCCAGTGATTAACGATAAAATGAACGGTATCGCCAAGAAGAACGCCTTTGACAAGAAGCTGATCGCGAGTTTTGAAATCAGGCTGATCGGCTACAATAAGCCGGTGAGACGTGTAAGAAATCAACGAGAAAAACTCCTTGCGATACATCAGTGCTACATCAACACCACGGCGATCGGGACCTTCGATCAGCAGAGGAACATAACCTGAGGCTTGTAATGGTTCAGTTTTTACGAGATCGTTAAGCACAGAAATGTTTTCAATTTCGCTCAAACCGATCACCACCGGGCCACCTTTGATATGTTCATCGCCGATCTGACTGATGACTGTGGCCATATGACCGAGTTTCTCATTGTATTTAGCACTGTTCCAGCGGTTTGACCCATCAGGAAGAAACTCTTCATCATTTTTATCCGGATCATTAATGGTATCAAACAAGTTTTCCAGATTATAAAAGGCAACGCATGTTACCTGATAGGATTTCTCCTGTGCAGAAATCGACATCAATAAAACCAGCGAAGCAAAAAGGGTCAGCAAAAATGTCTTCATAAATAGAAATTGGAACGCAAATATCGGAAAATCTTTCCAAATAGCGACGAAAGTGAAAACCAAACAAACGATTGTTTATGGCAAATGTTATTTAATTGTTAACGCAACCATACATTCGGACAATATCGATTTTTATGTATATTTGCACATAATATTTTCCGTATTTCAATACTTGTTTTCATGATTCGTTTGATCAAAAATTTCATGCCACCTGCGAAATGGAAGTTACCGATCATCCTGACATCTGGGATACTGGTAGGATTGTTTGCTTTTCTGTTTTACATATCACGTGCTCATACCTATCTCAGCGATGATCCCGAAACATGTGTTAATTGCCATATCATGTCGCCCCAATACAGCACCTGGTTTCACAGTTCACATCGCGAAGTGGCCAATTGCAACGACTGTCATGTACCGCATGACAATTTCCTAAATCATTATTATTTCAAGGCAAAGGACGGGATGAGACATGCCACAATTTTTACATTAAGGGCAGAGCCACAAGTGATTTTCATCAAAGAAGCGGGTCAGCAAGTTGTACAGCAAAATTGCATCCGATGCCACGGCGACATGCTGAATAGCGGATATACAAAGAGATACACTAACTCATACGATCAATTCCGGAGTGAGCGGCATTGCTGGGATTGTCACAGAGAGGTGCCACACGGGCGGGTCAACAGTCTGAGCAGTGTTCCTCACGCACGAGTACCTTTGCCAGAATCGCCTGTTCCTGAATGGTTAAAAAAAATAGCGAAGTAACAATCCAAACACGATATGAAATCAATCAGTGAAATTGTGACAAAAAAGCCATGGGTTGGCTGGGCATTATTTGGCGGCACCGTGGTATTTGTATTTCTTCTTGGGCTGCTGGCTGCATCGATAATTGAGCGACGGACAGAAGCTGAGTTCACATACAAACCCGATGTCACTTTCTCGGAAGATGAACCACGTAGTGAAATCTGGGGACAGAATTTTCCACGCGAGTACAATAGTTGGACACAAACCTCAGACACTTCGTTCAGAAGCAAACACGGCGGTTCATCCATGCGCGATATTCTGGAAGAGGATCCACGCATAGTTGTTTTATTTGCCGGATATGCATTTTCGAAAGATTTCAAGCAGGCAAGGGGGCATTTTTATGCGATCGAGGATATCAGAAACACTCTGCGCACCGGGGCACCTACCGAAGGTGTTCCCAGTCCACAGCCAAACACCTGTTGGACCTGCAAAGGCACCGATGTGGTCAGGGTTATGAAATCTCGCGGCACAAAAGAATTTTATACAGGCACATGGGAAACATTAGGTTCTGAAATTGTAAATCCAATTGGCTGTCTCGATTGTCATGACGCGAAAACCATGAATCTTACCATCACTCGCCCAGCACTTATTGAGGCCATGCAACGCAGGGGGTTTGATGTTCAAAATGCGACTCATCAGGAAATGAGGTCGTTGGTATGTGCCCAATGTCATGTTGAATATTTCTTTGACAAGAAGAAATATGAAGGCACATCATATCTCACATTTCCATGGGATTCGGGTTTCAGCGCAGAAAGCATAGAAAAGTACTATGATAACATTGAGTTTACCGACTGGGTTCATTCTATATCGAAGGCGCCCATGCTCAAGGCACAGCATCCTGATTACGAGCTTTTCATGACCGGTATTCACTATAAAAGGGGGGTGGCCTGTGCAGATTGTCATATGCCTTATATCAATGAAGGTGGTCAGAAATTTTCAAACCACCATATTCAGAGCCCACTCAACAACATTTCGGCCTCTTGTCAGGTATGCCACCGAGAAGAAACCGCCGATCTGATTGATGATGTGTATACACGGCAAGACAAAATAAAAGAAACTCGCGACCAGCTTGAAATTCAGCTTGTTCATGCACATGTCGAGGCAAAGGCTGCCTGGGACAACGGCGCCACAGAAAACCAAATGAAACCCGTACTCAAACTCATCCGTCAGGCTCAATGGCGCTGGGATTTTGTTGCCGCCAGTCATGGGGGATCATTTCACTCACCCCTTGAAGTTTCGCGCATAATCAGTCATGGACTTGACAAAGCCCGAGAAGCAAGATTGCAATTACAGCGGATTCTTATTGCCCTAGGCGTTCAGGGCGAGGTTCCCTACCCTGATATAGACACCAAAGCCAAGGCACAAAAGTACATTGGTCTTGATATGGCCAAACTAAATGCTGAAAAAAAATCATTTATTGACACGGTTATTCCCCGCTGGATTCAAATGGCAAAAGAACGTGAAAGCAGCTATAAAGTGAAATACCTAAACGAAGAGTAATCAGGCATGTCAAAACGACCCATTTGGAAATACCCCTGGGGTTACTCCGAAAGTTTTGTGCTGATCACAGGTTTTATGATGGCCGGGGTGGCGGTTCAGCTGGCTTCCGGAACCAAAATCCATATGCCGGGTTGGCCTTTCAATATTGTCGCTCTTGTCATTTATGTTTGCATTTTAAGTCTGATTTATTTCATTGGCAAGCGACATCCTCTGGTTCAGTGGCTGTCGTCGGTCCCTGCTGCCATAGCTGCTATCGGTTTTTTCACTATGCTCTCACTTCTTATGGGGTTCATCCCTCAAAGTCAGCGTGCCCCATCTGTCGATATCCTTGCCGATGTTAAGCATAGCTGGCTTTATTTGACAGCTCAGTTGATCATTTTAACCACTCTGGGTTTAACCATTTTGCGCCGAACACAATTCAAACGCAGGAACATTGGTTTTCTGCTCAACCATTTCGGGCTCTGGATTGTGCTGGCAGGAGCTTCGTTCGGATCAGGCGATATTGAGCGATATACCATGACTGTTGACGAAGGTGGACTTGCATGGACCGGCATTGACGACAAAGGCGTGACAAAAGAGCTTCCCGTAGCCATTGAGCTGCATGATTTCAGTTTGTCATTTCACCCACCCGAAGCAGGTATTCTGGATAAAAAACACAAGAAACTGACCGGGGACACCCCCCTGGTGCTTGAGAGCGGAAAAGAGACCTATGCATTCAAGGGTTACCATTTTGCATTCCAGCAAATGATGCAATATGCATGGTTAATGGGCGACACATTCAGAGAGGCTCCGGCACCGGGGGCGGTTATTGCAGCACAGGTGATCATAGTTACACCTGAAAAAGACAGCATCAATGGATGGATAAGTCAGGAATCACTATTATAACAGGCTCAGACATTACCTTTCGGAGATGACTTCGAACTGGTGATGAAGCCATCAAAACCAAAATTATTCAGGTCGGATGTGACCATTTATACCAGTGATGGAGAAGTGCGTCACGAAATAATTGAAGTTAACCGACCCGTAAGCATTGGAGGCTGGACCGTATATCAATTCGGTTATAATGAAGATTTGGGCGAATGGGGCACAACCAGTATATTTGAGTTGGTCAGAGACCCATGGCTGCCGGTTATTTACACCGGTCTGTTCATTCTTGTGGCAGGGAGCATTTTCATGTTTGTCGTTGGCATACAGAAAAAAACAAAGGAGTCATGATTCAGCAATTATTCAGTCTTTCAGGGATATCTGCTTTGATACTACTCATCACTGCTGCCTTACTGATCATCATCCCCCAAACGCGAAAAACATCCATCTACATCTTATCTTCTGCGATAATAATTCAGGCTTCATACATGATCTGGCTATGGGGTTTTCTTGACAGGCCACCTATCAGAACTTTGGGAGAAACACGCCTGTGGTACGCCTTTTTTCTTTCAATACTGAGTCTGTTATTTTGGATCAGATGGAAGCTTCAATGGTTGCTGATTTATGCAAATTTGATGGCTGCACTATTCCTGTTGATTGACCTGCTGAATCCGAAGGCTTTGGATCAGACCCTGATGCCCGCACTACAAAGTGTATGGTTTGTACCTCATGTTATTGTGTATATGATGGGATATGCCCTGCTTGGTGTTTCGGCACTTTCTGCCGCTTACATCATTGTCAGGCAATGGCAGCGAAAGCCTGTCAAAACGCCACTGTCATATGCAGATCAACTGGTTTATCTTGGATTTGCCTTTCTCACTCTGGGTCTCGTCTTTGGTGCACTTTGGGCAAAAAAGGCCTGGGGTCATTACTGGACATGGGATCCGAAAGAAACTTGGGCTTTGATCACCTGGATGGCTTACCTGATGTATATTCACATACGACACAGGCATCCCGAAAAGGAAAAAGCGGCTACATGGATACTCGCTCTTGCTTTTGTGTTTTTGATAATCTGCTGGTTTGGGGTCAACTATTTGCCTTCAGCACAAAACAGTGTTCACACCTATTGATGATTATTTCGTTATCAAATTGTAAATTGAAAACGCCAAATATCACAGGGCTAATCTAATACAATAACCTTCAGGATATTTGATCAACGAAGCCTGACAATCAATTGATGATTCTTATCGTATATCAATAGCTAAATGATTTTTTCATTACATTTGTCGGCTAAACTTTTTCGTATGCGATTATTACAATTTATCATGCTGCTCATTCTGACCACAGGTTTGATGGCACAGGAGGGGACACTGAACGGGACAGTAAAAGACGATGTGACACTGACAGGAATCAGCGACGCAATCGTCAAAATCGATCATCAGACCATGCGCACTGATGCTACAGGTCAGTTTCAGGTCAGACTTCCCTTCGGAAATTATCGGTATACGGTTGAAGCTGACCTGTATCAGCTTTATTCAGGGGATATAGTGATTGACAGCACAGAGGAACATGTGAGCATCAAGCTCATCAGGCGTTCTGGTGAAGAAAACAGCGGCATTTCGGAGATCCAGCTCAATGACAGCGAGCTTGATCAGGGAGCTTCCGGTTCACAGGCTGTAAACAGTCTTTTGAATTCAGGAAACGATGTTTTTGAGAATTTTGCTTCATTCAGCTGGGGTCCTATGCGATTTCGCACGAGGGGATACGAGAACGGCGGGTCGACCTATCTGAACGGTTTTCCGATGAATGATCTGGAGACCGGCTTTCAGTCTTATTCGGATTATGGTGGATTGAACCGCGTGGTTCGCTACCGTGAATCTCACGACGGCATCGACCCCGGTCCTTTCTCTTTTGGCGGTATAGCGGGCACGGCAAACATTCAGGCCACTGCGTCTCAGATAAGAAAGCAGCATCAGGTATCCTATGCAGCTGCCAATCGCTCATACAACAACCGAGTGATGTACACATATGCCACAGGAATGCAGAACAACGGCTGGGCATTTGCCTTTTCAGCATCGCGTCGCTGGGCTCTCGAAGGCTATGTGCCAGGTACATGGTATGATGCTGTAAGTTATTTTGGCTCAGTTGAACGAAAGCTGAATGAGCGGCATATGCTTGGTTTAACTGTCTTTGGTGCCCCTTACCGTCGCGGCATGCAGGCAGCATCTACACAGGAAGCATATGATCTTGCCGACAACATATACTACAATCCAAACTGGGGGTTTCAGAATGGCGAGATTCGCAACGCCAGAGTTAGGAAATTTCATCAGCCGTACGCCATTATGAACCACACGTTCAAAATGAGCGAAAAAACAAAGCTGTATACCACAGGTGGTTTTACCAAAGGAAGGTTTGGAACAACGCGCCTGAACTGGTATGGCGCCCCTGATCCCCGCCCCGATTACTATCGTTATCTACCCAGCTATCAGAGCGACAGCACCATCGCATCATTGGTTACCGATTATTGGGTAAACAATGTAAATGCCCGACAAATTGACTGGGATCAGTTATATCAGGTAAATTATCTCGCCAACATGGTTGGAGGGCAGGCAAATTACATTATTGAGGAAGCCCGCAAGGACGAAACCCGAATAGCACTTAACTCTTATTTTTTGAGCAACGTTACCGAGAAGTTGCAGTTAAGCGGCGGGGTAGAGGCAAATTTTCAAACAACCCATTATTTCAAAGTGCTCAGTGATCTGCTGGGGGGTGAATACTGGCTCGATATTGATCAGTTTGCCGAGCAGGACTTTCCTGGAAACGAGGACATTCTGCAAAACAACATCGACAATCCAAACCGTATTATTGGCGTGGGTGATGAGTTTGGATATAATTACAAGCTTCACACCAATCAGGCAAAGCTTTGGGGTTTGGGACGGTTCTTTCTTCCGAAATCCGACTTTTATGTATCAGCATTTGTTGGTGGAACCCAGATGTACCGCGATGGCATTTATCGCAATGGCCGCTATCCAGAAAACTCACTTGGCAAATCAGAGATTAAAACCTTTGTGAATTACGGAATTAAAGCAGGCGTCACTTATAAGTATTCCGGAAAGCACTATTTCACAATCAACTCTGCGCTGATGACCAATCCGCCTTTGTCAGGTAACGCCTTTTTATCTCCAAACATCAGCAACCGTTATGTTCCTAATCTCGAAAGCTCGATGGTTTTTTCGGGCGATGTGACCTATACCCATAAAGGAGAATTTGTGACTGGCCGCATCACGGCATATCAGACCAACTTCTTCAATGAAACAGAGTTGCAAAGTTTTTACCACGATGAGTATCAGACATATGTTTATATGAATCAGACCGGCATCAACAAGTTGCATCAGGGAATTGAAATCGGCATGGAAGTCAAGGCAAGCAAAACCATTGCAGTTCAGGCCGCAGCAAATCTCGGCAACTATCGGTATATCAGTCGCCCAACGGCTCATATTTCATTTGACAATCTCTCTCAACCCGATACCACTGAACTCATTTACTCCAAATACTTCTACATTCCCGGTACCCCGCAGGTGGCAGGCAGCATCGGGTTGAAATACAATCATCCCAAATATTGGTTTTTCAACATTAACCTGAATTATTTCGATCAGATTTATCTTGATTTCTATCCGGAGCGCCGAACACAAATGGCCATCGAGAATCTTGGGCCTGGTGATCCGCTCATTGACAGCATCACACGTCAGCAGAAGCTTAACAGCGGCATAACGCTCGATGCTTCCATTGGCAAATCTTGGAGAATAAAAGGAAAAACCCTAGCCATCAATATTATGGTAAGCAATATTCTGAATAACCGGGAAATGATTACCGGAGGTTTCGAGCAATCGAGATTTGATTTTGCCACCAAAAACATCGACAAATTCCCGCCAAAATACTACTATGCATACGGCAGAAATTTTCTGGCTATGGTTACTTTCAATTTCTAATGTTTAACGCAAAAAATGAAACAGCATATGAAAAAAATGATTTTGGGTGCAGCGCTGATGGCTGCCGTCTTCACCGCATGCGTCGATGAAGATTTCGACAAACCGGATCCTATCATTCCGGAAGTAGATTTCAACAGCAATGCAACCATTGCTGAACTCAAGGCCATGTATCCCGGAAGTCTTGACAGCATTGAAGCTGACACAATCATTCAGGGAATTGTTGTGGCCAATGACGAAAGCGGCAACTTTTACAAAACCTTGGTGATTCAGGATGGAACAGCGGGTATTGAATTAAAAATTGACCGATACGACATGTACACCGAATTTAAAGTTGGTCAAAGAGTTTATGTAAAATGCCGTGGTTTGTTTCTGGGTGATTATGGCGGACTGGTTCAGCTTGGATATATTTACAACAGCGACATCGGACGTATTCCAGATGTTTTGGTTGATGACCACATTTTCCGTGACAGCTTGCCGGGTATTGCTCCTGCAGCAGCTGTTTTGACCATTCCGACACTCACCACCGATTACCTTAGCATGCTTGTTCAATTCGACAGCGTGCATTTCACCGATCCTGGTCTTACATTTTCGGAAAGTACCGGCACCACCAACAGAACACTCGAAGATGAGTTTGGAAATCAGATTCTTGTTCGCACAAGCAATTATGCAAGTTTTGCTGCCAATGTCATTCCTGACGGAACCGGAAGTATTCGCGGGATTTTGAGTGTCTATAATGGCGATTATCAGCTTTATCTGCGCGATCTCAACGATCTTGTGAATTGGGACGACCCCACATCGGGCGATTATGTCCTTTATGAGCGGTTCAGCAGCAATCCAACCGACTGGTTCATCTACAGTGTCGCCTCCACAAAAGACTGGTATTTTAACTCGGCTTATGGGAACATGGCCATTACTGGCAGCAGTTCTGATGCAGCCTGCAACGATTACCTCATCAGCCCAGCCTTGAATCTCAGCGGTGTGGCCAATCCTGTTTTGAGTTTCCAGTCATGGACCCGTTACACTGATGCAGGATTTGCACAACCGGTCGAAGTGCTTGTTTCAACCAACTACAGCGGCAGTGGTGATCCCACAAGCTCAACCTGGACATCGCTTTCAGCCACATGGTCCCCCACGGATAGTCAAACATGGACTTCCAGCGGAGACATCAGCCTTAGTGCCTACTCCGGACAAACCATCTATATTGCATTCCGCTATCGTTCATCAGGCACAGCATCAGGCAGTTATAGCGCCTGGCAAGTCGATGAATTCAAGATAACCAAGTAAAGGGTTTATCAGGCATCAAAAGTCATGTAGTCATTTGGCTGCATGACTTTTTTTATATCTTTGAACAAAGAATACAGCATGCAAAGCTCAACTTTCAATAGAACAAAAATCATTGCCACAATTGGACCTGCAAGTTCTTCGCCAGATACACTTCTCGAACTGGCCAGAGCGGGGATGGATGTCTGCCGTCTGAATTTTTCGCATGGGTCCCACGAATCGGTAAAAACCATAGTTCAACACATCGTTTCGATTAATGAAAAATACGATATGTCGCTGGCGTTGCTTGCCGACCTGCAAGGACCAAAACTCAGGGTGGGTCAAATGCCAGATACCGGGATCCTATTACATGAAGGCAAAGAGGTTTTCATTACAAATCGCGAAATGTCAGGTTCAGAGGAACGCTTTACCCTTCGCTATCCACATCTAAGCGAAGACCTAAAACCCGGTGAGCGTATTTTACTTGATGATGGGAAATTGGAAGTTGAAATCACAGCGATGGTTGCAGCTGACGAAATCAAGGCAAAAGTGATCAGAGGAGGTATCCTCAGATCAAATAAAGGGTTTAATCTGCCTGGTTCCGATATCAGTTTGCCTGCACTTACTGAGAAGGACCTGATTGATTTGGATTTTGCACTTTCGCTCGGAGTTGACTGGATAGCACTGTCTTTTGTCAGAAGAGCTGACGATGTGGCTGATTTAAAAAACCGTATCAAAAATGCTGGCAGCGATGCCAGGGTTATCGCAAAAATCGAAAAGCCGGAAGCAGTTGCCAATCTTGATGAGATTATTGAAGCAGCTGATGGCATCATGATAGCTCGAGGAGACCTGGGCATCGAGCTTCCTTTACAGGAAGTGCCTGTGCTTCAGAAAAACATCATTCAGAAATGCCTCACATCAGCCAAACCTGTGATTGTGGCTACACAAATGATGGAAAGCATGATGGAAAACACCATGCCCAGTCGGGCCGAAGTGAATGATGTGGCCAATGCTGTCATTGACGGGGCAGACGCTGTGATGCTTAGCGGTGAAACCAGTGTCGGGAAGTTTCCAGTCGAAACCGTTGCCACAATGGATCGAATTATCAATGATGTAGAAAGGGATTCAAGACCGTATGTCCGTGGAACCCAACCAAAAGCTTGTGGTATTTCGGGTATTGCTGACGAAATTTGCTACACAGCCACACGAATGAGTGCACACTTAAAGGCAAAAGGCATCGTGGTCATGACACAGTCCGGGTCTTCTGCCCTGCGTGTTTCCTCATACCGACCCCGAAGCCATGTTTTCGTTTTCAGTGCAAACAAAAAGCTTCTTCGAACCTTAAGTTTGGTATGGGGCATAAAAGGATTTCATTACGACGATTATCACAGTACAGACCAATCCATCACCGACAGTCTGGAAATTCTACGTTTCTGCAATTGTATTGACCAGGGAGACATACTCATCCATACGGCAAGCATGCCCATCGAAAAACGGGAACGTGCGAATGCCCTGAAAATCAGCGTGGTGTAAAACACTTATCCCTACTTGATTTGATTCCCATACTGCCGATAATGGATTCTGTCGGCTTTAAATCGCTCAGGTATTGGTATTTGCTCAGCTGGAACGCCAATGCAAACGAGACCAACCGGAACAATTTGAGTCGGCAGGGAATAGAAGTCAGACAAAGCCGCCACTCTTTCCTGACGTGGCCATACACCAAGCCATACCGAACCAAAACCAAGTGCATGGGTCATCAACAGCATGTTTTGAATGGCAGCGGAACAGTCTGCAAGAATGTATTCAACAGAAGGCTCAATGGATGTATCACCGCAAACCAAAATGGCATGCGAAGCATTCATAAGCATCTTCCCATAAGGATGAATCTGGCTGAGTCGGATCAGATCTGATCGCTCATTGCTGAATACATAATGCCAAGGTTGCAGGTTTCGTGCTGAAGGAGCATACATAGCCGCCCGCAAAATCAAGTTAATTTTATCGTCAGAAATGCTTTCACCGGAATATTTCCGGATTGAGCGTCGCTCAAAAATGGCATTTTCGATTTCCATGATTTATTTTGATGTGAATGAATAATCCGCGAAAGTTTCATGAATGATATCGCTCAATAACAAGCGCAGGCTCTTACACTCCCATCAGTTGCCTGATGAGTTCTATCCCGCGGTTTGTCGGATCAGTTTTCTTCAACTGCATCCGGATTCCATCGGCTTCAACCGTATGATAATCAGGTCCATACCACTTGCGGGTGTTCATGTCGATAAAGAAAACTGAGAAAACTTCTCCCCCCAATGCATTTCTTCCTGACAAAGAAGTGAGTGAGAGGCTTTGCTGGCAAAACCCATCTGAAGAAGCAAAAACCGAAACAACATGTGGGACAACAAATCTTAACGCTCTGGGAAGTTTGTAACTGGCAGACACATGTTTCCGCGCAGCTTCATGGGCAGCTCTGCAATAGGATTCATGGAATGAAATTTCGGTACCCAGATGTACAAAAAAATGATCCCGGCCAAGCATATTGAACCGGCGCTCGGCATAAAGATCGGCCTTAAATGCACCAAACGTAGCATTTTCAGTCAGTGAAAAAGGCTTCTTCTGGCTTTGAAAAAAATGAACAAAATCAAGGACATCCATTTGAAAATAAGTTTAGCAAAGCAAAAATAAGCAATGTTTTCGAAAAATCATTAACACAGCCCATGCATCAAAAAGCAAGTCAATTCATGATTATAATTTCTGTGAGACCTAGATTTGCAATGAAATGTTCAATAAATAAACCAGAGGAACAATCGAAAAAATAAGTCACATTAACATGACATATTTGGTGTGTCTTGCTGATAAACCGCAAGAAAAGCATCTTCCCCCTTTTGGCAGAAATTCATAGCTTTGCAACAAATTATTGCACATGAAACCCATCAGGATGGTTGACCTTGCTGGTCAGTACGAAAAAATCAAACCCGAAATTGACGCTTCAATTCACGAAGTGCTCGACAGTACAGCATTTATCAATGGACCCGCTGTCCAACGATTTCAAAAAAGTCTCGAGCAATATCTTGGCGTGAAACACGTCATTCCCTGTGCCAACGGCACCGACGCCCTTCAGGTAGCCATGATGGCTCTGGGTCTGAAACCCGGCGATGAAGTCATCACAGCTTCGTTCACATTTATTGCCACTGCCGAAGTCATTGCCCTGCTTGGTCTGACGCCGGTACTTGTGGACGTTGAGCGCGACACCATGAACATTTCGGTAGATGCCATTCGCAAGGCAATTACACCAAAAACAAAAGCCATTGTTCCGGTACACCTGTTCGGGCAATCAGCACCCATGGAAGACATTATGGCTCTTGCCGCCGAACATCATTTGTATGTCATTGAGGATGCCTGCCAGAGCATTGGTTCAGATTATATTTTCAACGATGGCCATACAGAAAAGACGGGTGCCATCGGACATGTCGGCTGTACCAGCTTTTTCCCCTCTAAGAATTTGGGTTGCTATGGCGATGGTGGTGCCATTTTCACCAACGATGATGCACTGGCCGAAACGTTAAGGGTGGTGGTTAACCATGGGATGAAAGTGCGTTACTACCACGATGAGATCGGTGTAAACAGTCGCCTCGACAGCATTCAGGCTGCGGTACTCGATATCAAATTAAAACACCTTGATGAGTATATCGATGCACGCCGTCGCGCTGCAGCGGTCTATGATAAAGCCCTTGGAGGTCATTCAAAGCTGCTGATTCCTTTTCGATATGAAAAGTCGCGTCACGTCTTCCATCAATACACGCTGGTGGCACAAGGCTTTGATCGAAATGCCCTCATCGCCTTTTTGCAGGAAAAAGGAATCCCGGCCATGATTTATTATCCTGTGCCCCTCCACATGCAAAAAGCCTACATTGATCCGCGATACAAGGAAGGCGACTTTCCAAATACCGAGTGGCTGTCGGCAAACGTATTTTCACTGCCGATGCACACCGAACTCGACGACGAACAATTGAACCACATCACAGGAAGCATACTCGAATTCATCAATCGTTAAGCCATGGCCGAATATTTTGTTCACGAAAGCAGTTATGTTGATGACGGTTGCGAGATTGGTGCCGGATCAAAAATATGGCATTTTTCACACATCATGAGCAACTGCATCATTGGCGAGCGCTGCAACATCGGTCAAAACGTTGTGATATCACCCGGTGTGAAACTTGGCAACAATGTCAAGATCCAGAACAATGTTTCGGTATATACCGGTGTGATTTGTGAAGATGACGTGTTTTTAGGTCCCAGCATGGTATTTACCAACATTTCGAATCCGCGCAGTGCAGTGATTCGCCGCGACCAGTATCAGGAAACGCTGGTCCGTCGCGGAGCTTCCATCGGAGCAAATGCCACCATTGTTTGCGGGAATAGCATAGGCGAGTATGCACTGATTGGTGCTGGTGCAGTTGTCACCAAAGATGTTCCGGCATTTGCACTGGTGGTTGGTAACCCGGCTCGACAGATTGGCTGGGTCAGTGAATACGGCCACAGACTTAGTTTTGATGATGATCACTTGGCCGTGTGTCCCGAAAGCGGTGACCGATACCGACTTGAAAGCGGAAAAGTTCATAAATTTGCCTCATGAATCAGCCCATAAACTTCGCCCTGATTGGGGCATCGGGATACATTGCTACGCGGCACATGAAAGCCATTCGTGATACGGGAAACCGCATCACAGCAATGCTTGATCCGTTCGACAGCATTGGCATCATTGACTCGTTTTTCCCTGACGCTGAGTTTTTCAGTGAGTCGGAGCGATTCGATCGACATCTTGACAAAATGCGGCGGTCAGGCAGCAGCAAAGTTGACTACGTCAGCATCTGCTCGCCCAATTATCTTCACGATGCACATATCCGGGTCGCTCTTCGGAATCAGGCTCACGCCATTTGCGAGAAGCCGCTGGTGCTGAATCCATGGAACATCGATGCGCTGGCTGAAATTGAGCGCGAAACCGGCAAAAAAATCAGTAATATTCTTCAGCTCAGGCTTCACGACAGCATCAGGCAGCTGAAAAGCGACGTGGAGCAACAGCAAGGAACATTTTTCGATGTTGATCTGACCTACATCACCAGTCGTGGAAAATGGTACCACCGGTCGTGGAAAGGCGATGAAAGCAAAAGCGGCGGAGTGGCAACCAACATCGGAATTCACTTTTTCGATATGCTAACCTGGATTTTTGGTCCGGTCGAGCAATCGCTTGTTCATCTGCACACCGACGATAAGGCTGCAGGATTGCTTCGCTTAAAAAATGCACAGGTCCGCTGGATGCTAAGCATCGATGAAAACGATCTGCCCGAAGAAGTACGCGGACAAAAAAGGACTTATCGTTCCATCAGAGTGAACGGATCTGAATTTGAGTTTTCGGAAGGCTTTACCGAGCTTCATACCGAGAGCTATAAAAACATACTTGCCGGAAACAGCTTTGGCCTTGAGGATGCCCGGCCATCGATCGACATTGTCTATCACATCCGCAACAGTGCCATGAGTGCTCTGAGTGGAGACTATCACCCGATTCTAAAAAAAATAAAACTGTAGCAAATGAACACCTACGATCAGCTATTGCAGCATCAGACAAAACTTTCGGTCATCGGACTCGGATATGTGGGACTGCCCATTGCACTTGAATTCGCAAAGACCATCGACGTCATCGGTTTCGACATTAAACCTGACCGCGTTGAATTAATGAAAAACAATATTGACCCCAGCAATGAAATTCCCACGGAAGAATTTCTGAACCGTCGAATTGTTTACACCAGCAATCCCGAAGATTTAAAAGACGCCACATTTCATATTGTTGCCGTTCCGACACCCATTGACGATCACAATCTTCCCGACCTGACTCCGCTCATCAAAGCCAGTGAAACCGTTGGAAAGATTCTGAAAAAAGGCGATACCGTTGTGTTTGAATCTACCGTTTATCCGGGTGCAACCGAAGAAGATTGCATTCCTGTGATGGAAAAATACTCAGGGTTGAGTTATCCTGCCGATTTTCATGTGGGATATTCACCTGAAAGAATCAATCCGGGTGATAAAGTGAACACGCTGACCAACACGGTAAAAATTGTATCGGGGAATACACCTGAAGTGATGGAAATGGTTGCCCGCACCTACGAGCTGGTGATCAAAGCTGGCGTTCATCGCGCACCAAGCATTAAAGTTGCCGAAGCTGCAAAGATTATTGAAAACACCCAGCGCGACATCAACATTGCCCTGATGAACGAACTGTCGATTATTTTTAATCGCATGGGCATCAACACTTTCGACGTGTTGGAAGCTGCCGGCACCAAATGGAACTTCCTGAAATTCCAGCCGGGTCTTGTAGGTGGACATTGCATTGGCGTTGATCCTTACTATTTGGTTTACAAAGCGCAGGAGTATCGTTATCATCCACAGATCATCCGTGCCGGACGTTTTGTCAACGACAGCATGGGATCGTATGTAGCAAAGCAAACAGTGAAAAAAATCATTGCTGCCGGACGCAATGTCCTTGACAGCAAAGTGCTGGTGATGGGTGTCACTTTCAAGGAAAACGTAACCGATATCCGCAACAGCAAAGTGGTTGATATCATTCATGAGTTAAAATCCTATGGTGTAAAAGTCGATGCCATTGATCCTCATGCCGATGCAAAAGAATTTGAGCACGAATATGGTCTTCCGCTTGCCAATGGCCCGGAAGGGAAATACGATGCCGTGATACTTGCTGTAATGCATGAACCCTATATGGGATTGAATGAAAATGACCTGAAAGCATTACTGAAAGATGAAAAAGGCATTGTGGTTGATGTTAAAGGCATTCTTCGCAGGAAAATAATCAACCTGACATACTGGAGTCTGTAATGACGCATCGATGCATACTGGTCACGGGAGGTCTCGGGTACATTGGTTCACACACGGTGGTGGAACTGATCACAGCAGGTTACACTGTTGTGATCGCCGATGATTTATCGAACAGCGAAGCGTTTGTGCTTGACCGTATCGAACGCATTTGCGGTGTGCGACCAGCATTTCATCAAATCAACGTCTGTGACAAACATGCTTTGCAACAACTTCCGTCGGATATTAGCGGCGTTATTCATTTTGCAGCTTTTAAAAGTGTGGGCGAATCTGTTTCAGAGCCACTGAAATACTATCACAACAATCTGAATTCGCTCGAAAGCATCCTTGGTTTTTGTGCAGAACGAAACATTACTGATGTGGTTTTTTCCTCATCATGCACCGTTTACGGGCAGCCTTCTCAACTCCCGGTGACCGAAGACATGCCTTTTGGTGAAGCCTGGTCGCCCTATGGTTTCACAAAACAAATCGGTGAAAAGATGCTCCGTGATTTTCTACAGTCAGGTGCAACTCAAAAGGTGGTGTCGCTGCGTTACTTTAATCCTGCAGGCGCTCACGAAAGCGGATTGATTGGAGAGCTGCCGCGCGGCATTCCAAACAACCTGATGCCATACATCACTCAAACGGCTGCAGGACTTAGGGATAAACTGAAGGTTTTTGGCAGTGATTATCAAACCCCGGATGGCAGCGCGATTCGAGATTATATTCATGTTTGCGATCTGGCGCGCGCTCATGTCAAAGCAATCGAATATTGCGAGCACATATCACCTGGAAACAGCGATGTTTTCAATCTTGGCAATGGTCAGGGCATTTCAGTGCTTCAGGTGATCGAAAGTTTTGAATTTACAAGTCGCATGAAATTGCCATGGGAATTTGCCCCCAGAAGACCGGGTGATGTTGAACAAATATGGGCTGATACGCAGAAAGCTGCTCGGATATTGGGGTTCACTCCCCAACGCAGCATCGACGACATCACCTTGTCTGCATGGAACTGGGAACAGAAATTCCGCTCACAATCTCAAAAATAACGAATCATGAAAACCATTCTCATTACCGGCGGAGCCGGATTTATCGGTTCTCACGTGGTAAGACTCTTTGTCAATAAATATCCCGATACCCGCATTGTAAATCTTGATGCACTAACGTATGCCGGAAACCTCGCCAATCTGACCGATATTGAGGGAAAAAGCAATTATGTTTTCGTGAAGGCCGATATCACTTCGTTTGAAGCCGTAAATGCCGTCTTTGAACAATTCAAACCGGATGGCGTGATTCATCTAGCTGCCGAATCGCATGTTGACCGGAGCATTGCCAATCCAAATGCATTTGTTTACACCAATGTGATTGGCACTGTTAACTTGCTGAATGCAGCACGTGCACTTTGGAAAGATGACCTTCAGGGAAAAAAGTTTCATCACATTTCGACCGACGAAGTGTTTGGTTCACTCGGAGATGAAGGATTTTTTACCGAACAGACCGCTTACGACCCACGCAGCCCATACAGTGCATCGAAAGCATCGAGCGATCATTTTGTCATGGCGTGGCACCATACATTCGGCATCCCGGCTGTGATTACCAATTGTTCAAACAATTATGGTCCGTTTCATTTCCCCGAAAAGCTTATTCCGTTAATGATCAACAACATCATTCAGCGTAAACCACTTCCTGTCTATGGACAAGGGCTGAATGTTCGTGACTGGCTCTTTGTGGAGGATCATGCGGCTGCCATCGATCTTGTTTTCCATCAGGGGAAAGCCGGTGAGACCTATAATGTGGGCGGAAACAATGAATGGAAAAACATTGACCTTGTACATCTTCTGTGTCGCATCATGGATCGCAAGCTTGGACGAACCGAAGGAGAAAGCGCAACACTGATCACCTACGTAAAAGACAGAGCAGGCCACGATTTACGTTACGCAATTGATTCTTCTAAAATTCAGAACGAACTTGGCTGGATGCCATCACTTACTTTTGAAGAGGGTCTTGAAAAAACGGTTGTCTGGTACCTTGCAAATCAGGACTGGCTCAACAATATCACCTCAGGCGACTACATGAATTATTATCGCGAAATGTATGACAACCGCTGAAAAGCTGCACTGGTATAAAGGGAAAAAGTGTATTGTAACAGGTGGTGCAGGTTTCATTGGCTCACACCTGACCGATGCCCTTCTGTCGCTTGA
>CAZLHV010000010.1:0-36788 GCA_964559205.1 uncultured Bacteroidaceae bacterium
GATGACGCACCGGATACAATCCTGTTTCGATGCCCAGTTTGCGTGCAAATTCTTCGGCATTGGGTCCCAGGGCATTGATAAAAATTTCGGTTTCAATTTCAATGTAGCGTTTGTCGTGATCGCGCACCAAAACAATGTAGCTGCCGTTTTCTTTGCGCACATCAATCAGTTTGCAGTCTTCCATAATCTGCCCGCCATGTTCAATGCCGATGCTCCGGATCAGATCAATCACACGACCAGGCGTTGCCTGCCAGCAATTATGGGTGATCAGAGCCGAGCGGTAGGTCTGCAGTTTATCATTAAACCATGGGCTGATTTCTTTTCTGAAATCCTTGGCATCAACCATATAGGCATCGGACCACGCCCTTGAAGCATCGAGGGCTTTGTATGTGGGCTCATCGTGAGCAAAACTCACATAGCGAATGGGCTTGTAGTCAATGTTTTTCAGCTTTTGCAGTTCGACAAAAATTTCCTGATTATGAATGGCAATGTCGCTGAGTTCGGGAACACTGAAAGCGGGGCGTCCACCGGCAATATTGCGCCATGAAGCACCACGGTCGTGGTTGATAAGCAAGGGTTGATATCCGTCCTCGGCCAGATAGCGGAACAGCGCGCTGCCCCCGATACCTCCACCGGCTACCACCGATTTTACCTTACGACGTTCGGTGTTTTGTCCGGGTGTGAAAGGAACAATCTCTTCGCGTGAACCCGCCGGATACAGTTCGCCCATGAGCACCTGATTCGACAAAGGTCCGCGTGGGGTAGCTTCGCCCACCACCTGAATGCCTTTGGAAGCAATGGTCGATTTCAAACGTTTGATGCAGCGTTTGCCACGGCATGCACCCATGCCCAGACGAGTGGTGTGCTTGATTTCATCTACCGAAATGAATTTGCGGTCGCCCACGCGTTCCAGAATCTCGTCGTAGGTTACGTCGTCGCAATGACACACATACGTGGGCACTTCGGTGCGGTATTCGGTTGGTTGTAATGTGGGTTTTTCGGGATAATTGCTTTTGACGATAAAACCACGCACACGCATCAGATCGTCGCCCTGAAGGGTTTCGGAACGCACACGCGCCACATTGGTTTTATTGGGTTTCATCAGAATTTTTTCAATCACGCCTTCGCCCTGAATTTTTCCGTTGTTGTCCACCAAAAAAACTTCGCTGCCTTCCTGTGCCTCGTATTCGATGGGCAAAAACAATTGTCCTTTAGGAATATTATAGCCAAAAATGGCCAGACCCGGGCACTGATACACGCATTGCATGCAACCGATACACTTATCGAAATCGATGGCCGGCACTGTGGATGTGGACGATTTGGTGATGGCACCATAGGGGCAGGCAAATGCGCATGGGTTGCAGGCAAAGCCATACAAACAGTCGATGAGTACAAAAGGCTTTTTACGGCGCTCAGTCTCGGGCATCCAGGGCTCTTCGATAATTTTTTCGGGATGTTGCTGCGAGTCAATATATTCTTTCGACACGGCGAGATACTGATCGTAATTGTATCGAACGCTCATCTGGTCGAGTACTTCGTAGGCGGCCTGTTTTCCGCGAAGCACCGCCGAAGTCCCTTCACCAATGCGGATGGCATCGCCCACGCCATGACAGTTGCGACCGAAAATCTCGTTACCGAGGGTCAGCAGCTGGTCGTCAGGAACCAGACCTGTACAAATATTAATGGCATCGATTCCTTCAATCAGCTTTTCGGTTCCCGGCACCGGTTTGAAGTTATGAGCTTCTGCCACCACGGCACCGGTAACGCCTGTATGATCGGCATTGGGAATGGCTTTGATTAAAATGTGATTGAGCATGACAGGAATGCCGAGACGGCGCACACGATTGGCCTGCACCGGGAAACCGCCTTCGCGTCCCTGAGCCTCGATGATGGCAACCACCTGTGCTCCGGCCTGCATGAGCTGATACGAAGTCAGATAACCAATATTGCCTGCGCCCACTGTAAGAATTTTCTTTCCAAGCAGGGTCAGCTCGGTATTCATCATTTTCTGAATAACCGCCGCAGTATAAACACCGGGCACATCATCGTTTTCGAAGGTGGGCATGAAAGGAACGGCGCCGGTTGCCACAATGAGCTGCTGCGCATCGATGTAATAGATCTCTTCAGTCTTAATGTTTTTAATGGCGAGTCGTTTTCCTTCGAGAATATCCCAAACAGTGCTGTTAAGAAAAATGCCTTCGTGATTATCGCCTGCAAGGGTTGATGCGATGTCGAATCCGCGCATGCCGCCATATTTTTTCTCTTTCTCGAAAAAGAAAAACTGGTGGGTTTGCATGTTAAACTGACCGCCAATGGTTTCGTTGTTATCTACCACAATGTTTGAGATGCCATGCTGATTCAGAATTTCGCGTGCAGCCAAACCTGCAGGGCCAGCACCAATAATGGCCACATCGGTCCTGAAAACACGCGGGCCTTTTTCAGCGGAGGTTTTGCGTTCGACAGGCATAAAATCTTTCGGAACTTCCTGAACTTCTTTCACTCCGTCAATTTTTGTAATGCAGATGCGGCGGATAACGCCATCGACCAGCATTTCACAGGCACCACATTTGCCAATTCCACACTCAAGCGAGCGGTTGCGGTCGGCAAGGCTGTGGCTGTGTACCGGAAAACCTGCGTTGTGCAGGGCAGCTGCAATGGTGAACCCCACGTCGCCTTCCACTCCGGCTCCGTTGTACATAAAACGATGCTTGGCGCACTCGGGCACTGCAAGAATAGGATGTTTCTCGATTTTTGACATGACGCTGACATTTAATCCGGCTGCAAAAATAGGACGAAAATCGTCGCAAAAGCGAAAAAGTCGAAGAAGACTGATAAAGAGTGGCATTTGCACGGTTTCGGAAAAAAGTTCAAGACGTTTTGTCGATGGATAAAGCTTTTTTACAATACAATGTTGCACATTTAGCTTAAACCAATTGTCGGACAACGGAATTGAGTAAACTCAAGCAAAGGGTTGCAATGTGTCAAGTCTTTTCGGAATTCGCCGAAAAATGTACCTTTGCGCAAAAGTGCAGACCATGAAGTGGTGGAAACATATTTTTTCATTGATGATGCTGCTGGTTTTGTTTGCATGTGGCAATGATCGCAGCAGCAAAAGCGGCAACGAACAGGGCAATAACACAGTGAACAATGATCTTGAAGCCGGGAAAATCACTGTTGGTGCGACAGAAGAAAGCTTTGATCTTGCCCGAAGGCTTGCATCAACCTATGTATCGCAGAACACCAATATTATTGTTGATGTGGTTTCACTGAAGCCATCTGAAATCAGCGAATCGGTGAGCGGTGACAAAGTGCAGCTGGTATTGACAGCAGCGACGGGTGAGGCGGATCCTGAATGGAATACGACTCCTGTGGCGTGTGACCTATTGGTTCTGAGTGTCAGTTTCAACAATCCGGTATTGCAGAATTTGGCAATGAGGGGATTAAGCATTGAAGAGCTACGAGCGGTATTCATCACCGGAACATACTCCAATTGGAACCAGGTGGATAAAAAATCGCAGAATGTACCTCTGAAAGCCTATCTGGGGCCTGCTGAAGGAAGCCTGTGGCGAAACATTGGCAGCTTGCTTCAATCAAGCACTTATGCTCCTGTTGTTACGGCTCTTTTGAGCGAAGGAGAACTCAGCGATGCCATTGCAGGCAATCCCGGGGGCATTGGCTTTATCAGTCACCGGCAGGCATACAACCGCGAAACGAGGTTCCGAGCCAAGGGACTCTACATCATTCCTGTCGATTTCAGCAACAACAATCTGGCCGACGATGCCGAGCTGGTTTTCGACGATCTGAACATACTGACTGATGCCTATCGCAAAGGCAATGCTCCGGCAGCACTGGTCAGAACGCATTCTTTTGTATACCGAACCGATGCGGGTCGCAGCGACATCGTAAAACATTTTACTGCGTGGGCCGTCGAAAAAGGACAATCGGCCATCTCTTCTGAAGGATATCTTGAACCCAGAAAAAAATAACCCATGAAAAACCTGATGATTTTATTAATGGTTGCCATTCTTGCAGTTTCGTGCCATACAGGTAAAAAAACATGCTGCAGCGGTGGACAAACTTTAACCGACAGCCCGATGGTGATGACAAGCTTTAAGGACACGGTGAGTTACCTGATCGGAACCGATATTGCAAAAAGTTTCAAAAACAACAAGTTAGACCTGAACATTGATCTTCTTTTCGAAGGCATCAGCGATGGAATGGCCGGACACGACACCCTGTTTTCAACATCTGAATTTCAGGCGTTGATGGGACGCTTTCAAAAAGAAATGCAACTGAAACAACAACAGGTTGCAGCCGAAGAGGCCAATGTAAATAAAGAGAAGGGCCGCATTTTTCTTGAAAACAACAAAAAGGCCGAAGGTGTGATGGTAACCGCCAGCGGACTTCAGTATAAAATTCTGAGGCCTGCCGATGGGCCAAAACCTGCGGGTCCGGCTGCAAAAGTGAAGGTGCACTATGAAGGACGTTTGCTCGACGGAACCATTTTCGACAGCAGTTACGAACGCAATGAGCCTATCACATTTGGCCTTGATCAGGTGATTCGTGGATGGACTGAAGGTTTGCAGCTGATGAGTGTTGGCTCGATGTATGAATTGTACATTCCCAGCGATCTGGGTTATGGTGACCGCGCCGTGGGCAACATTCCTCCGGGATCAGTGCTGATCTTCAAGGTAGAGTTGCTTGAACTGCCGTAAGTCAGATTTTAAAGATCATTCTCCTTTTGTACCAAACACCCGCCTGATCCAGACGGGAAGAACGATACTGCCCATCACCAGATACCAGTAGAAAGTCAGCAGGCGCCATATCAAAGCGAGAACCGGTGCCAGGCCGGCAATAACGAACATGCCGAGATAGTCGGAAAACATCCATTCGGCCACACCTGAGGCACCCGGCGTTGGGCTCACCAGCATCACGACCCACATGACCAGCTGACGGGCATAGAGCTGTCCGTGGTCTACTCCGGGCATAAATGCCATGATCAGGCAATTGATAATGAAGAACCGGGCTGTCCATGCCAGAAAAGTGGCTGCAACCGCTTTGAGCCAAAACAGAAAGGGCTTTCCCCTGAGTTCACGGCTTGTCTCAACCAGGTCGCGTCCGGTTTTTTCGGCCTTATGATTCCATCGTCGCAGGAAAGGAAGCCTGAAAATAAGCATCAGGAGCCGGCTGAATCTTGCAGGCATGACCAGCACGGCAAGGGTGATGAACACCATGAGGAAAACAATGAAGAAATAGCCTGCCCAGAAAAGCCATTCCTGCGAGAAAGGCATGGAGGCAAGCACCGATCCAAAAGTGCCGTTTACCGACAACCAGAGAAAAACCAACGGAACCAGGAGCACGAAATACAGCTCATCGAGGAAACTGGTCATCATCACCACTGCGGTGCTTCTTCCAAATGGAATTCCTTCCTTATGAACCACCACAAAAGCTACGGCACTACCACCGATAAAGGCGGGCATCACCGAGGCTCCAAACTCCCAAATCATGACCACCTGAAACGCCTGTCGAAAAGTGAGCCGGTTGCCGGTCAGCAGCCTGATGCGCCACATGCAGAGGAGGTCACGCACCAGCAGAGAAGCAACGGCGGCCAGCAGCCAAAGAATGGTCTTGGGACCCCAGTCGATCGAAGGCAGAACCGAAACATCGAAGGAATTGCCGATCATATATCCTGAAATGCTGAGGCCAAACGCCACAGGAATAATGATTCTCCATGTGGAGAAGTACTTGAGAATAGATTTTCCGGACTCCCTTGCCATGGGGCACGAAGGTAACACTAATTCTTAAACCGAAGGAAAAGGAAGCCAAAACCAACGTGATGAATTTCCTGTAAGTTCAATGATCCTGAGCATGCAAATGAAACAAAACGCTGCTGTAATTGTTGAAAAAATACTAAATTTGTCCTTTCATCGTTATCCGACCAAACTGCAGGCATGAGGTTCCGTTTATTCATCATCATCATCAGCATATTTGCCGCCACAGCGTGCTCTACAAAGAAGAACACGATGATGCGCAGGGCATATCATAATTTAACCGCTCATTTCAATGCCTACCACAATGGGAATGAGGCACTGAAAGAAGGGGCAATCAATCTGGCCACTGCACATCAGGACAATTACACCCAGATTATCGATGTCTTTCCTGAAGGCGCAGAAAAAGACGTACAAAGCATCAGCACCCTGATGGACAGAGCCATTGAAAAGGCCTCGAAAGTGATTGCCAAACACAGCATGGAGTTTAAGGGTGTGCAGTATGTGAAATGGATCGACGACAGTTATCTGATGATTGGCAAAGCCAGTTTTCTGAAACGTGACTACGAAAAAGCCTTCGACACATTTGACTACGTCACCAAGAAATTCAGTAAAAATCCTGAGCGATTCGATGCCTATTTGTGGATGGCGCGCACCATGATTGCCCGGAAGAAGATGAGCAAGCCGGGTGCCTACCTGAGCATTGTTGAATCGGCGCTCAAAGAAGGCTCACTTCCGAAGTCGACCCAGAAATTGTTCCCGATGGTCATGGCCGATTATCAGATAAAAAGCGGCAACCATGAAGGATCGATCGATTACTTAAAATCGGCCATCAAGCTCAACAAAAACAAAAAGACCAAGGTACGTTTGATGTTTGTTCTGGCTCAGGTGTACCAACGCCTTGAAAGAAATCAGGAAGCACTTGAGATGTACCAGCAGGTTATTAAGAAAAACCCGAAGTACGAGATTGCGTTCCATGCGAAGATTTTCGCCGCACAATGTTACGATGCAGGCAGTGGCAGCAGCACAGCGATTGTGAAAGAGCTGATGAAGATGCTCAAGGATAGCAAGAACGACGATTACCGCGATGAGATTTATTTTGCGCTCGCCAATATTGCCTTTAAGGAAAACCGGGAAGCCGACGGAATTGATTATTTGAAGAAATCGGCCAGGTTCAGCAAAACAAATGTTTATCAGAAGTCGATTACTTATCTCAAGCTGGCCGAGATATATTTTGGCAAGCGCCAGTATCAGGTATCGCAGGGATATTATGACACCTGCATGACTGTTTTGCCAAAAGATTTTCCCGATTATGAGTCCATCAAGTCGCGGCATGTGATTTTGAGCGAACTCGTAAAAAATCTTGTCACCATAGAGCTTGAAGATTCGCTGCAACGCCTGGCCGGTTTGGATGAGAATGCCCGAAATGCCGCCATCGACAAGCTCATTGCCGATTATGTGAAAGAAGAGGAAAGGCGCAAGCAGGAAGAACGAGAACGCATGGCTGCGGCCAACAACAGCAATCAGATGAATGTGGCGAACACCAATTCGAACTGGTATTTCTACAATGCATCGACGGTAGCCTTTGGAAAAACTGAGTTTCTGAAAAAATGGGGAGATCGTCCACTTGAAGACTTGTGGCGTTTGTCGAACAAGCAGGTGGTTGATTTTGGTTTTGGCAACGAAACCACCGACAGTTTGCCTCAAAATGATTCGGCCCGGGCCGCCGAAAACCCACGTGACCGGAGTTTTTACCTGAAAGACATACCGCTCACCCCTGAAAAAATGGAAGCTTCGAATCGGCGCATCGAAACAGCCTATTATCATTTGGGAAGAATTTATAAAACCGATCTTCAGGAATTTAAAGAAGCCATCAAGGCGCATGAAACCCTTCTGAGTCGTTTTCCGGCAACCACCTACTTGATTGAGACATATTACATGCTTTATTCCTCAAACAAAAGCCTGAACGACGAGCCCAGAGCACAATATTATAAGAATCTGATCATTTCAGGTTTCCCCGACAGCGATTATGCACGGATTCTTTCTGATCCGGATTACTGGACAAAAATTGCCTCTCAGAAAAACGTTGGTGAGACATATTACGACGGCACGTACAGGCTTTATCAGAGCGGGTCGTATCCACAGGTGATTACACGAGCCGATTCGGCCCTGGCCGTTTTCAAGGAACCGGGTTTATTGGGACGTTTCGACTTTCTGCGTGCATTAAGCATTGGAAAACTCAATGGAAATGACACCCTCAAAGTATTGCTGGGACAGATCATCAAAAAACACAGCGGTGAGGTGAAAACGCGTTCAGAAGAGCTGCTGGCCTTTTTGGGCGGTGGGCAAGCGGGCACAGGCGACGATGGAGGTCAAAGCGATGTTGTTCCGGCAAATGCCGAATTATACAAAGTTGCGGGAGAGGAAGACATTCACATTTATGTCATTCTCATTTCTGCAAAAAATGTGAGTGTAAATAAAATCAAAGCCGCTTTTTCCGATTTCAACCAACGCTTTTTCTCTGGTGATAATCTGAGCGTCAGCAGTCTGTACCTGACCGATACACGCATGATGGTTTCGGTAAGTCATTTCAAGGCCCGTACAGCAGGCATGAATTATTACCGTTACACGCTCAACGACAAAGAACTGCTGAGGTCTCTTGAAACGGCCGACTTCACCAGTTTCATTATCAGCACAGAGAATTACCCGGTATTTTATAAGTCGAAAGATGAAGAAAAATACCTCGAGTTTTTCGAACGCTACTATCTGAAATAAGCTCAAAGAAAGAACAGAATTATGGCAAAAACCATGACCCCAGAACCACAAGCTCCGAACATCAATCTCATAGGAGCAGGAACCACCATCACCGGCGACATTCATGTCAACGGCGACATGCGCCTTGACGGAGCAGTGAAAGGAAAATTGTCGGGAAAAGGCAAAGTGGTGATCGGTACTTCAGGATCACTCGAAGGAGAAATACATTGTCAGAATGCCGACATCAGCGGTTATGTCAAAGGACAGTTGCAAGTGAGCGAGCTGCTCGTGCTGAAATCGACTGCAAAAATCATCGGCGATATTCATGCCCAGAAAATAAGCATAGAACCGGGAGCCTTGTTTACAGGTAACTGCAGCATGTCGGTTTCGCCCAGCAAGGAAATGATGTCAGGATTCAATGCCGACGGAACCAAAAGAACGACCGAAGGGGCCCGCTGATTTTGCCCGATATTCGGGACTGGCCTTCGAAATGCTGGCCATCATCGGAGTTGGCACCTGGGCAGGGGTGTGGCTCGACGCATATTTCAACCATGAAACACCCTGGATCACTGCAACTGTTGCTCCTCTTTCGGTGCTGATATCCCTCTATCTTGTACTGAAAGACTTAAACCGAAAAAAATGAACAAAAGGATTCTGTTTTATTCATATGCTGCAGTGCTTACAGGGACTGCAGCGCTCACCATGGCCATATACGCCTTTGCTCCAGATCTTTACCATTTCACATGGCTGTTTTCTTTTCTGTTCACTGCTGCCATGTATGCCGCGGGGTTTTTTCTGTATAGCAGGGCTCTCAAAGATGACCCGCAGAAACGCACCCTTTTGTTTCTTGCCATCACCACCCTAAAAATGCTGATGGCCATGATCTACATACTCGTCCTTGTGTTTCGATTTGCCGAATGCGATCTTCGCGACTACCTGTATTTTATGTCGCTATATCTTATTTTTCTGATCACTGAAGTCATCGTTTTTACAGCCTTGCTGCGCGAAAAACATCCGGGTAACTCTGAAAAAATGTCATAAGAATATGCTATTATGTCATTATTTTTTTTAATTTAGCCCTCCTTTCCAAAAGCATGAACGAAATATCGACCATAAAACAAAGGTTTGGGATTATCGGGCAGTCGGTTCTGCTTGATCGCGCCATTGATATTGCACGTCAGGTTGCTCCCACCGACCTCACTGTGCTTATCACGGGTGAAAGCGGCACAGGCAAAGAAGTTTTTCCGAAAATCATTCACCAGTATAGTAGCCGCAAGCACGGTCCCTTTATCGCGGTGAACTGTGGCGCCATTCCCGAAGGGACAATCGACAGTGAGTTGTTTGGCCATGAAAAAGGGTCGTTTACAGGGGCTCACGAAGCACGCAAAGGATACTTCGAAGTGGTGAACGGTGGGACTATTTTTCTTGACGAGGTAGCTGAGTTGCCGGTCAGCACACAGGTTCGTCTGTTGCGGGTTCTCGAAACGGGCGAATTCATCCGGGTGGGTTCATCAAAAGTCATTAAAACCGATGTGCGTGTTGTCGCAGCTACAAATGTCAATTTAGGTGAAGCAATATCCAATGGCAAGTTCCGCGAGGACCTATATTACCGGCTAAACACGGTGCCCATTCAGATCCCTCCGCTTCGCGAACGAAAAGAGGACATTGTGTTGTTGTTCAGAAAGTTTGCCGCCGATTTTGCCGAAAAATACCGAATGCCTGCGCTGCGACTGAGTGATGAAGCATCAAGACTGCTCACGCAGAATTATTGGTCGGGAAACATCAGGCAGTTAAAAAACATCACCGAACAGATTTCCATCATTGAGCAGGAACGCGAGGTAAACGCAGCGACTCTTGGTCGTTACATCAGCGGGGCAAATCACAGCAACCTGCCGGTTCTTCAGCGAAGCGCCGAACAAGGCGAAGCCATCAGCGAGCGGGAACTATTATATAAGGTATTGTTCGACATGAAAAAAGACATGGCGGACATGAAAAAGCTTATTGCCGAAATCATTGCAGCGACCGGTATTCATCCTGAAACCGGCATGAATTCAATGGAAGCATCGATGGCTCATGAATTTTTCAAACCTGTTTACAGCGAGCCAAAAGCCGAGTTTGTTCCAGCCAAAATCCCTGTCAGCGAAATTGATGTCGATTATCACGAAGAGCTGGAGGAGACCCTTTCGCTTGAAAAACGAGAAAAGGAAATCATCATCAAAGCTCTCGAAAAACACCATGGCCGTCGCAAAAATGCTGCAGCCGAACTGGGCATATCGGAGAGAACCCTCTATCGTAAAATTAAAGAATATCATCTGGATTAATGAAAAGGGTTGCTGCGATTTTTTGTCTGATCATCGCTACAGGGTTTTTGAACTCCTGCATCAGAATCACATTTACAGGAGCATCGATACCACCGGAAGCCAAAACCTTTTCGGTTGCCTATTTCGACAATAACGCATCGTTGGTGAATCCAAATCTTAGTCAGCGACTGACCGAAAAACTCCAGGACAAGATTATGGGGCAAACCAGGCTTACCATGGTCAATACAGGAGGCGACATGGCTTTTGAAGGCGAAATTACAGGTTACACGCTGCAGCCTGTGGCCATCCAGGGTGATCAGACGGCACAACTTACGCAACTCACTGTCACAATCAGCGTCCGGTTTTTCAATAAAATTGACGAGAATAAGAACTTCGAAACACGACTGACAAGGTTTCAGCAGTTTTCGAGCAGCCAAACGCTTTCGGCGGTTGAAGATGGTCTGATTGAAACCATCACCGACGAATTGGTTGAGGATATATTCAATAAAGCATTTGTGAACTGGTAATATTTAATCCATGAACGAAGCCTTAATCATTCAACGCCTGATGAACGATGTCCCTTCGCAACTTGCGGAGCAGCATCCCTATTCGCCTCATCTTGCCATCGGCAGGCTGCTGCAAATGAAAGAATCGGGAAGTCACGGATTTGCGGCATTTCTCAACCGGGTCAGTTTCATGGCGCCAAACCGCATTTTGCTTTATCTGGCGCTCGAACATTCTGAAACCAAACCTGCTCAGAATGAAAAGCCCATTGAGCCTCAGGCTGAAATCAAGGCCGAACATCCTGCAACAGGCATTGTGTTTACGCCTGTTCTGAATCATTTCGGCCATGTGATTGAGCGTACTCCTCCATTCGCCCATCCAATGCCCATAGCTGAAGATGAAGAATCAAGCCAAGATACTTCAGCTTTCAGGTCATTTGAGCCTTCCGAACGCAACTTTTCGTCGTTGCTGGCAAAAGTTCCGCTCTTTATCAATCACAGATTCACAGGACAGAATCCTCAGCCGACAACAGCTGTTTTTGAAACAACTGAAAACGTACAGGAAAATCGCATTGAAGAAAAGGGTGAAACCTTGCCTGAGGAAACAGCAAGCCTGCCTGAGAACATCGTCTCCGATCCGGTGAATCATGAAAAAGCTGAGCCGCAGCACGATCCCATGAAGATTCTTATGGAAAGGCTGGCCGAACTGAATAAAAACAAGACGCCCGAGGAACCCGAAAAGAACCTGATTGATCAGTTTATTGAAGCCGAACCCAGCATAAAGATTGACCGCGCCCGTGAGGGCGATCAACGAAATCTGGCTGAAAAAAGCACAACCGAAAGTTTCTCGGTTGTTTCAGAAACCCTGGCACATGTGTATGAGAAGCAAGGCTTATTCGAAAAAGCGCTTGTGATTTATGAAAAATTACTTTTGGCCAATCCGGAAAAAAGTAGTTACTTTGCACCCCTGATTGAAAACTGCAGGAACAAATTGTAAACAATTAAATGTCAGCAAGATGAATTTTTACGCGTTTTTAGTAATTCTGATGATCATCATCTGTGCATTGCTCGGTCTATTGGTACTTGTGCAAAATTCAAAAGGTGGAGGTCTGGTAGCCGGTATGCAATCATCCAATCAGTTCATGGGTGTTCGTCAAACCGCTGACTTTCTTGAAAAAAGCACATGGACCCTTGCTTTAGTGATTCTGATTCTGAGTTTGCTTTCGGTTTTCATCATTCCGAAAGGACAGCGTCAGACTGAGGACAGCCGTATTCAGGAGTATGCAAAAGAGAACAATTTGTCACCGGTCAATACACAACCAGCTCCAAGCGATCAACCAGCACCGACTGAATAAAAATACTTACCGGTAAGCACTAAAAAGTCTGTGTAACCACAGACTTTTTTATTTTTCATATGGGCATACCTGCAAAAAATGTCAGCCTTATCTGTAAAATTGTCAGGGCAATCCGAATGGCATAATTCATGACAGGCACGGCCGCAAACTAAAAAATCAGAGACTATGGGTACAATAAGCATTAAACCTTTGGCCGACCGGGTTGTGATTGAGCCGGCAGTAGCGGAAACCAAAACAAGCAGCGGGATCATCATTCCCGACACTGCCAAGGAAAAGCCTCAGCGAGGAACCGTTGTGGCTGTTGGGCAAGGAAAAAAGGATGAGCCGATGACCGTTAAAGAAGGCGATGTGGTGTTGTATGGCAAGTATGCCGGAACAGAAATCAGCATTGACGGCAAGGATTATCTGATCATGAAAGAGTCTGACATTTTGGCAATCATATAAACGAAACAAAAAAACAACATACTATGGCAAAGCAGATTATTTACGGAGTAGAAGCACGCGAACAGCTGAAAAAAGGTGTTGACGCTCTGTCGAACGCTGTTAAGGTGACACTTGGACCGAAAGGCCGCAATGTGATTATTGAGAAAAGTTACGGAGCTCCTGCCATCACTAAAGATGGAGTCACAGTGGCGAAGGAAATAGAACTGCCTGAAAAGGTAAACAACATGGGCGCTCAGATGGTGAAGGAAGTAGCCAGCAAAACCAACGATGTGGCAGGTGACGGAACCACCACAGCAACTGTGCTTGCTCAGGCCATCTTCAACACCGGTCTTAAAAACGTTACTGCCGGAGCCAACCCGATGGATTTGAAGAAAGGTATTGACAAAGCAGTTTCTGCAATTGTTGAGAACCTCAAGAAGCAGTCGAAAGCCATTGGCGACAGTTTTGAAAAGATTGAGCAGGTGGCAGCCATTTCGGCAAACAACGATATGGAAATCGGAAGCCGCATTGCCGAAGCGATGCGCAAGGTAAAAAAAGAAGGTGTTATCACCATCGAAGAAGCCAAGGGAACAGAAACCACTGTTGATGTGGTAGAAGGTATGCAGTTCGACCGTGGATACTTGTCTCCATACTTTGTGACAGACACTGAAAAGATGCTCACTTCGTTCGACAATGCCTTCATTCTGATTTATGACAAGAAAATCAGTTCAATGAAAGAGCTGTTGCCGGTTCTTGAAAAAGTTGTTCAAACCGGACGTCCGCTTGTGATTATCAGCGAAGACATCGAAGGTGAAGCCCTTGCAACTCTGGTGGTAAACAAACTCCGCGGATCACTGCGCGTTGCTGCAGTGAAGGCTCCGGGCTTCGGTGACCGCCGCAAAGAGATGCTCGAAGACATTGCCGTCCTGACTGGCGGTGTGGTTGTGAGCGAAGAAAAAGGATATAAGCTCGAAGATGCCGACATCACTTACCTTGGTCAAGCCGAGAAAGTGTCGATCGATAAGGAAAACACCACCATCGTTAAAGGTCTTGGCAGCAAAGAAGCCATTGATGGCCGCGTGAATCAGATCAAATCTCAGATGGAAAAAACCACCAGTGATTATGACCGCGAAAAGCTTCAGGAACGTCTCGCCAAACTGGCTGGCGGTGTAGCTGTGATTAAAGTTGGTGCCGTTTCTGAGGTGGAAATGAAAGAGAAGAAGGACCGGTTCGACGATGCACTCCACGCTACCCGTGCAGCAGTAGAAGAAGGCATTGTTCCCGGTGGCGGCGTGGCATATATTCGTGCCATTGAAGCTCTCGAGGGAATAAAGACCGAAAACGAAGACGAGAAAACCGGTGTCGACATTATTCGTCGCGCAATTGAAGAACCTTTACGTCAAATTGTACAGAATGCCGGACTCGAAGGCAGTGTGGTCATTAATAAGGTAAAAGAAGGTCAAGGCGACTACGGTTTCAATGCACGCACCGAAACCTATGAAAACCTTTATGAATCGGGCGTCATTGACCCGACCAAGGTTACGCGTGTTGCTCTTGAAAACGCCGCTTCAATTGCAGGCATGCTTCTGACAACCGAAACCGTGATTGTAGAAATCAAAGAAGACAAACCCGCTATGCCTCCTATGCCAGGTGGCGGAATGGGCGATATGTATTGATTTATTCGACTTGTTACTGTGGAAAGACCCCGGTTTATCCGGGGTTTTTTATTTCCCGGCCGCCCGGAAAGAAAGACAATTGCCGACCGAAAATTAGGCAGTCGCATTCACCTATCAGGCCTGTCAACGAATTGTTTTCTGAATCAAGGTGCGAGTGAACGATTGAATCAGTTTTCGGTGAACCTGAAATATTAACCCTGCAACCAAATAATCGTATTTTTGCTCTTCATTCAAAACAATCGATATGAAAACTGTTCTCGGAATACTGATGCTGCTCTCGATGACGGCCTTGCAAGCACAGAACATTGATATTCATGCCACAAGGGATATTGCACGCGACGACGCTTTCAGAGCCTCTGTCTTGAAATCTGTTCCTGAAAAATTCATCGGGCAGGAATATGATTTAAAATATCACCGTTTCAACTGGACTGTCGATCCGGCGAAAGATTCTATCAGGGGATCTGTCACATCATACTTTGTGGTTTTACAGAACAATCTCACTCAAATTGACTTTTCGCTTGAGGTTGGCATGTGGGTCGATTCGGTACGCTATCACGGCGCCACGGCTCTTTCAGTACACGTGAACGACGAAGTGAACATCACTGGATTCCCGGCACTGGCTGCCGGCACGCTCGACAGCATCACCATTTATTACCATGGATCTCCCATGGGAATGAGTGGCTTCGGATCATTTATCAACAGCACACACGGCGGAAGCAACACCCCTATTTTGTGGACGCTTTCTGAACCATATGGAGCCTATGAATGGTGGCCCTGTAAAAATGACCTTAGCGATAAAATTGATTCAATCGATGTATTTGTGACACATCCCAATGGCTACCATGCCGCATCGAATGGTTTACTTGTATCGGAAACAGTGAACGGACCAAACACAACAGCACACTGGAAGCATCGCTACCCTATTGCTGCCTATCTTGTGGCCATCGCAGTTACGAATTACTCCATTTACACCAACAATTTTAGTCTATCTCAGGGCACGCTTCCGGTACTCAACTATGTATTTCCTGAAGACCTTGCTAATGCTCAATTATCCACTCCGGTGCTCGAACCGGTCATGCAGTTCTATGATTCCCTGATTGCTCCTTATCCGTTCATGAGTGAAAAATACGGCCATGCACAGTTTGGATGGGGTGGTGGAATGGAACATCAAACCATGAGTTTCATGGGCGGTTTTGGCTACGAACTGATGGCTCATGAGTTACTGCACATGTGGTTTGGCGATGCAGTTACCTGTGGCACCTGGCACGACATATGGCTCAATGAAGGCTTTGCGACCTATTTTACCTCGCTGAATTACGAGCGATTCTTTCCAAACCAATACTGGATGCCCTGGAAAGAAGGAGCAGTGAATTACATCACATCTGAACCTGACGGATCGGTATACGTGTATGACACCACTGATGTGGGAAGGGTTTTTTCAAGCAGGCTCAGCTATTACAAAGGAGCATATCTTCTACATATGCTTCGCTGGGTGGTAGGCGACAGCGCCTTTTTCAACGGGGTAAGAAACTATTACAACAATCCCACCTACTTTTATGGCTATGCCAAATCGCCTGACCTCATCGCCGAAATGGAGAATACTTCGGGCATGGATCTCAGCGAGTTTTTTGCCGACTGGCTATATGGTGAAGGGTATCCCACCTACAACATTTCAGTGGAGTATTTAGCTCAGGACAGCATGAAAGTGGTGATTGGTCAGACCACATCGCATCCATCGGTGAGCTTTTTCGAGATGCCCGTCCCGTTGACGTTTTGGTCAGGTGGTCAGGATACCACATTGATTTTTGATCATCAATCTGACGGGCAGGAATTCATTGTAAGCGGTATGGCCTGGCCCGATTCGGTCATTTTTGACCCTGAACTTTGGATTTGTGCTCATTCGTCACCCATCTCGGTTGGCATATCCGAATCTACAGATGCATCAATCCAGATATATCCCAATCCAGCACAAAACGATTTGATTGTTCACGGATTGACCGATGGGGATTTTTCATATTCGATTTTCGACAGCCGAGGCACCAAAGCATCTTCAGGATATTTCAAAGGAGGAAATGTCATTTCGGTTCAATCGCTGAAACCCGGAGCCTACACTCTGGTGATTGAAACCGGTGAAAAATTGCTGAAGGCTCCTTTCGTAAAAGAATAAGCCCTTTTTTCGTCAGGGAAATGATTTGCTGATGAAACCAAGACATAACAACTCATCCCATACCGGAAAGCTGGGGGAGGAATTCGCTGCCAGATTTCTCGAAAGACTTGGATTTGAGATTATTCACCGAAACTGGCGTTGCGGACGAGAGGAAATTGATCTGGTGGCAAAGCACGAAGGATGGCTGGTTTTTGTGGAAGTAAAAACCCGCAGCAATGTTGCCTTCGGACAACCATGGGAATCGGTAGATCAACGTAAACAGGATGCCATGATCCGGGCAGCAGAATCATACCTTGAGGCCACCAATACCGATGCCGATATTCGCTTTGATATTGTGTCGGTCACACTCAACGCTTCTGGCATATTTGAAGCCGAGTTATTCAGCCACGTGTTCATGCTATAATCATTTTATTTGTTACCTTCGTTGTCAAGAAATGCCATATGAGAAGTGTCTTCACTGTCATGCTGTTTTCACTTACCTTGATGTTAAGTGCCCAAGGCTTCAGGGGAGGATTCCGGTTCGGACTTACCGGCACACAGGTGCAGGGCGATATGATTTCGGGATTTGACAAAGCAGGGCTTTGCGGAGGTTTTTTAGTATCCTTTCCTCTAAATGAGCAATCTGAACTGGAGATGGAACTCCTTTTTGTTCAAAAAGGGAGTAGGCGCAATCCCACCAAAGACAGCCCATTCAAATATATCATGAGGTTGAACTATATCGAAATACCTTTATTGTACCGTAGAAAAATAAACAAAACCCTTGGCTTTGAAACTGGTTTATCGTTTGGCGTACTCAGCAAAACAACTGACGTGGAATATGATATTAATGGATTGATGCCGGCAAGGGCACCTTTTGAGTCGTATGAAGTTGCCGCTCATGCCGGTTTCACATGGTTTGTTAATGAGCGAGGTTCATTCAACCTGAGATATTCTCATTCTGTTCTGCCCATCCGCCCCCATCCGGGTGGTGTGACCTACTACCTGAACCGAGGACAGTATAATCTTGTTTTGGCTCTGACCTATGAATATCACTTCTGACAATACACAAAAGGTCATTGTGGCCATCACAGGAGCCAGTGGTTCGATGTACGGACGGGTTCTGATCGAGCAATTGCTTTTGCAACCCAACATAGCAGAAATAGCCGTTGTTTTCAGTGAAGCAGGAAGACAGGTCTGGGACCATGAACGTCAAGGAGCACTGCCTGCTGATCCAGTCGTTAGAACAATGAATGTTTCAGATTTCTTTTCTCCGCCCTCGTCGGGTTCGGCCGGCTATTCAGCCATGTTTGTGGCACCATGTTCCATGGGGACTTTGGGGCATATTGCTTCAGGAACCAGTGCAAATCTGATTCACCGGGCTGCCGACGTCATGCTCAAGGAACGCAGACCATTGATTTTACTGGTCCGCGAAGCCCCTTTCAACCTGATTCATATCGAAAACATGGCAAAGGTTACCCGCTCCGGAGCAGTTGTCTTTCCTGCATCGCCTTTTTTCTACCATCATCCCGAGACCCTTGAATCGCTCGTCGGTTCTCTTGTGTCACGGATGCTCTCACTTACACATCTTGGCAAACCTTCCCAAGAATGGGGTAATATTTAAGTGCTATGGCAAAAATGCTATTTGAATACGATGTAAAAATCCTTCTGGCCCTTGAACAATCAGTCAGTGGGAAATCCGATTTCTTCAAATTCCTTTTAAATGGCGGTTATCCCGAACTGGCAGCGTTTTCCAATGCCATCCGCGGCGACCGAAAAGCGCTGAAATGGTTATTCGACAACGGTTCTCCAGAGCTGGGAGTGCTGAGCGATGCTATTGACTCAGAAGAACCTGCCATTGCATGGCTGAAGAAAAACGACCTTACATTCTATCTTGTTTTTGCCGATGCCTGTCGCGGTGTAACTCCTGCACGCGAATGGTTAAAAAACAACAAGTTGGATGTCTTCTTGCGGCTATCAATCACCATTCACGAGGTTCTGATTCAGCAGCAGAACGATTCCTGGGATTACCATAAATTCAGACAATAGGTTGTGCTGAGCTTCACAAAGAAGAAAAACAATACTTATTTTCACAAAAGAGGTATTTTGTTATTTTTAATTAACAAATTAAATAGTAATTTTTGGGTGTTATATCAATAACTTATTTATATTTGCCCCGATCATGGCTGCATTAATCAGAAAAAGAAAGACCTTCATCCTTCCTCTGGTAGTTTTCATTGCCGGAATGGTGTTTTTTGTGGCCGCAAAGCTCTTCATTCAAAGAAATGAAGCCTATAAGAACATTGATTTGCGTTTGCGATCAGCAGCAGAGTCAACACAACTGATTGTGAATGATTCCATGATTGAATCTGCGGCGAGGCGTGATCCGCTTGATATGATCAGGCATGACAGCCTGCGTAATCTGGCCAATAAAATAGCATCCATTCACGAATGTGTGTACGTGTATGTGATGATCCGGTCGGGCGACTCAGCAATTTTTGTATTATCCAGCTATATAGAATCAGACATTACCAACAATCTTGTCACCAATTACCTTGATACATACGAAGAAGTAACGCCAGCCATGATGGATGCCTTCGGCAGCAGCTCAACCGAAGTGTTTGACTACACCAACGATGTTTGGGGATCGTTCAAAAGCATTTATCTGCCCCGCAAAACAAAAAGCGGCACCCCATACTTGCTATGTGCCGATGTGAGAGTGAGCGAAGTATTTGACTTTCAGCTCAGATACATCATTGAGTTTGCATTGTCGGCTTTATATCTCATATTGGTTGCTCTTCCCCTTTTTCTGAGCATCAGAAAACATCTGATCCAAAAAGAGCAAAACTCCTGATTTTTAATTCAATCCACTTGTTTTCTCCTCAAAGCGCCATGCGGGAATGTATGCCGGAAGAAAAATATTTTTCGCATTGCAAAAAAAAAGTTTAATTTGCACACGATTTATCCTTCCGTGATGCAAAAGCTTCTATTCATTTCTCTTCTATTCTTTGCTGCCGCCGGATCCATGCCTGTTCAGGCATCGGAAAAAGAAAACGGCCATGGCGAAGAGCAGGAATTCAACCCGACAGAAGTCATCTTCGATCACATCCTCGATGCACATGAGTGGCATGTGATGACCATTGGCGAAAAACACATTTCAATTCCTTTGCCAGTGATTCTGTGGGACGAAGGAGAGCTAGTTGTTTTCAGCAGCAGTCATTTTCATCATGGTCATGACACCTATCGGGGATACCGGATTGAGGAAGGGAAAATTGTGAGGGTAAACGATCAGGGGGTTGTGGTTGCAGAACCACTTGACTTCTCGATCACGAAGAATGCTGCCGCACTCATATTCAGTTCATCACTTCTGCTCCTCATTTTTATCCCGGTTGCCAAAAGATACAAGAAGCGCGAAGGGATGTCTCCAAAAGGGCTTCAGGCATTTCTTGAACCCATTATTCAGTTCGTTCTCAACGACATTGCACGGCCCAACATTGGCGAAAAACGCTATCTGCGCTATGCACCCTATTTGTTAACCCTGTTTTTCTTCATTTTCATCAACAACATCATGGGGCTGATTCCGTTTTTTCCTTTCGGATTCAATGTCACAGGAAATATTGCCTTCACAATGACGCTTGCCGTCATCACGCTGATTGTGGTGAATGTAAGTGGCAATAAAGCTTATTGGAAGCATGTTTTTGCAGCTCCGGGTGTGCCATTCTGGCTTTTACCGATCATGATTCCGGTTGAGCTGATTGGCATCCTATCCAAACCATTCGCCCTGATGGTTCGTTTGTTTGCAAATATCACAGCAGGACACATTATCGTATTGAGCCTTGTTTCGCTGATTTTCATTTTTAAGTCCATCTACCTTGCACCTGTTTCAGTAGCTTTCGTGCTGTTTATGGATTTGCTTGAACTTCTGGTCGCGGCACTTCAGGCTTACATTTTCACTCTTCTCACAGCCTTGTTTATCGGAATGGCTGTGGCTGAAGCCGAACATCATTGAAACTTTTGTTTAACCTCAAAAAATAGAAACACTATGTTGTATGCAGGAATTGGAGCAGGATTGGCCGTAATTGGTGCTGGTATCGGTATCGGTCGTATTGGCGGATCAGCAATGGACGCCATCGCACGTCAACCAGAAGCCACATCAAAAATCCAGACGGCCATGATTATCGCAGCAGCACTTGTCGAAGGGGTTGCCCTTTTCGCAGTGGTTGTAGCGCTGATTGCCAAGTAATTAAACAAAAACGCTCTGCAACGGTTGGTTGCAGGGCCTTTTATTGTCAACACAAACCCACAAAATATGCTCACAACACCCGGACTCGGATTGGTATTCTGGACCACAGTAACCTTTCTGTTGTTGTTGGTTCTGCTGCGCAAATTCGCCTGGAAACCGATTATATCGGCCATCAAAAAGCGCAACGAGGCCATCGATCAGGCTCTGCATGCTGCCGAAAAAGCACGGCAGGAGATGGCCGAATTGCAGGTTAACAATGAGAAGTTAATTAGAGAGGCTCAGAAAGAGCGCGATGTTATTCTTGCCGAAGCACGTAAAATGCGTGATAAAATTGTCGAAGAAGCAGGCCTGAAAGCTCGTGAAGAATCGGAAAGAATTCTTCAGACTGCACGCGAAAACATTCATTTCGAAAAAATGGCCGCAATCACTGAGCTTAAGAACCAGATTGCTATACTGTCGCTTGAAATTGCAGAAAAAGTTCTGCAGGAAAACCTAAGCAACGACCCCAAGCAACAGGAAATTGCCAGAAACATGGCCAAGGATATTTCGTTCAATTAAGTCATTGACGGATGAACAACTCACAAATCCCCAAACGATACGCCAGAGCACTTTTTGAGTTAGCGGGCGAAAGAGGAGCCGACACATTCGTTGAACGCGACATGCGTTCGGTGAGAATAATCAGTGCCAATGTGTCTGAATTCCGCAACATCCTTCGCAGTCCGGTCATTAAACCTCATCTCAAGAAGAAGATTATTTCAGCATTATTCGAAGGCCAATTTCATGAACTCACCATCAGGTTTCTGAATTTAATGATTTCGCAGGGCCGCGAAAGTTTTCTTGCTGAAATTGCCGAACAATACATCGCTTTGTGCCGGGTTAGGGATGGCATTGTTGATGTAGACATTATATCGGCACAGCCACTCGAATCTGCAACCCTCGAGGCCATTGAGCAAAAAATCGCTTCTCTTACCGGGCTGAAACCAAACTCAACCCAAAAGCTTAACCCAAGATTGCTTGGGGGATTTATGGTTCGTTTTGGTGACAGCATGTATGATGCATCACTGAGAAACAAACTGACGAAAATCACCCGTGATTTTCAAACAAATATATACGAAAAAGGTTTTTAAAAAACTGTAGCATATGGCTGAAATCAAACCATCGGAAGTCACTGCAATTCTGCGTCAGCAAATAGCCGGAATGAATCTTGGAGCAAGTCTTGAAGAAACCGGAACTGTTTTGGAAATTGGCGACGGCATCGCCAGAGTGTATGGGCTAACTAATGCCCGTGCAGGAGAAATGGTAGAATTTGAAAAAACTGGGCTTAAAGGCATTGTGCTAAATCTTGAAACCGACAATGTCGGAATCGTGCTTCTTGGCGATGCCAAAAACCTGAATGAAGGCGATGTGGTTAAACGCACAGGACGCATCTCGTCGATTATGGCGGGAGAAGGGCTTTTGGGACGTGTGATCAACACCATCGGCGAACCCATCGACGGAAAAGGTCCGATTCAGGGAGACCTTTATGAAATGCCTCTCGAACGAAAGGCTCCTGGTGTTATTTACCGGCAACCCGTAAATGAGCCGCTGCAAACAGGAATCAAAGCCATCGACGCCATGATCCCCATTGGACGTGGCCAACGCGAGTTGATTATTGGTGACCGGCAAACAGGCAAAACAGCCATTGCCATCGACACCATCATCAATCAAAAAGAAAACTACGAAAGAGGAGAACCTGTTTATTGCATTTATGTTGCCATTGGACAAAAAGGTTCCACGGTTGCTCAAATTGCAAAAACCCTTGAAGAAAAAGGCGCTCTTCCATACACGGTAATCATCTCGGCCACCGCATCGATGCCGGCTGCATTGCAGTTTTTTGCACCCTATGCGGGAGCAGCTATTGGTGAATTTTTCCGCGACACGGGCAGACCCGCGCTTGCCATCTATGACGACTTGTCGAAACAGGCGGTGGCTTACCGCGAAGTATCGCTTCTGCTCAGACGTCCTCCAGGACGTGAAGCTTATCCCGGAGATGTTTTTTACCTCCACTCACGACTGCTTGAGCGTGCAGCAAAGATTATCAAAAGCGAAGACGTTGCGAAAAACATGAACGACCTGCCGGAGAGTATCAGGCATCTGGTGAAAGGGGGTGGTTCACTGACAGCTCTGCCCATCATCGAGACACAGGCAGGCGATGTTTCGGCTTATATCCCCACCAATGTGATTTCAATCACCGATGGACAAATCTTTCTTGAAACAAACTTGTTTAACAGTGGAATTCGTCCGGCGATCAATGTCGGTATTTCAGTGAGTCGCGTAGGGGGTAATGCCCAGATTAAAGCCATGAAGAAAATTGCGGGCACACTGAAAATCGATCAGGCACAGTTCCGCGAGCTAGAAGCCTTTTCAAAATTTGGATCTGACCTTGATGCCACAACGAAATCCATTCTGGATAAGGGTAGCCGAAATGTCGAAATTCTCAAACAACCGCAATATAGCCCGGTTCCCGTTGAACAGCAAATTGCCATTATTTTCACAGGCACCAAAGGATTACTCAGAAATGTTCCTGTGCAGCAGGTGAAAAACTTTGAGACAGAATTTCTCCACCATCTCGAGGATCATCATGCCGATTTGCTCTCTGAACTCAGAAAAGGGAACATTAATGATGATATATCGGACAGACTTGAAAAAATTGCCCGCGAAATTGCGGCCCGCTATGAATAAAACCGGAGCAAAATGGCCAATCTGAAAGAAGTACGCAACCGGATTCAATCGGTTGGAACGACCAAACAAATCACCTCTGCCATGAAGCTGGTTTCGGCTTCTAAGCTTAGGCGTGCTCAGGATAGCATTCTCCGGTTCAGGCCCTATGCTTCGAAATTGCGCGACATCATGATCAGGGTTGCATCTGGGGTAAGCGATTTACCTACCGATGGTGTTTTTGCCCAACGAGAACCCCATAAAGTATTGATCCTTGCCTTTTCGGCCAATCGCGGTTTGTGTGGCGTTTTCAATGCCAACATTTCCAAAGCAATTCTAAATCTCACGGAAAACGATCTGAACGAGTCATTTAGGTTAGGACAAACCGAGTTTATTTCATTTGGAAAGAAGGCACCCGACATCCTTAAAAGAAAAGGGATCTTTTTCAGCTCTCAGTACAATCACCTGATTGATAAACCCTCGTTTGATGAAGTTTCAGTTATTGCCGATGAACTGATTCAGGCCTATATTGATGGCAAGTTCGATAAAATTGTATTGGTTTACAATCAGTTCCGAAATGCAGCAATGCAAACACCTGTAAGTGAAGTGTTTCTCCCTTTCAGCTTTAGTGGCAATGCTCAGGAAAACAGCGATTACATACTTGAACCTGAGCGCAACAAGCTCTTTTCCATGCTGGTTCCACGAACACTAAAAATACAGTTGTACAAAGCACTGCTCGACAGTATTGCCTCGGAGCACGGTGCACGGATGACGGCAATGCATAAGGCCACAGACAATGCCAACGAAATGCTCAAGGAGCTTAAGCTAAGCTACAACAAGGCACGGCAAGCGGCCATCACCAACGAAATTATTGAAATTGTGAGTGGTGCTGAAGCACTGAAAGGATAATCATTCTACACGAAAAAAGCCTTTGCAGTTTATCCTGCAAAGGCTTTTTTTATTTCCGCAAGTTTAATTACTTTGGAACAATACTAAAAGTATCGCGGGCAATCACCAGTTCTTCGTTGGTGGTAACAATCATCACTTTCACTTTTGAATCAGGTGTTGAGATCAAGGCATCTTTACCGCGCAATCCCTTATTAACAGCATCATCGAAATTTATTCCAAGGAACTCCATGTTTTTGCAAACCCGCATTCGGGTATCACTGTCATTTTCACCAATGCCCCCGGTAAAAATCAACAAATCAAGACCGTTAAGGGCGGCGGTGTATGCACCAATATACTTTTTCACCCGGTAGGCAAAAACTTCCAGGGCCATTTTTGCACGGTGGTTTCCTTCGGCTGCAGCTTTTTCGATGTCACGCATATCGCTTGAAACACCTGAAATTCCTTGCAGGCCGCTTTTTTTATTCACCAGATTGTTGGCATCGGCTGTACTCATGTGATTGCGTTCCATGATAGAAAGCATGGCTCCAAGATCGAGATCTCCTGCACGTGTACCCATTACGAGTCCTTCGACAGGGGTATAGCCCATGCTGGTGTCGATTGACTGACCTTGATCAATAGCCGCAATGGAAGATCCATTTCCAAGGTGGCATGTAATAATTTTTAACTTCTGCCAGTCAAGCCCGAGAAAATCGGCACCTTTAGCAGCCACATACTTATGACTGGTTCCATGAAAGCCGTATCGTCTGATTTTATTGTCGCTGTACATTTCATATGGCAATGCATATAAAAAGGCATGTTCAGGCATAGACTGATGGAATGAAGTGTCGAAAACAGCCACCTGAGGCAAGCCGGGAAGCAATTTGTCGATCGCCAAAATTCCTTTCAGATTGGCTGGATTGTGCAAGGGTGCAAGTTCGATCAATCGCTCAATTTCATTCTTGGCCTGATCATCAATAAATGCGCTACCCTTGAAGTATTCACCGCCATGAGCCACACGATGACCAGCTGCATTAATCTCGCTTTTGCTTTTTAAAATCCCGAGAACGGGATCGAGAAGAACTTCAAGAATCCACTCTATGCCCACAGTGTGGTCAGGCACATCGCGGGTTTCTTCAAAACCGTCCTTGCCGCATGAGCGATGCTTTAAAACACTGTTGCCGATTCCTACACGTTCAAGCAAGCCTTTGGCCAGCACTTCTTCGTTGTTTGCCATGTCGAACAGCTGATACTTGATGGAAGAGCTGCCGCAGTTGAGAACAAGTATTTTCATTTGATCTTGTGTTGATGTGAATAAAATGTGACCGTAAAAGTATTAGATTTTTCAATCGGAACGGAAAAATGAAGAAAAAATTAAACAGGTTCATTGCTGATCTAGATCAACAAATCATCAATTTTTCATCCGCTCGGCCCGAGAGGCAAATCCAACTCAGAGGCATCAACGATACCCGCATACCACCGACAGACATTCTGCCTAAGTCAAAATTAGCTACTTTTGCACGATGAATGCGGTTTCAGGATTTCCACAGGCCGGGGACTTTGGTCCGGGCAGAGGCGACGACAGCAGCTCGTTTCTGTATAAAATCGGCTTGCAGCTTGACGAAGTCCCGCTTTCTTTTTCATATCAACAGCACGACACCAATCGTCATGTCATCAGGCAGATAAAACCTGAATCAGTCGATCCACGGGGGTGTTTTCTGTGCAACGAAAGCCTAAAAGCTGAACCGGCGCAAGTGAATATGCATTCGGGTAGTGATGTTTTTTTACTCACAATGCTTTTGTTGCCATCTGTGTTAACCATTTTGGCTGCCCGGGCTTCATCACTCCGAATTGCAGGAGCGATAAGGGCAGCTTTTGTCAACAGGCATTCTTCCATTTTCATCAGAACCTATCCATTGTGGAATCACCTTCCCACCTATCTCATCATGCTGGCTGCAGCCATGGTATTTTCGCTGGCTGTCTGGCTCATTCCAGACATCGGCAGCCAAGAGAGCCACGAGCGCAGCATGCTTACATTCGGCAGTATTCTGGGAATTGTGATCTCATATTTCATGTATCGATACATAATGATCTTTCTGACAAGGAGTTTGTTTCAGACATACGAAAGCAGCGAAAAGTACATCTACCGCGACTACTTCACAAAAGTGGTCATCTCGGTTGTCATCCCGCCCCTGCTTTTCATCTCGGTTTATGCACCCTCGGGTGCCGTGGCCTGGTATGCATCGACAGTTCTGATTATTTTACTCACCTTGTATAATGCAGTCATTTCGCTGTATGAAGGAATTTCTGAAAGAACCTATGGGACATTCTATTTTATTTTGTATTTTTGCACCGTCGAAATCGCACCTGTTGTTTTTGGGCTAAAGTTGCTCACAGAGCGGTAATCGACAAAGTTGTCAACCAATAATTTCTCTGCCGTGGTGAAAATTAAGAACATTCTTGTCTCGCAACCTCAGCCTGCCGAACTTGAGAAATCGCCTTACTGGGAACTCATAAATCGCCACAACATCAAGTTTGAATTTAAAAAATTCTTTTCTGTGGTTGGGTTAAATTCGGCCGAGTTCAGACAATCAAGAATCAACCTTGCCGAGTTCACAGGAATCATTTTCACCAGCAGAAACGCCATTGACTATTATTTTTCCCTTGCCAAGGATCTTCGCATAGAGATTTCGGAAAACATGAAGTATTTCTGCACCTCGGACCAGATAGCCTTTTATCTGCAGAAATACATTCAATTTCGTAAAAGAAAAATATTTTATGGCGACTCAACCTATCCGAGTTTGCTTCCCCTGCTGAAGAAACACAAAGATGAAAAGCTGGTACTTCCTTGTAATGACAGCCCAAACGAAGAATTGTATTCGATGCTGACTGAAAACACTATAAATTTTCAAAAAGCAGTCATTTACAAAAACGAAAGTGCCAATCTAAGCAACATCGATCTGTCTCAGTTTGACATGCTTTGCTTCTTCAGCCCGAGCGGGATTAAAAGCCTGAAGGATAATTTCCCTGAGTATACACAGGGAGAACAGGTTCTGGCTGCCTATGGAAAAACAACCATTCAGGCTGCCGAGATTGCTGGACTAAGAATCGATGTGCCTGCTCCCACAGCCACTGCTCCGAGCATGATCATGGCGATCGACGAGTTCATCAAAGCCTCGAAAAAGAAAAAGTAAATCACTGCGAATGCCCCATTCCTTTCCGCGCAAAGAACGGATAAAAGGATCCATACTGCCCTCCATCCTGTTCACAAACGGGGCATTAATCAAAGAATCGCCCCTGCAATGCCGTGTGCTTGCCAGCAAGAACAATTCGGGCAGACTAAGGGTATTGTTTGCCGTTCCCAAGAAGCGTATTCCGTCGGCTGTTTGCCGCAATCGCATCAGGCGGCAAATGCGCGAGGTATGGCGACAGAACAGCGAGCCTCTTAGGGAGCTTTGTCTGTCAGAGCACACAAATCTGATGGCCGGGATTTATTTTCAGTCTAATGAGGCCATTCCTTTTGAACTCATTGAAGTTAAAATAAAAAACATCATCGGGCGTTTAATACAACAATATGCGAAGACCAATCGCTGAAATATTTGTTTTATTCGTACGATTCTATCAGTACGTCATCTCACCGCTGATTCCATCATCGTGCAGATACACCCCTTCATGCTCGGCATATGGAATAGAAGCTCTCCGAAAACATGGAGCATTACGGGGCGGATGGCTCACAATAAAACGGGTCGCAAGATGTAATCCATGGGGTGGCCATGGGCATGATCCGGTACCTGAACCCAAACGAAAACCTAAAAAATGAACAAGTTAAGAAAACATCGCAATGCATTTGTCATGGCCATTGTCATGATTCTGGCTGTATTTTCAAGTTCATCGACAAACAGCGATTTCGAAATATCGAAAAATCTGGACATTTTTGCCACACTATACCGTGAGCTAAATCAAAACTATGTTGATGAGCTGCAACCAGGCGAATTGATTAAAACGGCCATCGACGAAATGCTCGGATCGCTCGATCCCTACACCGTGTATATCCCGGAGTCGGATTACGAGGATTTCCGGTTCATGACCACTGGTCAGTATGGTGGAGTCGGGGCATTAATACAACAGCAGGATCAAATGATTGTCATCAGCGAACCTTACGAAGGGTTCCCTGCACAAAAAAACGGGCTGCTTGCGGGCGACATCATTCTGCAGATCAATGGCAAGGATGTAAGTGGTAAAAACGTTTCGGAAGTAAGCGATATGCTCAAAGGCCAGCCCGGCAGCAAGGTTGAGCTTCTGATTCAACGTCCTGGCGAAAGCGATCCCCGTAAATTTTCTATCGAAAGGAGTGAGATAAAAATCAGCGATATTCCCTACTCCGGAATGGTTGATCCGGCTGTCGGATACATCAAGCTCAACAGCTTCACCATGAATGCCGGAAACGAAGTGAAAAACACATTCGAAAAGCTTAAATCGGAGCACCCTAACATGGAAGGAATCATTCTGGATCTTCGTGGGAATGGAGGCGGACTGTTGTCCGAAGCAGTAAACATTGCCAATATTTTTGTGGATAAAGGAACTCTGGTTGTTCAAACCAAAGGTAGGCTAAGCGACAGCAACAAGTCCTATAAGACTCTCAACAATGCGGTAGATAAAAATATTCGGCTAGCTGTTTTAATTGACAATTACAGTGCATCAGCCAGCGAAATCGTCGCAGGCTTCATTCAGGATGTGGATCGTGGAGTGATTATCGGACAAAAATCATATGGCAAAGGCCTGGTGCAGAATGTCATTCCGCTTACATACAACTCTAGTCTAAAGGTTACGGTTGCCAAATACTACATTCCAAGTGGAAGATGTATTCAGTCGATCGACTATTCTCACAAAGTTAATGGCAAAGCTACCCGCTACAACGATTCTTTAAAACAAAAGTTCTATACACGAAACGGCAGGCCCGTTTATGATGCTGGAGGAATTCTTCCCGACATTGAAGTAAAACAGGACTCTTTGAGCGAAATATCGGCCAGTCTGCTCATCCAAAATCACATTTTCAATTTTGCAACCGAATGGGTTAGAGAACATCCCTCGATTGCAAGTCCAGAGCTATTTGAATTTAGTCAGGCGGAATATTCAAAATTCATAAAATGGCTCGATGGAAAGGAATATGACTACCGAACCGAAAGCGAAATCAAACTTGAAGAACTTATTGAAGCGATGAAGCAGGACAAGTATTATGACATGTCGACCACAGAAATCAATATGCTTCAGTCAAAAATAAGCCATAACAAACAAAGGGATCTCGAGTTATTTGCTTCCGAGATTATGGATATTCTGGGCAATGAAATCGTCTCGCGATATTACTATCAGAAAGGTCGGATCATTTATAATCTCAAAAAAGACAAAGAGGTTCATAAAGCCATTGAAATCCTCCTCAATCCACGAGGCTATGAGAGTATTCTGGGCAAGTAAAAGCTGAATCATGACCAACAGCAGATTTAATCAATGGAAATTTCCATTTCTGACAGCGCTGCTGCTGTTCGGGCTTGTATTTTCCAAATGGCTGCTCAGTGTCGCTCAGTTTGCATTTCTTCTTACCGTGCTTTCCGATTCAGTTGCCCGCAAAAAACTGATCTCTTCTTTCGCAAATCCTCTCGTCATTAGTCTTGTTGCAATTTTTCTTTACCACATCATGGGATTGTTGTGGACCGAAGACATCAGATATGGGTTAAAAGATCTTCAAATCAAACTACCCTTGCTGACGCTTCCCATCCTTTTCTATGCAGCGGGACCATACCGGCAAAAAACAACCGAATCGCTGTGGCTGCTTTTTATTTCTTTTGTAGTAGCACTCAGCATTGCTTCGTTCATCAGGATTCAAATCAACCCCCATGCCCCGGGTCCGGTTGCCATCGGTCAAAGTCACATCAGATTTTCACTCATGATTTGTCTGGCGGTGTTCATTCTGATCCATTATGCCATCACGACCAAAGCGCGCCTATGGCTTTTTTCACTTGGTTCTATTCCTGTTCTGATCGCTTTTATGATCATGCTCGGATCTTTCACCGGCTTTATGGTGATGCTGTTTATGGTTTTTTTGGTCCCTTTTCTTTATTGGAAATATATCCAGCCAAAATGGGTCAGATTTGCCGTGATATCGGTTCTGATGATCATCTCATTTCTTGCCGGAGCCGGGCTTATTGATGTAAAAACCCGTTTTTTTCCGACAATACAACTTCCCGATATCAGTAACCTGGACTTGAAAAGTTCTGACGGAGAAGATTACCATCACGATTTTTCGACCCTTCTTGCTGAAAACGGACATCCAATATTCATTTATATTGCCGAAAAAGAAATGGTCGCAGCGTGGAATTCTCGTAGCGATAAGCAACTGAACGAAAACGATCACACCTATCGAAACCGATTGAATATTATTATTCGCTACTTGTCGTCGAAAGGACTGCGTAAAGACCGTGAAGGAATCAATTCACTGAGTCAGTCTGACATCAGAAATATTGAGAATGGCTATACCAATTATCTTCAGCCCGAGCTTGATCCTTTCAGAGAAAGGTTGTACCGGTTTTTCTGGGAATGGAGTGTGTACAACGAAATAGGGGATCCAAGCGGACACTCGCTAACCCAAAGGTTTGAATACTGGAAAGCTGCTGTGCTCATCATCCAAGGTCACTATTTGTTTGGAGTCGGAACCGGCGACATCAGTGGCGCTTTTAGTGAACAGTATTCACAAATGAATACAATGCTTGAGCCCCCGTTCAGGCTCCGCTCTCACAATCAGTTTTTGTCGATAACCGTTCAACTTGGCATAACCGGACTTTTGATATTTTTCTGGAGCATACTGTTTCCGTTTCTGCGCGGGAATATCCCTGACCGAAAACTGTATATCGGATTTATTTTCATATTTTTGTTGTCGCTGATCAACGAAGACACGCTGGAAACACAAACAGGAGCTACTTTCTATGCACTGTTCAACAGTTTTCTTCTGTTTCTGATTCCACAGGTCACAAACCGTTTGCATCATGAAAAAACATGAATTTCACATTGCTTATCATTCATTCTCTGAACCGGCCGAACTGAACGTCGACGACCAAACACTGATTGTGGCTGCTATCGAAGCAACAAAGCGAGCCTATGCACCCTATTCGGGTTTTCACGTTGGTGCTGCCATCAGATTGACAGATGGCAATGTTGTGACCGGAAGCAATCAGGAAAACTCGGCATATCCGAGTGGGCTCTGTGCTGAAAGGGTCGCTCTGTTTCGTGTAGGTTCCGATCATCCTGAAGCCGAAATCGATACACTTGTTGTTACAGCACGTTCTCCCGGGAAATTACTCTCCGAAATTGTCAAACCATGTGGTGCATGTCGTCAGGTGATGCTTGAGAGTGCAAACAGGCAATCGCGGCCTTTTCGAATCATTCTGATCAGCGAACTTGGTGAAGGATTAATTTTCGACAGCATTAAAGAGCTTCTTCCATTTAGTTTTTCATTCTGAACCTTATGAAAATGACCCGTAATTTCTGCTTGTATTTCGTTGGCCTGTTGTTTCTTTCAGCCCTCAGTTTTCTAGGTTCGTGTGGTGGTAGTGGAGAAGCGGGTCAGGAAGAAATTGTGATTGATGCCCGTTTTATTCACAGCCGCGCCAATGTGGTTTACCTCGACATCATTCATGTGGATCGCTTCGAAAGACTCGACTCGCTTGTATTAAACGAAGACGGGGCATTCAGTTACAGTAAAAAAACCGACAAGCCCCTTTTTATCAGGTTGTCAACAGCCGAAGATAATTTCATAACACTGATTGCAGAACCGGGACAAACCATCACCCTCAGCGGCGACATCAATGCTTTGGCACACACCTACACCGTTTCAGGATCACCGGCATCCGAACTTGTTGCGGCATACCTTGATTTTACACGAGTCCAGACATCCAGACTCGACACACTTGCCCTGATCTGGGAGAACAACAAATATTCCGACAACAAAATGATGCTCCGCGACAGTCTAGACTCTTTGTCAAAAATGATATATTCTGACCAGCAGCAATATGTCAGTGGCATACTCGACAAAAATCCATCTTCGCTCGGCAGTTTGTTTATTCTCTATCAGTTTTTTGGAAACAGACCCGTACTTGATGCACGCAAACATTTCGACAAATACGAGAAGCTTTCAAATAATTTGTCAAAGGTCTATGCGGGTTTCGAGCATGCTGAACACTTGAAAATGAAAGTGAATAAGACCCGGCTCGAGATGAAGGAGGAAGAAGAAATTAAACAAAGACTTGACACTGGAAAAGTCGCTCCTGATTTCTCTCTTTCGGATATGAACGATCAGCCTTTCAGCCTTTCGGCCTTAAAAGGACGTTTGGTACTTCTTCATTTCTGGGCTTCATGGTCGCCTGTCAGTATGAGGCAAACAGACGCACTTCGATATTACAATCAATCATATGGGCCCAAGGGTCTGACCATCGTTTCCGTTTCTTTCGACTATGATCGGCAAATGTGGACATCGGCAATCGATGAAAAGCAAATGAAATGGACAAACATCTGTGATTTGAAATATACCGATTCGCCCATAAAAAGACTTTACCATATCGGTCAGGTCCCTTATTATTTTTTGCTTGACCGGGAAGGCGTGATCATTGGAAAAAGCGGCAATTTAGATGAGGTGGGCAACGCTATTTATCGATTCTATGCCGGGGGTTAAACCAGCCTTTCTTTTCATCGGCCTGATGCTTTCGTTTCAGCGACTGGTTATTGCGCAGGAACCGGCTCCTAAAAAATTTGATCCTGTCGTATATCATTTCAGGGATGACAGCCTGAGAAATGAGACCTACTTTTTTCCTGTGCTGATGTACACAGGCACAAACAGGTTGATGCCTGCACTTTGCATCACAAACAATCTCGGGCAAAACAAGAGATTCGGTTATACGTTGTTTCCGGCATGGAGCAGCGCTTTTGATGCTGGAAGCGGCTTTGGCACAATGAAGTACTTATTGCCGCAGAAAGCGCTTAAGCCTGTAAAATTGTCTCTTACCTTACAGGCAAAGAGTTTCTTTTTACCCCCTTCGGCCGATTCATCCCTGCGGTATTATCGCTGGGAAGCTGGTATGGAAGCTGGATTTGGAAATGAATATCCCGGCAAGTTTTCTCACACACTTGCAATAAACTACCATCAAAACGGGAGCAGTTTCATTCGTTATATTGAAGAAGCCGGAGAATATCGTCCTGACAGAAGCTATAAGCATTTAAGAGCCATCCGCCTGAAGTACGAGGGCACAAAAACAAACGGCGAGAAACAATTGCGAATCAACTCGGGACTTGATTTATGGAAAAGCTTTGGCAGAACGAACCTGCGAGTTGGTTACGAGCACCGGTATGCAGCCCGCAGATTATTTTCGGTACAATGGTACTCGGGAGCCTATCTTTTCAGCAGCGAAAATTTCACTCAGCTGTTCGATGCCAGACTCAATCCTTCAGCCATTTCCTACCGACAGGATGTGTTTTACGATCATTTTTTTATCGGACGCAATCCCTCCTCAACTTTCTACGATCAGCAGGGAATTTCGGGTCATGGATGCATGTATACCATGTCGGTGCTCGGAAAGACATGGGAATGGACTTCATGTGTCACTGGCACCCTGAGTTTGCCCATCGATTTACCATTGCATGTTTATTTGTCAACCGCAGTGCTGCCCGACCCTTTCGGAAGGCATAAACTGCTGGCGGTGGCCGAAGGAGGGCTATTGTTGATGCCGGTGAAAAAATATTTCGAGATTGCGTTTCCGGTCTTTACTGATAAACAAACCAAAGAAACGCTTGATCTCAATTCTGTCAAATACCTGCAGCGAATCCGTTTTATTGTTAACTTTGATCAGTTTAAGCATTTCGAATGGCCCAAAGGAAAAAAGAAGAACCGATCAGTCTGAAACCTGAAAACGGGAAAAAACTCTATTTTGCATCGGACCTCCACCTCGGAATTCCGGCCAGTAAAGAAGTTGAAAAAGCTTTTGTGCAGTGGCTTAATGAAATAGAAAGCGATTGTGCATATCTGTTTCTTTGCGGCGATCTGTTCGATTTCTGGTTCGAATACAGGCATGTTGCTCCACGAGGCCACGTCAGAATGCTTGGAAAACTTGCTCAAATGGCCGATTCGGGCATTCAAATCTTTGCATTTACAGGAAATCATGATATGTGGATGTTCGGATACCTTGAGCAGGAAATAGGACTGAAGTTATACCGTCGACCGCAACGATTTACATGGATGGGCAAAACCATTGAAGTTGGCCATGGCGATGGCCTCGGACCCGGCGACGTGAAATATAAATTCATCAAGCGCTTGTTTTCCTGCCGTATCAATCAATGGATATTTGCCCGGCTGCATCCGAATTTCTCTTTTGGACTTGCCCGCTGGCTTTCGCGAAAAAGCAGAATAGCAAACGGTTCAAACGATGAAAAGTACAAAGGCGATCAAAAAGAATACCTGGTGCAATACATTCAAAACACGCCCGCTGATGATCAGGCTGATATTTATGTGTTTGGACACCGCCATTTACCCCTGGATATGAAAATTGGAAATGCCCACTACATTAATCTTGGTGAATGGGTGCACCATAAAACTTTCGCCATATTCGACGGAACTATAACTCTGGAAAAGTTTTCATACTAACTGCTTAGAACCGGCTGCAGTGTTTAATATTTTCTTTACATTTGTCTTCTAACACCCAATGCAATGAAAAAACTTCTGTTTTTCCTGGTGGCAGTCTTTTGCATCTCAATGATTAATGCACAAGACAAAGAAGGGGCTGAATTGCTGGTATCCGAAGGCGTGAAGCTTCACGACAAAGGAGACTACACCGGGGCCATAAAAAAATATGATGAAGCCCTCAGTCTCGACAAAGACAATCTTTTGGCCTTGGCTGAAAAATCATTAAGCCTGATTTCGGCAGGACGCAATGAAGATTGCATTTCCTGTTGCCGGCAAGCCATCGAAACCCATCCCGGAGCTGAAGATTTAAAAATGGTGTATGTGTCGATGGGGACTGCATATGATGAGCTGGGCCGGCCAAAAGATGCCATTATTGCATATGATGAAGGCATTGCGGTATTCCCGGAGTACTATTTGCTGCAATACAACAAGGGGATCACTTACATTGGCATGGAAGAGAATGAAAAGTCGCTTGAATGTTTCTATAAATCAGTGATGTTTAACCCGCGCCATGCCAGTTCGCATAATGCTATAGCACGAATCATGCAGTTCGAAGGGAAGCGCATACCCGCTCTGCTAGCGTATTTCAGGTTTCTCATTCTGGAACCGGAAGGACTGAGGGCAAAAGAGAATCATGAGCAACTGATTGCACTGATCAATTCAGGCGTCAAAAAAACCGGCAAAAAATCTGTGACCATCAGTATCAACATGAACATGCTCGGCGACACCACCGAAGATGGCAAGCCAGTCGAAAACAGCTTCTCGATGGTTGACATGCTTCTTTCGATGGATGCAGCACTTGACAGCGATAAAAAAAACAAAAAAAGTACCCAGATCGAATTATTCATCAGAAAGGCCGAAACCATGTTCTCGGTCATGAAAGAAAGTGCAGGAGAAAATAGTGGCTTTTTCTGGGATTATTATGTTCCATACTTTGTGGCATTAAAGGATGCCGGGTACATGGAAGTTTTCGGCAATCTGATTTTCATTTCTTCAGGTGACGAAGATGCCCTGAAGTGGGTCGAAAAAAACAGCAAATCAATCGACAATTTCTATTCCTGGTCGGCTTCATTCGACTGGTATTATCGATAGTTTTGGTGCCCCATATTTATCGCATCTCCGGCAATCGAGGGCCATTTGATTCCATTTTGCAGTAAATTTTTCGTTATTAGGGTTTTTCAATCCGAATAATTTCCTAATTTTGTGCTCTTTTTGCAGAAAAACCGTATCATTTTAAATCAGAACAACATATGAAAGTTTATCAGACCGGAGACATTCGCAACATCGCGCTGGTAGGGGGTGCACAATCAGGAAAAACAAC
>CAZLHV010000011.1:0-33259 GCA_964559205.1 uncultured Bacteroidaceae bacterium
AAAATGCAAATATACATCTTTTTACACAGATAATCGACTTTTTCCCGATTATCTGTGCATATTTTGGTGTCTTTTCGTCTTTTACAACATACACTTTAATGAAAATTCCATATTTTGTATTGTATACGATACACTTTTTGCGGTTTCTCAATGCTCAGACGACCATAGATCGCGAGTTTGGAAATCTGGAACGCATTAAAAATAATTATCCCAAAATGGTCGTTTCAATGGATCCTTTCAGGGGAAACACATACAATGGAATTCAGCATCTACAACTTAGAGATTTTCTTTCAATGGAGTTGTAATTTCCTGAAAGAATATTTTAATCTGAAATATTTCGGCAGCTTGATTATACCCAAAGTATCCAGCGCCAATGGAAACTTTTACACATAAGTATTCATTTTTATTGGAAACTTTCCACAGCTCCACAAAAAAATCCGGCACTGAAAAGTTTCAATGCCGGATGAATTCACAGGATGAAAGAAGCGATTAATACGTCTTTGTCATGGTTGAAGGAACAAGCAGCGTGTAATCGCCACTGCCCAGATCTTCTTTCGATGGATTCGACAGATTGTCAAGCTCTGCCACAGAAATGACAACAATTTTCAGACTGGGTTTCTGCTATTTAACGTACCACACAATGCCTTCGTGGTTATCGCTGTGAAACGATCCGTTGTAATGAATAAATGTGTGTCCGGGCTTCATGTACTGCAGTATAAAATGAGCCATGGTTGCATCTTTTGCGGCCTGTGCCTTTGGCAAATTGTTGTTGACATGTCCGCCACCCATTCCGCCCATACTCAACATGCTTTTGTAACAGTTCAGGTTCTCGTCGTAGGCCATGGGCAAGGGGGCGATCAACTTTTTAGCATTTACAGAAAGCGAATCCAATGCTTCGAAGCCACCCGCAGCCACCATTGAAGCATAACGCCGCGGGATATTGGTGGCGGCAAACGATAATTTCTTTTCCTTCGCAAACTCAATCAAAGGCTTATAATCGGTCTGATAATTATTCCAGAGTTTTGCTTCATCCTCGAAATTTTTTTGTTTGATCTTTCCAGCCAGATATTCATCAATCAACAGCTGGTTATCAGCTTCAAACATTTCGGCACCAAGAACAATTTTACCCTGTTTCTTTTCATACAAGGCGGCCGTGATCTCGTATTCCATCCAATGGCAGATGGGATTGTTGTGATACTCTCCGATGAATACGATGTCGGCTTTTGAAAGTTGTGCCACCAGTGTATCCCAGGGCACATCGTTTCCGGCAGGATTCACCATCCGGTATGCGGGCTTTTGAGCCATGGCCGGGATAGCGGCCAACAGCATCACAAAAAGAAAAAATTTCATGATCAAGATTTTTAAGTTACACAACTATTTTCTGCGCAGCGATTCGGTTTTCAAAAACTGGTAGAACAGGCGAACTCCGACACCGGTGCCGCCCTTTGGCCAGTAGTTCCACGCGCTGTCCATAAACGCCGGCCCTGCAATATCGAGATGAATGTATGGATACTCCGTAAACTTTTCAAGGAATTTTCCAGCTGTAATGGCGCCGGCATATTTGCCGCCAATATTGGCCATGTCAGCCACATCCGATTTCAGCTGCTCGGCATATTCGTCCCAGAAAGGAAACTCAACAATGCGTTCAAACACCTCTTCGGCTGCATCATGCAGTCGTGAAAAATAGCCTGTGGCATCCGATTCCATGCCCACAATGGCATAATTGCCAATGGCTGCATGAGCCGATCCTGTCAGGGTGGCAATATCAATCACCAGCATCGGATCATATTTCTGTGCGTAACACAAGGCATCGGCAAGAATGAGACGGCCTTCGGCGTCGGTGTTGAGCACTTCAACCGTTTTTCCATTCATCATGGTCAGCACATCGCCCGGAACATAGGCATCACCGCCGGGACGGTTGTCGGTAGCCGGTATCAGGCCAACCACATGCACTGGCAGTTGCATGGCTGCCACCAAATGCAGCGCCGAAGCCACTGCAGCTGCTCCCGACATGTCGCATTTCATATCGGCCATCGATGCACCGGGTTTCAGGTTCATTCCGCCTGTGTCGTACATCACACCTTTGCCGACAAGTACATAAGGCTTACTGTTCACAGCTTTTTTCGGCTTATACTCAAGAATAGTAAACGAAGGTTCTGTAACACTGCCCCGGTTTACGCCCAGCAATCCGCCCATTTTCATGGCTGCAATTTTCTGCTTCGAAAGCACCTCAACTTTCACCGGAACATCCTTCATAAACTCTTTTACACGATTCGGAAAAGTAGCCGAGGTCAGCTCGGCAGGGATCTCGTTCACCAGATCGCGGGCAAAACTCACTGCACGCTGTATTCTTTGCAGCTCAAACACATGAACGAATTCAACCATGTTCTGACGAAGCATCACTGTTTGCAAATGCTTGGCGGGCTTATGATCTGTTTTGTAGGCCAGAAACTCATAGTTGCCCAACATCAAACCCTCGAGAAAAAACTGTGCAAGGCCGGGTTCATCATTGCAAACTTCAACACTAAGTGACTCATGCTTGTGTTTGTTGACAAGCTTCAGCACATCGTTTCCAAGACGACGAACCAATTCGGTATCATCATCACTTTTTATCTTCTCAGGCAAAACAGCAATCACATCAAGATAAGGCAGACGGTTGAAAGAAATCACTTTTGCCTTTTCCTTTTTAATCATCTGTCGCGCATATGCAAATTCCTCTTCAGTAAAAATATTGTCGGGCAGATGCTCGAGCGTATCGGTGATATATACTGTGGTGCCTTTTATGGTTCGGCGACGGAAAAATTCAATTTTAATGTCCATTTGCAGTTTTTTGTGCAAATGTATGATTTTATTCCCACCGCAACACAGACCCGAAAAACGAACAAACAATGACACATATCATAATACCAGCTGAAATACAATCAATTAGCAAAAATAAAAATGATACACGGCATGAAAAACAGGGAAAATATTTATCCTCACAATAGGTTATTTTACATTCTGTTAATACACACTTATTGTCTCAATCTGCATGTCATGAAATTTGCCTAGTCAAATTGATCTGTTCATCAAAACAGGAAATTTCACACTCGATTTGTCTTCAAACTTATTAACGCTCATATTGTTGCGAAAAATCATTCCGGTCTCCTCACCATCGTCGTTTCGTTCAAACACGTTTCAAAAAATACTTCGCATCGGATTATTGTGCGATCATACAAAGAAAAAAAAGCTGTCATCACAATACAATTGCGATGCAACCACTTTCCGGTCAACATAAGTTCATACCTTTGCATGCATGAATTCGAACGATATTGGGAAGGTCTTTGAAAAGGTGGCTGACGGCAGGCTGCTCGAAGAAGCCGAGGCCATACAGTTGTATGCTCAGGCCCCGCTGCATGAGTTAATGAACGCTGCACACCAAAAGCGCATGCAGCTACACCCCGACCGTAGTGTCAGCTGGATGATTGACCGAAATGTGAACATCACCAACGTCTGTATCACCGCCTGTCGTTTCTGCAATTTCAGTTGTGCAAAAAACAGTTCGCGGGCCTTTGTTGCCACGCGCGATGAATACCGCCAAAAAATCGGCGAGCTGTTTCACCTTGGCGGAGATCAATTGCTGCTTCAGGGAGGGCTGCATCCCGACCTTGGGCTTGCGTTCTACAGCTCCTTGTTCAGCTGGATGAAATCGGAATTCCCAACACTGAAACTTCATGCGCTTAGTCCTGCAGAAATTGATTTTATTGCAAGAAGCGAAAGCCTTTCGCATGAAGCAGTGTTACGCGAACTCACCATGGCAGGGCTCGACAGCCTTCCGGGCGCCGGTGCCGAGATATTGTCAGACCGGGTTCGAGCCATCGTTTCGCCTGCCAAAATAAGTGTATCGGCATGGCTCGGCGTGATGCGGGCTGCACACCGTCTGGGAATGGTCACTTCGGCCACCATGATGTTTGGTCATGTCGAAACCCTGGAAGAGAGAATCAGACATTTGTTTTTGCTTCGCAATGTACAGGACGAAAAGCCCGCAGACAGCCCTGGCTTTCTGTCATTCATTCCCTGGCCATTTTATGCTGAAAACACCACCCTGCTGCGCGAAGGGCTGGTAAAGCATTTCCCAACGCCATCCGAATACATCAGGCTGATCGCTATTTCGCGCCTTGTACTGAATAACATACCCCACCTTCAGGCATCGTGGCTCACCGTGGGCAACACCACCGCTGCTGTATGTCTTTGGGCCGGAGCCGACGATCTGGGCAGCATCATGATTGAAGAAAATGTGGTTTCATCGGCTGGCGCATCATTCAGGCTTGATGCTGAAAAAATGATACAGCTCATAAAAGAAAGCGGATTTGAACCCAGACGAAGAAATCAGGATTTTAAATCATTCTGACAGAAATAATGCCTGTGTCATATCATTTGCGGACCACAAACTATTTGTATTTTTACAAAAAAATCATTTCATGCCCACCTTCAGTCCAAATTCGTCTGTTTTATCGCTTAGCGAACTACTGATCAAGGTAAGGCAAACCATTGCCGGTGAATTTCCATTACCTTTGTGGGTACGGGCAGACATGCTGAAGCTGAACCATTACACGGTAACCGGACATGCCTTCCCTGAGCTGGTAGAAAAATCTGAAGGCAAAGTCACTGCAAAGGTGCAATCGGTGATTTGGTCGGGCGATCTTGACAGAATTTCATCAAATTTCAGGGCTGTGACCGGAAAGCAGCTCAACGACGGAATTTCCATTCTTTTTCTCGCCGAAGTAAGGTTTCATGAACAATTTGGAATGAGATTGCGCATTCTCGAAATTGACGCCATGTATACCCTTGGCCAAATGGCCATGGAGAAAAAGAAAACCATTGAAAGGCTCAAAAGCGAAGGCCTGTTCGACAGAAACAAAAGTCAGGTTTTGGCGGGAGTTCCCTGGCGACTGGCGGTGATTAGTGCCGCCACAAGTCGTGGATTCAGCGACCTGAAAAACATTTTACGTGTCGAGGGAGCCCCTTTTAAAATGGATTTGAAATTATTTACTGCTGTGCTACAGGGAAGCCGGGGCGTTGAAACCATTGCTGCCAGAATTCGCATGATTGGCCAACGTCGCGGGGAATTCGACGCCATTTTAATCATCCGAGGAGGCGGCGATGACACGGGCATGGATTGTTACGACCATTACGAACTGGCCAGAGCTGTTTGCGAATGTCCACTGCCAGTGATCACAGGGATTGGTCATTCCACAAATGAAACGGTGGTCGAAATGGTGGCGCATACCAATAAAATCACGCCCACCGACGTAGGCTATTTTATTTTGGGAAAATATGCCGAACAGCTTAATATCATCCGCGAACTGACCGGAAGACTGTCGGCTCAGGCTTTGATGGCACTGGCAGAGCACGACGACTGGATTGAAAACCTCACAAACGACATTTACTACAGTGCCCGTGAAATGTTTCAGGAACAGAAAATATTTCTTACCCAGTGTATCAATGTGCTTAACCTCAGGAACACCTCTATCGTGAACAGGCACAACAGGATCATTGATACTCACCTGCAAAGAATAACCTCCAGCGTTCGGGATCAGCTTCGCGATGCACTGCACGGCAACAAACTTCATCAGCAACAATTGCAGGGGGCTTCGCAAAGAATTCCGCAGCTACTGCACTCAAGCCTGAATTTGCTTGAAAGCAAAGTCAACATGCTTGATCCGATTCAGGTATTAAAAAGAGGATACAGCATCACCCTGCGAAACGGACGTGTGGTGATCGATGCTTCCATCCTTAACGAAGGCGACATGCTCGAAACCATACTGCACGACAGCCGTATTCTATCCGTTGTTCAACAAACAAACAAAAACAATGAGTGAACTAACCTATTCCGATGCTCTCACAGAACTTGAGAACATCGTTAAAGAAATTGAAAACGAAACGCCAGACCCCGACACGCTCATGATGCGAGTGAAACGGGCAGCCGAACTCATCCTCTTTTGCCGGAAACGATTGCTGAACAGCGAAACAGAAATCAACAATGTCTTGAGTAAGCTGACAGGCAATGCCGACGAAGAATCTGAAAATGATTAAGAAAGGATTGCCTATCTTTACAACTGCAAAAAAGAAATCATGAAAAAAACATATCTGTTGTCACTGATTGTGATCAGTTCTTTGTTTTGTCAGGCACAGCCGGGCACCTTAGACAGCGACTTCGATGCAGATGGTAAAGTGACCTCATTGGTCAGTGCTGGCAGCAATTCCATTGGCGATCTGGTGGTTCAACCCGACGGGAAAATAGTTGCCGTCATCTATGCGCACAATGGCACTGACTATGATTTTGGGGCAATCCGTTACAATATAGATGGTAGTATCGACAACACATTTGGAACCGGTGGGAGTTTCATTCAGGACTTGAACAATGCATATGATTACAGCAACAGCATTGCTCTTCAAAACGATGGAAAAATAGTTTTAGCCGGCACAACTGGCAACGGGCTTAACGACGATTTCTGCCTTATGAGACTCAATCCCAATGGCACCCTCGACAATACATTCAGTGTTGATGGCATCGTGAAAACATCATTTGGAGCCGAAAACGACGATTGTTACTGCATGGCCATTCAGCCCGACGGAAAAATTGTGGTGGCCGGATATACCGATCTGGGCAGCACAAATTCGCTGGCTATGGCACGGTACAATACCGACGGCACCCTCGACCTTACATTCAATGGCACAGGAAAAGTCACTGAATCAATTGGCACCGACGGTACGGTGATCTGGAGCATGGGTCTTCAGTCGGATGGAAAAATCGTACTCGTAGGCGGCGCCGATAACGGATTTTCCTATCGGTTTACTGCAATTCGTTACACCACCACTGGCCAACTTGATGTCTCCTTCAGCAACGATGGATATGAAGTATTTCAGATAGGAAGCGAACTGGGCATCGCAAATGCCATGGCTGTTTGCCACGATAATAAAATCATCCTAGCGGGCTATTATACCAACAGCGGTGATAATGATCTGGCTATCCTTAAACTCAATGCCAATGGATCAGTGGACAACAGTTTCGGCACCTCGGGATTGGTCACAAGCGACATCGACGGACAATCGAACACCATCAATGACATTTATGTTCAACCCGACGGAAAACTGGTTTTTGCAGGTGTTCAGGGATTAAATGCCAACGCCGGTTTTCTGGTGGGCCGCTTCGACTCCACAGGGTTGTGGGATACCGGATTCGGCACATACGGATATGTGACAACAAATTTTGACGTTTCCCGCGACGAAGCCAAGGCCGTGGTGATGCAACCCGATGGCCGAATCGTGGCTGGAGGTCTCACCTGGATTGGCACTGAACAATATGCAGCCATGGCCAGATATCTTTCCGGATTGAACATTGGCACTCCTGAGTTTGGCAGCTTGACGGCAACGGTTCTCATTTATCCTAACCCGGTTCATGGGGAAGCCATATTGGAGTATGATTTGCAACAGGTCGAAACCATATCGTTGAAACTTATGGACATCACCGGAAACGAGATTCGTGTATTTTCTGAAGCTGAAACACAGAAAGCAGGAAAACAGCAGAAGCTCTTGAACCTGAATGGTGTTCCTGCTGGAAACTATGTGATTGTATTAAGCAATGGGCAAGGCACACAAAGCATTCGCATAATGATTATCTGACACACTTCATGCTCATATTTTACGCATCAAACACTGTATATGATGTTCCTTCTTAAGCAACAAACAGTTCAACTTTTCTAACGTCATTTCGCAGCATTGAAAATTTATCCGATATTTGCACATTCATAGACCTATGCAATGAACAACAAAGGCCGCTGGCAACGGATTGTACATAAACTTCGGTTTCCCTACCGACTGGTAATCATGAACGAGAGTACTTTCGAGGAGAAATTTTCGCTTCGCTTGTCTCGTCTGAATGTATTTGTGGTCATTGCCATTGTATCACTGCTATTAATCACACTCACCGTTTTCCTGATTGCGTTCACTCCTCTACGCGAGTACATTCCGGGTTATGGAAGCGTTGAAGAAAGAGAGATGGTTTATCGCCTGTCCATGAAAACCGATAGTCTTGAACAGGAGCTGGTGAGCCGGGATCAGTATTTTCAGGACTTTTTTGCCTTGCTGAACAACACCGATTCATCGCTGATGACAGCTACTTACGACACATATTCGGCTCAGGACATTGCTCAACCCGACACTGAAAGCTCCGGTGGTGGGAAAAACCTATATTTTCTATCTCCGGTGAAAGGAACAGTGATTAATAATTATCATCCCTCAAACCGGCATTTTGCAGTGGATATCGGAGCATCAAAAGGCTCAGTGGTTCAAAGCATTGCAGATGGAACCGTGCTTTTTTCAGACTGGACATTGTCAGGAGGATTCACCACCATTATTTTGCATCCAGGCAAGGTTGTGAGTGTTTACATGCATAATTCCTCTCTCCAGAAAAAACAGGGAGAAACGGTCAAAGCCGGCGATCCTATTGCTGTCATAGGCAATACCGGCGAAAACACAAGTGGCCCACACTTACATTTTGAATTATGGGTTGACCTTCAACCGGTGAATCCTGCCAATTATATTTCATTCTGACATGCAGCAGCGTCTTGCCATACTCGGCTCCACCGGTTCGATTGGTCGTCAGACTCTCGATGTGTGCAGGCTCTATCCCGAACGATTCCCTGTAGAGGTTCTTACTGCTGGTAATAATGCGGCAGAACTGATCAAACAGGCTCTCGAATTCAGACCAAACATGGTGGTGATTGGCAACGAAAACCTGTACAATGAAGTTTCTCAAGCCCTGAGTCACACTGACACAAAAGTGTTTAGTGGCATGAAATCAATTGTTGAGGTTGCAGCATCGGGCAGTGTCGATACTGTCGTGCTGGCCATGGTCGGCATTTCGGGTCTGCAACCAGCAATGGCGGCCATTCTGGCCGGAAAAAAAATCGCCCTGGCCAACAAAGAGGTTCTGGTTGTAGCAGGCGAAATAGTTACAAAGGAGGCGCTGAAACAACGTGCCCCAATTTTACCGATCGACAGTGAGCATTCTGCTATCATGCAATGCCTGCAGGGCGAAGACTCCAGGTCGGTCGAAAAAATCATCCTTACCGCTTCCGGGGGACCCTTTCGCGGTTACACAAAAGCAAAACTCGGCCAGGTCACTTTGCTTCAGGCTTTGGCACATCCGGTCTGGAACATGGGTCATAAAATCACCATCGACTCGGCTACACTCATGAATAAAGGATTTGAGGTCATCGAAGCACGATGGCTCTTCAATTTGCCGGCATCGAAAATCGACATTGTCATTCATCCGCAATCGATTATTCATTCCATGGTTCAGTTTATCGATGGATCAGTGAAAGCACAAATGAGCCTCCCCGACATGAGACTCCCCATTCAATATGCACTGGCATGGCCTGACCGGCTTTCTGCACCTTTTCAGGCTGAAGGACTCTCGGGTGTGAAACAGCTCACTTTCGAAGAAGCCGACACGCAGGCTTTCACTCACCTAAAACTAGCCTACGATGCCTTAGATTCAGGTGGTGGAGCTCCATGTATTCTAAACGCAGCCAATGAAACGGCGGTTGACTTATTTCTAAATGACCGCATTTCGTTTACAGGAATGCAAATCATGGTCGAGCAGGCCATGTCTAAATTGTCTCCTGCTACTGCAGGATCAATTGCCGAACTGATTGAACTTGATCATGAAACCCGACGTTTTTGTCATCAAATGAACACAAAATAGACTATGGAAATCTGGATTAAAATTGCACAGCTGCTACTCAGTTTATCGATACTCGTGATTTTGCACGAGCTTGGACACTTCATTCCTGCCAGGATATTCAAAACAAGGGTTGAGAAATTCTACCTTTTCTTCAATCCGTGGTTTTCGCTTATTAAATTTAAAAAAGGCGAAACCGAGTATGGCATTGGATGGCTTCCTTTAGGTGGCTATGTGAAAATTGCGGGCATGATTGATGAATCGATGGACAAAGAACAAATGAAGCAGCCCCCAAAGCCCGATGAATTCAGAAGCAAAAAAGCATGGCAACGCCTCATTATGATGATTGGGGGTGTTACTGTAAATCTTTTGCTTGCGGTGTTTATCTATATCATTATGCTCTGGACCTGGGGCGAAAAGTACCTCCCTAACGCTGAGGTTAAAGATGGTATTGCTGTCGATTCGCTTGGAATGGAACTTGGCCTGCGCAATGGTGATCAGATCCTTAAAATTGATGAAATCGAAGTCGTCGACTTCTTTGATATTGTACCAACCATCCTGCTCGAAAACGCAAAAACCATTACTGTTGACAGAAGCGACAGTGTATTCACGCTCAACGTTCCGAGTGATTTCCTGAAAAAAATGATTGATTCGGAACGAGCCGGAATGATCCTGCCACGCATGCCCATGATCATTGGCGAAATCCCCGACTCATCGCTCAACTTATCCTCGGGCATGAAAAAAGGAGATCGGATTCTCATGGTAAACGACACATTAATTTCTTTTCACGACCAGTTTAAGGAAATGGCAGCGAAGCATAAAAACAGCGAAATCGAAGTGCTCGCAGTTCGTGGAAACAACCTCGTGAATTATACTCTTCAAGTCAACGAAATCGGCCAAATCGAGGTGGTTCCGGTATCGGATATGAACCGTTTTTTCAACATCGCAACCCGCGAATACAGCTTTTTTGAAGCCATTCCTGCCGGAGCTGAAAAAGCCGTGACCACGGTTAAAGATTACTGGAAACAGCTGAAACTGATTTTCAACAAAGATGTGCGAGGATACGAAAATGTGGGAGGATTCATTTCCATTGGTAAAATCTTTCCGGGAGTTTGGGACTGGGAAGCTTTCTGGCGACTAACGGCCTTCTTATCGATCATGCTGGCCATCCTGAATATTCTCCCCATACCGGCACTCGATGGCGGACACGTCCTGTTTCTGCTTATTGAAATCGTCAGCGGAAGAAAGCCCTCGGAAAAAGTGATGGAAATTGCCCAATATGTGGGATTCTTCCTGCTGCTTGCTCTGCTTGTCTATGCCAACATGAACGACATCATCAGGCTTTTTTAGCCCTTGTTAACCATTTGATACCCGGCCATTGTAAAGAATTGTTGCAAAGACCCGTACCTCTGTTGTATCTTTGAGGCTTACTTTTATTGGTAATGCCATGAAGCTATTTGCTGTTGTTTTGCTTACAGTACTTTTCCAAGGCTCAACGCCTGCTGCCGTGCTTTGGAGTCAGGATTTTACTTCCGGCAGTACCGGGTTTTACACTACATCGGGCATGACACGAAATGCCGGAACCACCTATTCCTGTGCTTTTGGCAACTATGTATATTATACTTCCTCGACCTTTGCATATGTGGAAACAAACACCATTAATGTGCCTCAGGGAAAAGGCATCCGGCTTTCTTTCGACAGCCGACGAGTGAATGCATCAGCAGGAACCATTCAGGTGTATTATCTTGTCACCGGTGCCTGCAGCTGGGACAGGCTAAATCCAAACAACAATGGCTGGGTATTGTGGGGAACCATTACGCCCAATACATCTGCCGCAGCTAACAGCGGCTGCACATCGCAGACACTCAGTCTTGAAAGTCATGTGTGCGGCGGCCAGAACATTGCCGTGGTGATGTACTTTCCAAATGCAACTTCCTCAAATTGGATAGCACTTGACAATATTGTGGTAGATGATCTTGGGCCAGCTACGGTTTCGGTTCCCGTAATCTCAGGTGCAACCATGTACACTGAGAATTTTACAACCGACAAATGGTATGGGCCGGTGACTACCGGATTTAATTATTCGACTACCGGCGTTACCATTCCATATCATTCATACAGAAGTTCGTCAACTGCATACACTTACCTATGGAATAGCGGCTGTAACGGAACCGCAAATCATGCTGGCGTTTTTTCTGATTACTATGCTGCATTTTATACCGGGTTTGAGTTTTGCAATGCATCAGGTGCTTCTCAAATTATCACAAAGGAGTTGAATACTTCAACTTGTGCCAATCCCATGATTAAATTTGCCTATAAGGCAAAATACCCCTGTACAGCAGGAAATTACGACAATACATTTGACGAAGATTATCAGCTGTATGCCCCGGAATTATACACTTCGACCGGCCAGGGATATACATGGACCCAACAGCCTGTCAATTACTATTTTCCCGATGGCTTATGGCATTTTGCAGCATACTCCGTACCATCAGCAGCCAACATAAAAGTTCGTCTCACAAGGGGCGGAATCTGTTCAAGTCCGGTTGAAGGAGTAGATAACCTGAAGGTATTTTGCGAAGATTGCCGCATTAGCGCACTTTCGGGAGGCACCATCACAGGCGAGGCCAACCCCCTAAACAACACCGACTACACCTATACCATTACCCCGACAACCTATGCTACTTACTACAAATGGATGATCCGTGCTGTGGACCGCACCCCTCCGGTTGTTATTGAAGCTGCATGTCCAAACGGAACCGACCCTTGCATTGTATCTGGACAAGGCACAACCAGCGTGGTAATCAACTTCGGAAGCAATGCATCGAGCGAAAATTTCAGGGTCATGTGTATTCCATTCGACGCCAACCCAGGCACTTTGGCTGCGCCAAGCGATGCATGCTATGCTGAAATCAGCCTTTTCCCCACCACCACACTTCCTGTCGAATGGGGATACTTCAGACTGAATGGAATTGAAAACGAAGTTAGGCTTGAATGGCAAACCCTGAGCGAAACAGAAAACGACCGCTTCGAAGTTCAAAGGAGTACTGACGAGGAAAACTTCCTGACCATTGCGACGGTTCAGGGCGCTGGCAACAGCAACATTCCTCTAGAATATTCCTACACCGATCAGCTCGATGTCACTGGTGCAGTGTATTACAGGATTCGTCAGGTAGATTTCGATGGCCATGAACATTTTTCGCGCATACTGAGTGTGATCAACGAAAATCCCCAGAACGGACTGAATATCAACACATGCTTCAGCAGCAACCTCCTGCTGTCAAGCGATCTCGATGTGCTGTACCCGCTGCAACTCTCATTATTCGATGTTCAGGGTCGTCAGGTTTACCTTTCTGCCCCCTTCATCATGGCTGCAGGATCTCAGCAAAGTTTCGATCTCCCTTCGCTTCCTGACGGCATTTATATGATTAGGATATATGGACCAGGAGTTGATAAAAAATTCCGATCCATAAAAAGTGCTGCTTCAGAATAAAAAAATGTGTACTTTTGCAGCCCGCTTGCCCGAGTGGCGGAATTGGTAGACGCGTCGGTCTCAAAAACCGATGAGGTAACACTCGTGCCGGTTCGATCCCGGCCTCGGGTACACTTAAAACCGTTCTTTTCCGGAACGGTTTTTTATTTACTATCTTTGAAATCAAATTCAGCTGATAAATGATTCCGCGCATTCTCGTCCCTGTCTTGCTGCTTTCAATGGCTATTCATGGTCGGTCACAAAGCCCCGTGCTATTGAAATGTATTGATCCGGGAAGTCATTCAGTTGCATTTTCTATCGACTTTTTCGGACAGGTATTTACTGTAGATCAGTCCGGAAGTTTTCTCAGATTCGACACAAGTGGTACCCGCACAGCTTTAGCCGGACAACGCAAGCTCAGTAATTTCTGGTCAATCGATGCCTCCAACCCGCATAAAGTCATTCTGTTTAACCGGGATCTTCAGACAGCAACCATTATAAGTTCTGATCTTGCCATCACAAGCACCTATGATCTGACATCGTGGAGCGATAACGATGTTTCACTGATGTGTCGCTGTCCGGATGGAGGATTCAGGCTATACTGCCAATACGACCAAACCCTGCTCCGGGTCAGCCCTGCAGGTGCATTAACCTCAAATATTCACTTGAATCTGCCTATATTTCTTGACGATTTCAAGCCTGATCAATTGTCGGAAAATGAAAGCGGGATTCTTTTATCTCAAAAAAAAGGACATGCCGTTTTCCTTGACCCTTATGGTAATTTTCAATTTGCCCTACACGACAGCGCATCTTCAAGGCAACTATCCGGACCTGCAATATACAGCCTGACAAACGACAGCATCAGTGTGTATCACCCCGTCCTGCATCAAACTGTCTGGATTGGTTTTCCAAATAAATCAATCATCGATTTTGCGTTCATTTATCCATATATGGTTTTATACTGTGAAAATAAATTCTTTGTTTATAAAATTCCCTGATATTTTTTGATTTTCCAAATAAAAATATGAAATTAGCACCCTCTAATTAAAAACACTTACCATGCACATAGCTATCGCCGGAAATATAGGGAGCGGAAAAACAACCCTGACCAGTTTGCTGGCCAAACATTATAAATATACCCCACAATACGAAGATGTGGACAGCAATCCATATTTATCAAGCTTTTATGAAGACATGAAGCGGTGGTCGTTTAACCTGCAGATTTATTTTTTAAACAGCAGGTTCAGACAAATTGTCGAGCTTCACCGAAATGCCACAAACGTCATTCAGGACAGGACAATTTATGAAGATGCTTTTATTTTCGCCCCCAATCTCCACGACATGGGATTGATGTCGTCTCGTGATTTCGCTACATATCAGTCCATATTCGAGTTGATGGTTTCGTTCATTAAAGCACCCGATTTGATGATTTATCTTCGTGCAGATGTGCCAACACTTGTCAGCCAGATTCAAAAAAGAGGCCGCGAATATGAAGCATCCATCCGGCTTGATTATCTTAAAAGTCTGAATGATCGATACGAATCCTGGATCAGCGGATATCAGGACGGAAAACTATTGGTGATTGATGTCGAAAAAGTGAAATTTCACGAAAGCAAAGAAGATTTGGGTATCATCATTGATAAAATCAATGCCGAACTATTCGGCCTGTTTTAGTATGAAATTCATCGGTATCATTCCTGCACGTTATTCCTCAACCCGTTTTCCCGGAAAACCTCTGGCTCTGATTGCCGGAAAACCCATGATCCAGTGGGTATGGGAAAACGCATCAAAGGCTGATGGCCTCTCTGCCCTTTTCATCGCTACCGATGATGCCAGGATTGAAGAGAAGGTTGCCAGTTTCGGCGGAAGGTCCATTTTCACCTCACCCGATCATCCGAGCGGAACCGATCGTTGCTTCGAGGCTGCGTTGCTGGCTGGATATAGCAAGAATGATCCTGACACGGTCATTGTCAACATTCAGGGCGATGAGCCATTTATCGATGCCGCCATCATCAGTCAGCTCATAACTGCATTCTACGATCCGATGGTGAACATTGCCACCCTGGTAAGACCATTCGACAACGACAACGACCTGTTTTCGGAAACCTGCATGAAAGTAGTCATCAATGCAAAAAACGATGCGCTTTACTTTAGCCGTTCAATCATCCCTTTTATCAGAAATCAACGTCGCGACAAAGCTCTTTTTGAACAGCATCCGTTTCTTCAGCACATCGGCATCTATGCATACCGCATGACCACGCTGTATGAACTCACACGGCTCAAGCCTTCTGTTCTCGAAAAAACAGAATCCCTCGAACAACTCCGGTGGCTTGAAAGCAGTTACTCCATCAGGGTGTTGAAAACGAATTACAAAGGACATTCCGTCGACGTCCCACAGGATATTGAGAAATTAAAATCAGCATTCCCCGATATTTTCCGTTCTTCATTTCATTGATCATCGTTTATGGCGTTTATTGTCATGCTTATTCTTGTGGCTGCATTTGTGGGAAAGCTATATTCCGATGCCAACCAAAAAACAAGCAGGTTTTCCGGCATGGAAACCTCGTATGAATATCTGTCCCAGGTACACATTCCGCTCAAAGGCAAAGAAAACTTCATCCGCAGCACATTGCAAAACGAAATGTTTTACTTCAGAACCCTCAGCGCCGAAGAACAAAACCTCTTCATTGCAAGGGTCATTCGGTTTCAGAAGTCAACCCATTTTTATCCCGCTCCCGGCTTTTATATCAGCGAACGTCACATCATCCTTGTATCGTCTACTTTTGTGCAGCTCACCTTCGGACTTTCCGAGAGCCTGCTCGATCATTTCAATCATATTCAGCTGGTTCCGGCACACTACCGAAATCAAAAAACAGGAGGAATATATAAAGGTGAAGTCGATATCACTGGCCTGATCTCACTCTCTTGGGAAGATTATGAGGCCGGTATTCGTGATGCTCATGACAGCCGAAATGTCGGGCTTCACGAAATGGCTCATGCCTTCGCCATTGAAATCATTGAGAGCGGAATGAGTTATCACCATCTGCTGATGAAACTCAAGCCCGTTTATCTTAGAGCCCGTGACGAAATCAGAAACCCATACGCCAGACCTCAACTGCTCAGATCGTATGGTTACAGTAACATGCACGAATATTTTGCTGTGGCAACCGAAGTGTTTTTCGAGAATCCGGAAATCATGAACAATGTTCATCCGGATTTATATGACGATCTGCTTAAGGTCTTCAATCAGGATCCGCTGATCAGGTATCAGACCTATGAAATTATGCAGAAAAAATCTGATTCTATTTAATGTAGTCTGAAAGATTGGTCGTTAGCGTAATTACGTTGGGTGAACCAGCCAGATGATATGCACTTCGTGCATAACTAAGATAAAGTTTTTTGATCCGGATGCCAAAACCCCAGGATAATCCAACGGTTGAAAGACGACTTGCCACAGTGAGCTCTTTCCGCCGTTGATAGTTGTAGCCTATTCTTAAACTAAAACTCTTCGAAGGTGCCAGTTCGGCCCCAATCACCAAATGACGCATGAGTTTATCACTGAATGCCGACAGCTTGCGCTCCGTTACCGGCAAACCAGTCAGCGGATCGGTTTCAACATCAGAAGGATTGCTATACCGGATGTCCCATTTATAAAGATGATGGGCCAGAAACGAAAAACGCAGGGGCACATGCATCAGTCTTTTCGAAACTCCAAGCTGAATATCGAAGGGAAGTGGTTCTGAAATGCCCGTTGTATAGGTATTCAGTTGTCGTCCTGCGTTTCGGATCAGCAAGGTGGCACTGAAATACTTGTCATCATTGAAGTAGCTTCCTGCCACATCGACTGCCAGTCCCGAAGATTTCTTCAGGTACATGTCGGAGTATATGACTTTGGCATTAGCCCCAATACTAAAACCCGGAGCCAGCACACGTCCCCAGCCCACTGTAAATGCCCAGTCGCTGGCTGTAAACGAGCCGATCACCTGCCCATACACATCCGTTTCGTCAAACCTGCCATAGTTCATGTATTGAACCGATGCCGCAAAACTGCCGGCTTTTTTCAGGCTGTGGGAATAAGTTGCCGTGCCATAGTTAATGCCTGCAAAATAGTCGGTATAATGAACCGATAATCCACGGTGAACAGAATCGCTTATATAGCTCGGATTGCTTAAAAGCAGGCCCACATCACCATCGTGGATACTGGCCATGTTGCCACCAAGCGAAAGCAACCTTGCGCTGTTGGGTTGCTCGAGAAAAGTGAACACCCGGTTGGCTCCGTTCTGTGCATTAAGCAGAACAGGAAAAAGACACACGACAAAGGTTAGTTTGTTCAGAATCGTCACACTGTTTGGTTTTGGGGCTATTAACGTGTAAAAGTAATGATTATTTCATTTATTGAAAACGAAAGGAAATTTCTTATTGGAATCACACCGGTAAGCTGCCAGAAATTTGCCAAACGCATAGCTCTGCCACATCATCGAATTTTGCAGGCCATTGTCAAAAAGTGATTTTGTGAATCTTGCAATACCATTTCGGACTCGTTACGGTCAGTTTTACCTCATGACGTCCATCTTCATCGAAAGTGGTTACGGCTCTGGAGAATGTCTTCATGCAGCCCATCACGTGAGCCGACTCGTTTTTTTGAATCTCAGCATATTCATCCTGCGAAAGAGTTCCGTATTTGCATGGAATAATTTCGTCTGTGTGTCCGTGTGGACATACCGGCTGTTCTTTAGGTTCATTTTCCATCATCGCATGTATTTTGACAGGATAAAAATAGGCATTTTTCTCAAGTGATTTGCTTTCCGTTTATCTTCAGAATTTTATCGTTTGCGCAATCAGGAAATGTTTACTTTAGCACCCTGCAATTAACAAAAATTATTTATCAAAAGCTTCAAACATGAAACTGAAAGCTGTTTTTATGTCATTGCTGGCTTTTCTGGGCGCATCGTTTGTGTCCATGGCCAATGAATCCGGAGCCAACTCACTGCCTCAGGAAATTGTTGCCGATATGCATTACAACAAAGCCATTCACATTATGGCCATGTTGCTGATTGGATTCGGATTTCTCATGGTGTTTGTCCGAAAATACGGACGTTCGGCTCTGACCGCCACATTTTTGCTTGTCAGCGTCACCCTGCCTCTTTACATTCTTGCGAAAGGCAATCACTTTTTGGGTGAATCGCACAGCGAAATCGATAATCTTATTTTCGCCGAATTTGCTGCAGCCAGTCTGCTCATTGCTGCAGGAGCTGTGCTTGGACGATTAAAAATGCCCCAATACATCATGCTCGGAGTGCTGTTTGTGCCATTTTACATGTTTAATGAATGGATGGTACTCGACAATGGTTTAGGAATCATCCCCCTGGGATCGGTGGTTGACACCGGAGGATCAATCGTAATTCATGCCTTTGGAGCCATTTTCGGTCTGGGAGTGGCCTTAACCATGACCACCAGCAAAGAATTGGAAAAGCCTATTGAAGCTGATGCAACCAGTGACCGTTATTCGATGCTGGGAAGCATGGTTCTTTGGGTCTTCTGGCCAAGCTTTTGCTCAGTGCTTGTTGCTCCCGAACAAGTCCCTCACACCATTGTGAATGTTATCATTGCATTGTGCGGTTCAACACTGGCAACCTATATTTTTTCGATCCGGCTACGTAAAAAAATCAACATTGCCGATATTGCCAATGCTTCGCTTGCCGGTGGTGTAGCCATAGGTTCAACCTGTGCCGATGCCACCTACACGGCGGCGGCCATCATTGGTATCATGGCCGGAGGTTTATCCACTTTCGGGTTCGCAGTGATTCAGGCGCGGCAGCAAAAATGGATGAAACTCATCGACACCTGCGGGGTAACCAATCTACATGGTCTGCCAGGCTTAATGGGCGGATTTGCAGCATTACCCATCATTCATGGCATCAACATGGGCGGCCATATGACCGGCATTGGCATCACCGTTCTTGTGGCCATTCTTGGCGGCATTGCCAGTGGAAAAATTCTTGCCCTGATGGGTCGTCGCGAAGAAGCCTACGAAGATGCCGAAGAGTTTCACGATGCGGAATAAACACCTCAGAGGTTCCGAGAAATCGACTGCATTACAAAACGGCATTGTGCCCGTCAAAAGAGCATGCTAAAAACGCATCCAGTTCTGTAAAACAAGCTGGAATCATCATCACATTGCTGAAATGAGCAACCTGCATCCTTTTTAACATGCAGTTGCTGATGCTTTTTTCTTGATAATCCTTTCAAAATTAGAATTTTTCGTAATTTTGAAACCGAAAACAAATAACGGCGTATAAAAGCACACATTACCAATCCATCAAACGATGAAAAAGTTACTCTTGCCAATGATAATTCTGTTTGTAGCTCTGGGGGGATGCAAACAGAGTGCTCAGCTGTCGGGGAGTGAAGACGAATATGAATTGCTGAAAAAAGGATATAACCGCATCTCGGTAAAAGACTACAAAGGCGGCATCCAGATTTTTACAAAAATCATTGAGTTGAACCCCGAAAATGCCGAAGCTGTAGCCTACAGAGGTTTGTGCAAATATCATCTGAAGGACTTCGAAGGAGCCATTAAAGACTACGACCGCGCTTTAGAAATTCAACCCGGGTATGCCGAAGTGTACGATTTGCGTGGAATCGCAAAAGGAGAACTCGGCGACAAAGAAGGTGCCTGTGCCGACTGGAAAAAGGCTTTCGAGCTTGGACTGAAAGGGGCCTTTGACCTCATTCAGGAATTTTGCTGGGACGAACAACCCGAAAATTAACCTATTTCAGTCAAAAAATATTAATTTTAGCTCCCTATTGGGAGCTTTTTTTATGATGCGTTCAATCCTGCTGATCATTTTTTTGTCTGCCTGCCTGATTTCAAAATCCCAGAGCAATGCCGGTTTTCCTTTAAGGCCACCCCTTGACCTCACCAGTGTTTTTGCTGAATATCGCAAAAACCACTTCCACTCAGGTATTGATTTACGCACCAACAACAAAACCGACAAAAGTGTGCTCAGTATTTGGGATGGGTACGTATCCCGCATTCGTTACAACGCTGCCTCATATGGCCGGGCAGTGTATGTGACCCACCCCAATGGTTACACCTCTGTGTATGGTCATCTGGATGCATTTGCACCGGCGATCGATTCGGTGGTGCAAGCATATCAGTATCTGCATCATACTTTTGAGACCGACATTGAGCCTGAGGCTGGACAAATTCCAGTGCGAAAAGGACAGGTGCTGGGTATTGCAGGAAACAGCGGTTATTCTTTTGGAGAACATCTTCATTTCGAAATTCGCGATGCTGCCACACAAGATCCCCTGAATCCCCTTCGCTTTTTTCCTTTGAACGACAACATGGAGCCGATATTCTATCAGATTATTGTGTATCAGCTGCAAAACGGAGGCTATTTACCCGCCGTTTCGAAAGCCTGGAAACTGAGAAAAACCGGCCAGACCTACGCAGCGATGAGCGATATTGTTGTCCCCGATACATTTTTTCTTGGAATCGATGTACAAGACTACCAAAGTATTACCTATTTCAGACTGCTGCCACGAACCATAGAACTTTTGCTCGATGACACATTGGTGTGGAAAGTAGAATTTGACCGGTTCTCGTTTGACCACACGACCGCATGTCGTGGGGTTTTCGACCACGAAGCAGGGCTGAACCGAAAACAGCAAATTGTGAGCACTTTCACCGGTAACCGGGCTCAAATTCCTGCATACCGAGTGGTTAGCAACCGTGGCCTATTCTCCCTCCCCGACTATCTGCCCCACAAACTCAGCATCAAAGCGACCGATACCGAATTCAATTCGGCTGTTTGCAATGTAACCCTGCGTCGAAGCGTCACCGGCAAAGCCCCTGATGCAGGGCCCTATCAAATTCATCATCGCTACTTTCACGAGTTTTCTACTCCTAACGTATCTCTTCGTTGCGACACAGGAACATTTTACGCCGATCTTGCCCTAAACGAACCTTTACTGAAAGAAAACATGGGCGAAAAAGGCCCGGTCTGGCAAATCGGATATCCCGAAATACCGCTGTTGAAGCCCATGCTCCTGACCATAATCAACGACAGCCTGATGAACGAAAAAACCCTTCTCGCCCAAACCGAGCTCAATGTCATTCAAAAAACATGGAAGCCTCAAATCAACCAAGAGGGGTTTTACCAGATTTTAATTGATCGTCCCGGAACGTTCAAACTGATTCACGATACCATCGCTCCTTCGATTTCCAAAACCAATATTCCATCCAAGGGAAGACTCACATGGCAAAATGAAATCACATTCACTGTCACAGATAATTCGGGCCAGATTGAATCATACAGTGCATGGATCGACGGTCAGTGGACATTAATGGTTTACGATTTAAAATACAACTTGTTTTCAATAAAGGTCAATCCTCAGCAAAAAGCCGGGATGAAATTGCTTGAAGTCAGTTTTACCGATTCCGCAGGCAATAAAACGATCAAAAGTTGGTCATTCTGAATGAAACATTGTGAATTTTGTTAAATTTTTCAAGGATTTGTTTACAGTGAAACAACTCCGGATTTGATAAAAATGAAAGATATGCCTTGAAAACTCCCTTTGGTGCAATATTTCAAAACCAATCAGCGCTATAATTATTGAACAGGTACGTCAAAGCCCTTGTATTTTTATTTGTGAAAAGTGCACCATTTTTGTATCTTGCTTAACCAAACACCGGGATATGAGAAATTTTATCTTTGCTGCCATCTTGCTGGCCCCGCTTTTCATCAATGCTCAGTCCATCGTGGGTCATTGGACGTATTCAACCATTTCGGCCGATTTCTATGCCGATTCAACCTATGGGGTCAGACTGGGAACCACGCTGGCTGACTCAGGCACTTACCATATGGCTGGAGGGTATATCGATTTCATTACATCAAATGGTGTGGGATGCATTCCGGGCGATTCCGGACATTATACCATCATTTTCAACAACCCCGACAATGTGACGCTTATTCCCGAATCGGATGAATGCTCGCTGCGAGGCAGCACCCTTTCGTCGGTGACCTTCACGCGCGAAACCACGTCGGTTTACGAAAGTGGAAACAATGTTTCGTGGAGCTTTGAATTTAATGCCAATTTGAATTTGCTGATTATCAACACCACGGGAAGGTTCACCAATCTTTCGGTGATGGATATAGCCGGAAACAGTGTATTTTCGACCGATGCCGACTTTTCGGGCAAAACTTCTGTGCAAATTCCTGCACTTCCGGCTGGGCTTTACATCATCCGCATTTCGAACAGCCGAAACGCACTGGCAAAAAAATGGATGAAACAAAGCTGAAAGGGTAAAATTGAGCTTGTTCTCAATGCATAACAACGCTTCTTCAAAAACACATTGGCCACCTTGTCAGTGTGTTTTTTAGCAAGAAGGAAACTTAAAATTCACTGTTTTGTACATTTGTGAAAAAACAACTACTTTTGATCACATGAAAAAAGTTGGATTTGTTTTTTCCTTCTTCACACTGAGTTTTTTGGTGATTCCGCAAGCACTTGCTGCAGATTCAATTTCCCAAAACAGTGACTTAATCAAACAAGAACACATAAATGATTCATTACATAAACATTTCACAACAGGTATTCAGTTTGGCTATGGTTTTTCTTTTCCACATGAAATGATAATGCCTCAAGTAAGCATGACCTCAGATTTGATAGGTTATGAAAAAAAATTATCCATTTCTCCACAATTGGGATTAAGTTCAAGCTACAGACTTTTCAATAATAAAATGGAAATCGGACTAGGGTTAATGTTTAATCGCGATTTGCAAATTTTTAAAACCGACTCAGCACTAATCAATGAATTCATTGCTGATGGCTATCATCCTAATGAGAAATATCGAGAAACAGAAAAATTCATCATTCATGGAAATAACATGAGTGCTCAATTGGAGCTTGCATATTATATTGTTCCAAAGTTGGCTATTCAGATTAATGTCAATCGTTCCATGGTTTTATTTGCCAGCGTAAAACGTGAATTATATTCAGATGAAAATAAAATTGAAAAAATTACTATTTCAAATGGCGAAAACTTACCTGAATATATTCCTTTCGCCTATGACAGGATGACATACTCCTTACGACTGATTACATCTTATTTTACCTTTCAAGCTGGAAGGAAAATGTCATTGAAGCCAGGCCTTCGTCTCGACTTTCAGGGGTTGTTATCAAGTCAGGTCATTTGTTTAAGCTCTGTTGGTGTTTTTTTAACATTAGATTTAAACAGATAGAAATATGAAAAATATTGTTCTATCATTTTTATTGATTCAATTATTCCAAGTTGCTTTTGGACAAAATCTTATTTCTAATTCAAGTTTTGAAAACAAATCGAATAATCCAGTTTCAATTGCCCAGACAGACTTTATACTATATTGGTATAATTCTCAAAAATTGAAGAGCTTACGCTGTATGTGATTGAGTTGGAGAAGAAAATTGTTGGAGAATAGACGTAATTTTGCTGTATTGTAAAAATCAAATAAAGAGATGTATATGAGGCAATTACTATTTATTGCAATGGCACTGTACTCTATGTTTTGCACAGCTCAAGTTGGGCAGCAAATTAATATTGATGATGAAGCTTTTCGACAAACTCTTTTTCAACCATTGAAGCATGACCGCATATACCAATTGAGAATTAAAACAGAAAGTTTTAATGAAGAGGATTTATTGTTATGTGTCAATGTTCATTTTACAAAATGGGGTGAACACTTGATTATGAATGCAGGAGCAGGTTTGTTTCCATAATAAGACTGGCCGAAAGCTAGAGTTTGCGCAGCGGTCTACACTACACCTCTTTTGCGCAAAACTGGGAAAAGTTCGATTTTTCGGAAAAATGTTGGCACAGGCATTATTCCATAAAAGTAGGCCTCGTGAAATCGTTTTAGCTGCAGCAATTTCAGACAAAAGATTGTTTTTCAGGATTCCAGTTTTTCAACGGCGTCGGCATCAAATTCCGACTCATCGACCCCCACCGATGAGCTGAGTTTCCATAAGGCAAGAAAAATCAGAATGAATGCAAACACGGCCACATGATAGCGCCACATCACGCCGATGTGTTGATATGAAATGAGCATGTAAAACAAATCGCTGCCGAAAGCCAGCCACAGTGCCAGCTTCATCGAAAACACCTTTTGCAGTCCAGCCAGCAGGGCCGAAACAGTGAAAATGGAAAAAATGCCGGCAAAGATCATGGCGCCTGCGTTCATGGACTGCTGCGATTGATAAACATACCAGGCCAACACGGTAAACGCAAGTGAAAACAAAATGCCGAAGAACCATACACGCTTTTTGGGAGGCGACGGACTTCGGGCAATGAATTTGCCATTCATGCCATTCATGCAGAACCAAACCGGCTTCCCGTTGCTCGTGGCCAGCGCCATCCACAGGGGAATCAACGCCGGAAAAAACGATATACGATCGATCCTGGTTTTCAGAGAATGTATTTCCTGATGCGCACCGCCCATTTCTTCTTTCACCTTTTGTTTGATCATGATATCGAGCTCTTCCGAAGCGTTGTGATGAATTTTTTGCTCTCCGATGAGAAATGGTTTTGTACGTATGCCGGCAACCACTGCAGGGTCAAAGGCTTTTGGCCGGCTCAGATCCCATTCGAGATGCCGGGTGCAATAGGTTGCCACCTTATGATTACCAGGAAGCAGGGCATGAACAGGTGCTTTTTGAATGCAGATTTCCGTTTCTCCTTCAGCTTCCTGAGGATCACTGACCGCTGTGGGAGTGACGGTTCCTGTAAATTCGGCATGCACGGTGGCATCGAACACCCATACCGGATAATAGCACGGAACAATTTTTTCGGCATGATCGAACTTCAGCCTCATGAAAAAGAAAATGCGGTGAATGCTGAAATGGTACCACCACCTGAATTTTTTCTGCGCCTGTTGTCGGCTGGTTTCGAATGGAAACACGGCCACAGGCTCAGTGCCGCTCTCGACCTTCGAAAATGGAACATGATAGGGCGAACTGCAGGCAGGGCATGTTCCGGACACAAATACCCGGTTGTTAAGTTCATAGCCGCACGAAGGGCACTCGCTCCGGTAATCAGGAAACAAATAATCGGAAAAATGAAACTCCAAATCATGATTCTTAAGAAATCTTTTGCGGTCGCCTTCCCTGATGTCCACAAATTTGATTTCCGCGATATCGCGTATGACGTCGTATTCGTTTTTGCACTGTGCACATGCAACCTTTTTTTCGCCGGGGGTATAACTCAGCAATCCGCCGCACGAAGTGCAGTGAGGCACACATGACACAGTTTTATCCGAATTTTTATCGTTTTGAACATGCTTTTTCATATAACTCATTTGAAGATACAAACATACATTATGTTTTCGATGTGGCGAAAGCGCTGAATTTTTTCAGTCAATAGGGTCAATTGTTTGCGAATTATTATACTTTTGACGAATAATTGTCAAAACAGCATTCTTCACATGAGAACCGAGTTTGATCCACGTGCCAACTACGAAAAAACAAAAAAGGAAACCGGCTATGTTCCGCGAAAGGAAGCCACGCAGAAAACCTACGACGACATTGGTTTTATGTCGGGACTTGAAGTACATCAACAGCTTCTGACCCAAAAAAAGCTTTTCTGCAACTGTCCGGCGGGTCAGTTTCACAGCAGCGACCATTATGATGCGGAAGTCATCAGACACATGCGTCCGACGCTGAGCGAGCTTGGCGAATACGATGGAACAGCCCTGATGGAGTTTAAGACGCGTAAAGAGATTATTTACCGTGTAAAACACGAAACCACCTGCACCTACGAAGTTGATGACACCCCTCCATTTCCGGTGAACCGTGAAGCGCTTAACATTGCCATTAAAATTTCACTGCTTTCAAAACTCAACATTGTAGGCGAAGTGCACATCACTCGCAAACAATACCTCGACGGCAGTATTCCGACAGGCTTTCAGCGAACGGCCATCATTGGCGTTGAAGGCGAGATTCCATTGAAAAACAAAAAGGTACGACTCATTCAGCTGAGTCTTGAAGAAGACAGTTGCCGCGAGATCAGCGACATCGGTCATACGAGAATTTACAAAACCGACCGACTGGGCATGCCATTGATCGAAACGGTGACGTATCCCGACATGGTTAATCCTGACGAAGTGAAAGAAGCCTGCGATTACATCCGTTTTCTGAACAGAAGCACAGGCCTTGTTCGCACAGGAATCGGTGCAGGACGCGAAGATGTGAATGTAAGCTGCAAAGGTGGTACCCGGGTAGAAATAAAGGGCGTGGCACATACCCGCTGGATTCCCGAACTGACTCACGTTGAATGTTTCAGACAATGGGCGCTTTTAAAAATCCGCGAAAAGCTGAAAGCAAAAGGCGAAACAGCTGCCACCTGGAGCATGGCCTATGAATATCTCGATTTCGACATGTTTGAAATCACATACGAACCCCTTAAAGTTGCCCGTGATGCTGGTCACAAACTGATGGTGATTAACCTTCCGGGATTCAGAGGCATCCTGAGCCATTTTACACAACCCGGCAAAATGTTTAGCGACGAAATCAGCGATCGCCTGAAGGTGATTGCCTGTCTCGAGAAACCAAATCTGTTGCACACCGAGCAATTTGATGCTGTGATCACACCCATCGATCTCGAAATCATTGCGCCTATGCTGAATGCTGGTCCCGACGATGCACAACTGATCATCTGGGGTCCTGCCGAAGACATGAAAACCGCGCTTGAAACCATCGAAGAGCGCTGCAAAATGGCTTTCGAAGGAGTTCCGAACGAAACACGCAAAAGTTTCGAAGACGGCTCAACCATTTTTGAACGTGTATTACCCGGTGCCGACCGCATGTACCCCGATACAGACAGTGCTCCAATTCCGCTCACAACGGGCGAAATCGATGCACTGGGAAAAGATTTGCCCAATGAGGTCATTGAGCGCTATCATCAGCTGCAGAGCTGGGGTGTTTCCGAATGTACCTATACCTACATTTTCAAACGCAATCTGTTCCCTGTCATCGAATCCATGAGCCGTAATACCGGAATTGACCCCAAATGGATCGGACATTTTATCGGTCATAAACTCAAATTTGCCGAAGGTCATTACGAAGAAGGATCGGGCTTCAGCTATGCCGTGATTGAGAACATGCTGAAATACCTGCGCACAAACAATCTCGATATCAGGCTGGCCTACCAGATGCTGCCGGTGGTGTATCAATATCCGAAAATGGATCTTGATTCAGTGCTTACCACCCTTCGCTTCAAGAAGGCCACGCAGGAAGAGCTGCTTGAGAAGATTGATTTTCTGAGCAATAAATTCGATCAGGTGGCCATCAGCAAAACACATGAAAATAAAGTGAACTGGATCATGGGTCAGCTGCATCGCATTGCACGGGGAAACATGAATCTGACAGAATTGCAACAAATTGTTAAACAGAAAACAGCATAACCGATGAGCGAAGATTTTTTTCAGGGATATAAAGGAGCTGCGCTTGAGCTGCTGAAAAAATACCAGGTACGTGTTTGGGGTCAGGCCGAAGTAGAAACCACCCGTGGAAACTTTCAGGGCACGGTGCTTCCAAGAGCCGAAAACGACGATGACAAACACATCGTACTGAAAATTATTACTGGCTACAACGTGGGTATCGACACCGATACCATTCGCGGAATGAAAGAAACCGGCTACAAAAAGGCCAATTATAAGATTCCGGAAAAAGAATTTCCTATCACCAAAGGCCTTCCCAATGTGAAATTGCTTGGAACAGGTGGTACCATTGCCTCGAGGCTCGATTACCGCACAGGCGCTGTAATTCCTGCATTTACACCGGGCGAATTGTATGGTGCGGTGCCTGAGCTCGCCGATATTTGTAATCTGACCACCGACAAGCTTTTTGCAGTATTCAGCGAGAACATGGGTCCTGAGCAATATAAAAAACTTGCCATCGCCATTGGTGAAGAAATCGAAAAAGGAATAGATGGTATTGTGATTGGACACGGCACCGACACCTTGTCGCATACGGCAGCAGCATTGACATTTATGGTGCAGAATTCACCGGTGCCGATTGTGCTGGTGGGCTCTCAACGTTCATCGGACCGCCCAAGTTCCGACGCTGCTTTGAACCTGATGCATGCCATGACAGCAGCGGGACACGGCGATATTGCCGAGGTGATGGTTTGTATGTTTGGTCCCACTTCCGATGAGTATGGATTTCTGCACAGAGGAACACGTGTTCGCAAGATGCACTCTTCCTACCGCTCCACATTCCGCACCCTGGGCGATATTCCGTTGGCCACCATCACCCGCAAGGGCGTTTCTCCCATAAAAAAACAATACAATCCCCGCCGTAAAGACCGCAACGTAAAAATTCTGCCGTTTTTCGAGGAGAAAGTCGCCATCGTGTATTATTATCCGAACATGATGCCCGACATGATTGACAGCCTTGTTGATAATGGATATCGTGGAATCATCATCGCAGGAACAGGACTCGGCCACATCAACAAGCCTTTGTATCCGGCCATTGAGCGCGCTCATAAAAAAGGCGTTCACATGTACATGGCTGTTCAGACGCTGTATGGTTATTGCCATATGTTTGTTTACGACACAGGACGCGACCTCATGGCCAAAGGCATTGTACCGGCTGCCAACATGCTTCCTGAAACGGCATACATTAAACTGGGCTGGGCTCTAGGACAAACCGATGATCCTGCCGAGGTGCGTCGTTTAATGCTCACACCCGTAAACGATGAGATTACCGAACGCGAGCCGTATAATGGCTATCTGGTGTATCAGGGCGGCGTGAAGGAAGTGGACGAGTTTGTGAGAAAGGTACATAAATAGAAACTGAAAATCAGATGTCGATGGCATAAGCATTTGCCAACGATTTAACCTGTCATTCGCATTACTTAAGCATGATTTTGATTCCAGCTGCGCGGATGATCATTTCATCGTGTGTAGCGCAAATAATGGTGTGGCCTTGTTTGACAAGATGTTCAAACAAATGCAGCAGCCGGAGTGTATCGGTCGGATGCAGGCCGCCACTGGGCTCATCAAGCAGGAAAAGTGTTTTTCCTTTGGCGGAGGCAATGCCCTGAATCAGCTTCAAACGCTGCAATTCGCCGGTGCTGAGCGTGCTCAGATTTTGTCCGGGCGAAATATAATCCACCCCACAGCGGGTGCATAAATCTGCAATAGTCAGAAACGATGCGGCTTTTGCTGCTGTTGTGTTTTTTTGTACAAATTCAGCTGCTTCAGATATACTCATATTCAATACATCGGAAATGGAAAATCCATCCACCACAACATTCAGAATGTCGCTCCGGAAGCGGGCTCCGTTGCAGCTTTCACAAACGGTTTCGCTGTCGCTGCGAAAATCCATACTGGTTTTTATCACTCCGGTTCCGCCACATTCGGGACAACGTCCTTCTTTTGAGAACACCGAGAAATGGGTCGCTTTCAGAGGTAATTTCAGGCGTGCAGCTTCTGCGGCAAAAATATTTTTCAGTGTATCATACAGTCCAAGCCATGTGGCCGGAATGCTGGCCGCGCTGCCCGATGGAACATCCTGCTGAATGAAAACAACGGAATCAAAGTTCTCAAAGCCGCTGATGCTGCGGCATTTCACAGGTCGTCCGGCCACGTGCGAATCATACATCACATATTGCAGCAGACTCGTTTTTCCGCTGCCACTGTTGCCGGTAATTACGTTTAATGACTCGCCGGAAAATTCAGCATCGATGTTTTTCAGGTTGTTCGCACAGGCACCTGTCACCTGTAAAGCCGCGCCGGATGTGCTGTGCAGTGGTGTTACTTTTAAATAGGTTTGTTCAATTTCCGAAATATATTCCGTCGAAGAAACTTCTTTCACCAGCCTGCCGCCTTGTTTTCCTGCTCCTGGTCCAAGCACTTTAATGCGATCGGCCAGTCGGATCATTTCGGGATGGTGATCGGTCATGACCAGTGTATTCCCGCGCTGAACAATGTTTTTCAGCAGTTGCGAAATGCGCGAACAATCGCTTTTGCTTAATCCGAATGATGGTTCATCCATCACAATCATGACGCCCGAAAGTTGTGATTGTAATAATGCCGACATACGCAGCCGCTGAAACTCACCTCCCGAAAGGGTAGCTGTCATGCGGCTCAGCGCAATGTAGCCGATTCCGCTTTCAATCAGATAATGCAATCGTTGCAGAATTTCGGCAACAATATTTTCGCTTCCCGTTCCGGGTTGTATGCGCTGAAACCACGATATGGCCTCGCTGGCGCACAGGTCGGTTGTTTCTCCGATATGCCTGTTGTCAATTCTGTACTGCAAACGTTCGTGATGAATACGGTAGCCGCCGCACGAAGGACAAGTCATGTCGCTCATAACCGGAAGAATCTGCTCTGCGCGATGATCGTTGTGTACACGTTTGTACTCTTCTTCCACATGTCCGCAGAAGCCCGGCCATTTCGATTTCATTTTATGAACACCGCTCACATTGCCGCGTTTGTAATTCCATTCCACATCGAATGTTTCATCGCCGCAACCATGCATCGCTATGGAACGCGCATCAGCACTGAGTTCGAAACAAGGAACTGAAAAATCGATGCCGTGTTTTTTTCCAACGGCGAGTAAAGCGGCCACATATTGTCCGTCGGGTTCTCCATAAAACTTTCCGGGCTTGCTGCCGTCAATCGCGCCTTGTATCAGCGGTTTCGAAGGGTCACTGACTAATTTTTCCGCGTCGCATTGGGTGATAAATCCAAGTCCGTGACAATCGGGACAGGCGCCTGCTTCGTTGTTGAACGAAAAAGCATTGGAATAATGCGGACAAGCTGTTTCACCGTTTTTCGAAAAGCGGCTGTAGAGCAGGCGATACAGATCGTACAATCCGGTGTAGGTGCCCACCGTGGAGCGTGGATTGCCCGATGCACTTTTTTTCTCCAGCGCAATGGTCGGCATCAGACCAGTGTATTCATCGAGTGTGGCATTGCCTGCTTTTTTCAGCTGCGAGCGGATGCGGAACGAAAGTCCGTCCATCAGCGCATTCTGCGAAGCAGCGTATAACGTATCAAATACCAGCGATGACTTCCCACTGCCACTTGGCCCGCAGACAGCGTTTACAACGTTTTCGTGAAATTGAATTTCTGCAATGTCGAGGTTGTTTGTGTGAACCTGTTTCAGTGTAATGTCACTGAAAGTGGATTTCAGATTTTGACTTAAAACCTCTGAAGCCTGCTTTGGTTCAGCAAATTCAGAAAGTGCTTGTGCAGTTTTTGAATTCTTAATTGAAATTAATTCGGCGGGAACGCCCGAAAACACTACGTTTCCGCCATGTGTGCCACTGCCCGGTCCGAGTTCGCAAATGTGATCGGCCTGTGCAATCATGCGCAGATCGTGTTCGGCAGCAATAACGGTATGACCTTTTTGAGTGAGTTCGCGCAGCGCCGAAATCAGATTGTTCACATCGTGCGGATGCAGGCCGGTGGCGGGTTCATCGAGCAGAAACAAGACCGATCCGCTGGTGCCGCGCACCAGTTCCGAAGCCAGTTTCACGCGTTGTGCCTCACCACCCGAAAGGGTTGTAGATGATTGTCCGAGCTTTATATAACCAAGCCCAAGATCAAGCATTGGCCTGGTATATTTCAAAACTTTTGGTTCGGCTTTAAAGAATTCATGTGCTTCGGCTACGGACATTTCCAGTACATCGTACATGTTTTTTTCACGAATCTGAATATGCAGCACAGTCTCCGAAAAGCGCATGCCACCACAGGTTTCGCAGGGTATTTCCACGTTGCCCAGAAAATGCATACCGATTTGTTTCAGCCCTGCACCCATGCAATCCTCGCACCGGCCGCCAGGTACAGCCAGCGAGAAATGTGTTTTGGTGAGTTTGTTTTCTTTGGCGCCGGCCGTCGATGCAAACAGATCGCGCAATACATCAGACAATCCGGTGTAGGTGGCCGGATTGCTGCGTGGACTGCGTCCGAACGGATCGGCATCGATGTGAATGATTTTGCTGAATCCGGCCAGTGTTGCCTGATCGTGCACCACACTCAGCAAACTTGTTTTTCCGCTTCCCGACACGCCGCAAAGCAAATTGAATGCACCGCGCACAAAGGAAACTGAAATATTTTTCAGATTGTTTTTCTCGGCATGATGTATCTCAAAGGCAGGATTGAAGAGCTTTTCTGATTTCAGCTCCGGAACATTGTTCCGCCATTTCTGTGTAAGACTGTCAGAAATATTCTGCGAAAAATATTGCGAAGCGTTACCCGAAAACAAAACTTCGCCACCGTCATTTCCCGCACCGGGACCTATTTCTATGATGTAGTCAGCAGCAGAAATATTTTTTTCGTGATGATCTACCACGATGACTGAATTGCCATGATCGACCAGACGGCGCAACACTTTCATCATGCTTTGCTGTTCGCTGTCGTGCAGTCCTGCACCGGGTTCGTCGAGGATGTATAAAATGTTGCGGATGCCCGAAGTGGTGTAAGCCGCCAGCCGCAGACGATTGAGCTCGCCAGTGGAAAGTGTGGTGGATTCGCGGTTGAGTTGCAGATAGCCGGCACCGAGTTCAAGAAGAGTCGTTGTGTTTTTGAGTATCTGCTCCGAAATCTGCAACAATCCAACGTTTTCAGAGGCCAATTCTGAAAAGGCCTGATGAATTTCTTCGATGCTCATGCAGTGAAAATCGTCGATGTTTTTGTTATTCCAAACAAACGACATGGCTTCGTTGCGCAGGCGAGTGCCACTGCACGACTGGCAGGTGAAGGAGCGTGCGAAGCGCAGGATGTTCGGATTGCGGTCGCGTTTCAGAATTTCTTCCATCACCGGAACGATGCCTTTGTAAAATCCTTCCTCGCGCGGCTTAGCGGTGATTCCAGACCACTTCAGGCGCGACTCGAGGGTGTGTTTTCCAAAAAGGATTTTGATTTTCTCTGAGCCGTTTAAAACGATATTTCTCTGAGCATCGGTCAGGTCCTTCCACGGAATATCGACCGAAAAGCCTTCGGCGACACAGACTTTGTTCAGCTCTTCCATGGTGACCTGCGAATAAATGATGTAGCCATTCGGTGTGG
>CAZLHV010000012.1:0-6787 GCA_964559205.1 uncultured Bacteroidaceae bacterium
ACCATCGCTATTTCAATGCCGTTGTTTCTTGTGCTGCACGAAAAACAACGCTCAGCTGTGCTCATCGGCGTCATCTTTGTTATGCTCCATTTGGTAACAGCACTTGCGTCGCGCAGCTCAGGCCTTTTTGCAAGAAGTTTTTCCTTCATTGGAAGACCGCTGAATCTGACTCTGATTGCGGGTTTTATATTTGGTCTCGTTGCCGGCATCTTCTACTCACAAGGCTGGATGATTGCGGCAGCTATTTTCTTTGTGCTGATCTATGCCGTCGAAAATCTTAGAAAACCTGCCGGAATAAGCTATCTTACCGATCACACCGACCATACGGTGCTCAGTTCGGCCCTGTCATTTCAATCTCTTGCAGAAACACTGGTTGCTGCGGCTCTTGCTCCACTAATAGGCTGGATTGCCGATGAATGGGATCCGGGCATCGCCCTGATGTGTGTTTCGGCCTTGATGCTGATCACCCCGGTGTTTGTCAGAATCAAGAAGTGAAAAGCGGAATTTTGCCTGAGCAATATTTCATCATTTTCATTCGTTTCATTCTTATGCGTATCCTCCCTGCTATATTGTTACTGTGGCTGTCCTTTCCGTGCGCCATTGCACAGAAAAGCAATTTGGCGCCGGCGGGGCAGCTGTCGCTGGGTGTCCGTAGCAGTTGGGGTCTTGTTTACGAGCACGACTGGAATCGCATGTCGTTTGGCAGTGGTGGCCAATTTCGGTTGCGATTTTCGGACAAAGTGAATTCAGATTGGTTTTTCGATTTTTTACAAGGCGACCTCGACGATATTGGACGTCGCACCGATATTCATATTGGTTGGAGTGTGCTCTATTATCCGCTGAACAAACAAGGCGTTTTGCAGCCATATTTGCTGGCAGGACATTGTTTTGAGTTTCTAAAAATTTCCGAAAACGGACAAGTGAACAATTTTGCCAACCGCAAAAGCGCGTCGGTGCAAGCTGGCGCTGGACTTCACATTCATCTTAGCCCACGAGCGGACATTTCATTTGTGACACAATACATGTTGCATTTCGGCACCAACATCGATGTGGTAAGTACCAGCCCAGTGGTGTTCGAAAAACCCGGCGGCATTGCGCTGCAAGATCATGTGCTGTTGCACTTTTCGCTAAACTTTACAATAGCCGACTTATGGTAGCTCACGCATTATTCATAGCACTCTTTTCGATTGTCTTCTTCGTTTCCGAAGCATCGGCACAAGATTCTATGGCCGGTATACTTCGTTTCAACGCTGGGCTAGCGCAAGGATTTATGCTGGAATACAACAGCCGACCCATGTTTGTTGATGGCTTTGCCGAATATTATGCCGATGAAAAAATCAGCATCAAAGGCTCATGTACACAGCTGGTGGCCGACCGAGTCGAAAACAGTGTTTTGGGCAGTTATACAGGAATTTCTTTTGGTGTATTCAGGCATTTTGGAAAAGGAATGAGCGACTTCAGTCTGGGAGTGCAACCTGGAGTGGTGCTCGAACAACCCGACTTACTCTATGCTCAATGGTCACCAAAACTTCAGGTAACGCCTTCGCTCATGTTTTCGGCCACCTACACGCTGTTTTTCTCAAAGATTTTTCATTTCTATGTTGCGGCCTCACCCTGCTTTTCATTTTATAGGGGAGCGCCCGATGGCAACATCAATACCTCGTGGTTCAGCATCACTGGCGGGCTGGGATATCATTTTCGGATTAAAAAATGATTTCTGGGATGGAATAATTCCGACATTCTGCGGTTGTAATCGCAAATAGTTGCTTCTTTTTGCGGTTATAATCGCAAAATGTTGTATATTTGTGCATAAATTGCCACGCCATGATCAAACGAAGCATACAAAAAGCCATCGAAAAGCGGTTATCCGACAAAAAAGCGATTATTTTGTATGGTCCACGACAAGTTGGAAAAACCACGCTACTCAAAAATATGTTTGCCGATTCCGAACATGTTGCATGGTGGAATGGCGATGAGCCTGATATTCGAACCATGCTCGACGAAGCCACATCGTCGTCGCTTAAAGCAATGATAGGAAAATCGAAAATATTGGTAATTGATGAGGCTCAAAGAATCAAAAATATTGGGATATCCATTAAACTAATAACCGACAACATTCCTGGTGTAAAAGTGATTGCAAGCGGTTCTTCGTCTTTTGAGCTCGCCAACAAAATCAATGAGCCGTTGACTGGACGCAAATGGGATTTTATGCTGTTTCCATTTTCACATCACGAAATGGTGGAACATCATGGCTTGCTCCAAGAGCGCAGATTGCTCGAGCGTCGTCTGGTTTATGGCTACTATCCCGATGTTGTAAGTAATGAAGGTGATGAAATAGCAAGATTAAATGGCATTGCCAACAGCTATTTATTCAAGGACATTCTCACTTGGGAACAAATTAAAAAGCCACAAAATCTCGAAAAATTGGTTCAGGCATTAGCATTTCAGGTGGGAAGCGAAGTATCATATAGCGAATTGGGAAGACTGTGTGGCCTCGATAATGAGACCATCGAACGCTATATCGAAATGCTTGAACGAGCGTTTGTTGTTTTCAGGCTGAGTTCTTTGAGTAGAAATTTACGATCGGAGTTAAAAAAATCGCGCAAAATTTATTTTTACGACAATGGTCTCCGAAACGCCGTAATAAACCAATTTAGCCCGATAGGCTTAAGAAATGATAGCGGAGCTTTGTGGGAGAATTTTTTGGTAAGTGAGCGAATGAAGCGAAACGCCTATTCAGGCATATTTGCAAACACCTATTTTTGGAGAACGAAAGAGCAACAAGAAATTGATTACATCGAAGAATACAATGGAAATATGTATGCCTTTGAGTTTAAATGGGGCGATGCCAGCAAGAAAAAATTCCCTACAACCTTTCTCAAAGCTTATCCAGACGCCGATACCACGATAATCAATCGTGAAAACCTCGAAGACTTTCTGAAACCATAAATTGGAGACTTGCTTGTTTTCGTGTTTCAAAGCAAAAGCAAATTCCGCCTTTTTGCGAACCAAATCGCAAATAGTTGCTTCTTTTTGCGGTTGTAATCGCAAATGGTTGTGAATTTTAGTCAAACTACAGTAAAGAACAAAAAAAGTGAGAAGTATAAGATAAACTACTGTGATGTTGCAGCAGTGCTGTTTATGAAATAATTGATCTTGTAACTGATAGGTTCCATTTTTCCTATTGACACTTTTGTGATTGAAGAAATCTTCTCTTTCAATCGCAATTCAAGGTCTGGAGGTATTTCCGCTTCGGAATTGATTGGAACACACACTGATACGCTGACCTTTCCTTCACCAGACGAAGCTCCTTGTTGAAATATCAACCGATCATGAAACAACGCTCTAACTGAACTCAAAATTTTATCCTCTAATTTATTTTTCTTTCCACTCGACCTCACGGCACCAGTAGCTCTCATTTCTATTTCATACTCTATGTTTAAATAAACTTGATTATAAAATGGCAATGTGTCATGATTTAGAAAAAACGGAATACTATTTCTGTCAAGAGAATCTATAAACTCAATCAGCGCGAGTTTTTCAAGAGACTTTGTTTTTCTTCCCAAGACAAACAAGTTGTCTGGAAATTTGTTGGCATTTGTGCTGATTCGCTGTGATACTTTTTCTAGTACAACATGATTTTTCACAATATAAACCGTTTGCAGTGGTGCTGAACTATTTATCCCTTTGTGTTTTTTTAGTTTAATATTTGTGGTAAGAAAATCAATTTGGCTGCTGGTTATGGCGATATAAGACTTACCTTTCCAGTTATTATCAACGATAAATACTCCCAATCCGGCTGAATCTTCAGGCAAGTTTTTTTTGAGGTTATATCGGCAAACACAACTCGTTAGAAACAGTGCTAAAAATGTTAGGAAAAAGAAAATTCCGTTCATGATTTTTTGTATAGAAAATTGAGATTCATACAAGGAAATACAAATATATCAATAATAAAAAAGGCCAAACCAATCCGATTTGACCTTTTTTGCGAAAAAGAGCTGTTTTATTCAACAAGCAATTTGCCTTTGAAAGTTTCGCTTGAGCTTTTAATGCTCACAATGTAAGAGCCTGCGGTCAAATTCGAAACATCAATACTGGTGGTATTTCCCGAATACACTATGTTTTGGCTCATCACAGGCTGGGCCTTTTTAATAAACATCATTTGATAAATCATGTCAAATTAATCATAAATATATATCTTTGTATGTGAACGCTTGCTAATAAGCCTGTATCTTCCATTAAAATTCATTTTATGAGAGACGCTACTCGCATGTTTTTCGCTTTGATTATCTCTGGAACAATGGGAGTCTCCAATCTAATCGCACAAAAGTATTTTGGGGGTACGATGATTGGTGGAGGATATACACTTTCTAATTTCAGGAGTAATCATATCGATTTCACTCCACACATGAACATTAACTTCACACTTGGCTCGTTTTACCCAGTTTCCGACAAGATTATCATTTTGAGTGAAATGGAAATTACACAAGCCGGAGCCAATACAACAGGAAAAGAACTTGGCTCCTACTCGAACCCGGTTCCGGAGCAAGTAAAGATTAGATACATTCAACTAAGCTTTACCACATTAGCAAAATACTGCATTTATACTCCATCGTTGAGTTTGTTGGGAGGATTTGGATTCTGCTACAGAGACAATGTTCACAACCCCACGTACAATTCAGATCTATATCTTGGCGATAGTGATGATCCAAGCCACAACATTCATGTATATAATTTAGAACAGGATTTCAAATACACAAGTTATAAATTAGAGATTGGTGCATCATACAGCTTGACAAGAGTTCTTGTTTCTCTGAGATATTTATACTTCATTGGAAAGTTTTTTAACTATACAACAGATGATAATTACAATATATTTGTCAAGCCCAGCATGCTTGAGTTAAAAGTATTGTTCAATCTGAGGCCACATTACCCATTTTAATGATAGCTAAATACCGTTGAATTTACGCCAGAATTTGAAGATATTCAGCACCAGCATTGCACATTCATCACAACTTTCAAAAAGGATTTTCGCTACCTTTGACTTCCTCAAGTTCGAATTATGAAAAACCATGTGCTGTTGTTGGCTCTATTCATGTTGACTTTATCTGCCTGTACCATGAAACAAAATGCCGATTTGATTCTACACAACGGAATTGTTTATACTGTCGATAGCACTTTCAGTGTTGCAGAAGCTTTTGCCGTGAAAGACGGGAAAATTATTGCCGTTGGAAGTAACGACGAAATTCTTGGAAAATATAAAAGCGATTCTACAATCGATGCCGGTGGAAATGCTGTATATCCGGGTTTTATTGATGCACATTGTCATTTTACGGGCTATGGCTTGAATTTGACCAAAGCCGACCTCAATGCCTGTGCTTCCGAAAAAGAAATGCAGCAACGAATTGCAAATTGGGCAGCACAAAACCCTGAAGGCTGGATCACGGGTCGCGGCTGGGATCAAAACGATTGGGCTGAAAAGAAATTCCCTTCGCGAAAAACGCTCGATAGTTTGTTTCCAAATCGACCTATTTATGTAACGCGCGTCGATGGTCATGCCGCATTGGCAAATGGCAAAGCGCTTGAATTGGCCAAAATTGATGCGCAAACTCAGGTTGATGGTGGAAAAATCGATTTCTCGAATGGAATTCTAATCGACAATGCAATGGAATTGGTTTCGAGCCAAATTCCAGCCGAATCCGAGCAACAAACCACCAAAGCTTTGCTCAAGGCGCAGCAAAACTGTTTTGCAGTTGGTCTCACTACTGTCGACGATGCCGGACTTCCACTCAGCACCGTGAAATTAATCGAAAAACTACAGGAAGAAGGCAAGCTTAAAATGCGCATTTACGCCATGCTCGATCCGACCGAAGAAAACTTCGAGGCTTTTCCAAAACCATATTCAACCAACCGGCTCACGATACGGTCTTTTAAAATCTATGCCGATGGCGCTTTGGGCTCTCGTGGCGCATGGCTTCTAGAGCCATATTCCGATGATCCCGATCAATGCGGATTGTTGCTGCACGATACTTCATATTTCCATTTCTGGGCAAAGCGGTGTAAAGAGAATGGATTTCAGTTAAATGTGCACGCCATTGGTGATGCAGCAAATCAGCTCATGCTTGAAGTATTCGCTCTTTACAACGAGAAAATTCTGGATTTACGCTGGAGAATAGAACATGCTCAGGTGGTCACCAAACGCGACATTGACCTTTTCGGCACTTATGGCATCATTCCTTCGGTTCAACCTACACATGCCACTTCGGACATGAGCTGGGCTCCCTTGCGCCTAGGCAACAGAATTCAACTGGCATATGCCTATCGCTCCCTGCTTCAGCAAAATGGATGGATTCCCCTTGGTACCGATTTTCCAGTAGAAAACATTAATCCATTGTACACGTTTTTTGCCGCAGTAGCCCGCCAAGATGCAAAATCAAACCCAGAGGAAGGTTTTATGTCCGAAAACGCACTGAGCAGAAAGGAGGCCCTTCAGGGCATGACTATTTGGGCTGCAATGGCCAATTTTGAAGAAAGTCAGAAAGGAAGCATCGAGGTGGGTAAAAATGCCGATTTTGTTATCCTTGATCGCGATATCATGACATGCCAGATTAGGGAAGCACGCGATGCAAAGGTAATCAGAACAGTATTAAACGGAGAAACAGTTTTCAGGAAATGAAATCCCCGGATTGCCCAAATTCATAAGCCTCATGAAAGAAATTCCTCACAAATGCAGGCCCGGGTGCGCGGCCTGCTGTATTGCTCCTGGCATTTAGATCGGAAGAGCACA
>CAZLHV010000012.1:6797-32861 GCA_964559205.1 uncultured Bacteroidaceae bacterium
CCTGGCATTTCGTCATCAATTCCCGGCATGTCAGAGGGAAAACCCCCGGGTGTTCGGTGTATTCAGCTGAGCGACGACTTGCTGTGTCAGCTCATCGACTCACCAGAACGTCCAAAAGTATGCTCTGGATTTTCATTCGATCCATTAATTTGTGGTGAAAACAGACAAGAAGCCATGCGCATTATGTCTGAACTTGAACAATCCCCTCCCCTACCTCGTCCAGATCACCCTGAAACATGATGCATGTTGTTCTTTATCACACAGCCCACCGAGAATACTCAATTCTTCACAAACCGGCTAACAGAATATAGTCCGCTTAGGTCAAACAAATGAACAAAATACACTCCCTGCCGGAGTTCCGAAACTGAAACTACAAACACATCGTCATTTCCCATGCGGTATTCAAACAAATTTCTGCCAGTCATATCTGTGATGGTCATTCTTACAACTTCGTCCGAAAAACACTTTATCCACAATTGATCTGTTGCTGGATTTGGATACAGCAACACCTTTTTATCAGTCACAACCTCGTCGAATCCCTCAACACCCAAAACACGATATAAAGCATTAAGGGCATCGGCTTTTCCCCAACCCCAGCGTGTATCGCCTGTTTCAGGCAAATCGCCCGTTTTGCTGTCTTCGCGCGATGTTTCCTGAAGTATTGTTTTAATTTCTGCCGGAGTGAGCGTCGGATCGGCCTGAAGCATTAATGCAACAATCCCGGTTACAACAGGCGATGACATGGATGTTCCGCTAAACCGCACAAAGCGATAGTTTCGGCCCCCAAAGGATACCGTCTCGATGATTTCTGTAGAATTGAATGTCTGACTGGTGAAAGAAGAAATAGAAGACACCACCGCTGATCCCGGAGCAGATATATCGGGCTTTATAGAACCATTAATGAGTGGGCCATAACTGGAAAAATAAGTTATTCCTCCACCAAGCAACGAACCATTTGTAGGATGATGGTATTCGGCCGCATGTGCAGCAACCGCTATCGCCGAATGAGCACATGCCGGCTCGCCAACACCGTAATGCGGATCACCCGCAATGTACCCGGAAAACGGAGCCAGAAAGGGCAAGCCCCAATTCCCTACTCCATTGGTTAACTCAATCACATTCCACATGTGCACTGTTCCGCTATCAGCAAAAACTTCCAGGGCCACCTTATAGGCGGTATTTCGATTGGCGACCTTAAACTGAATAAACGGGCGCTGATTAAGATAATTTGCAGAATCAACCGTTACATTATAAAATACGGAATCAGTACCAATAATTAGTGTATCGACCAAAAATAATCCTGCACTATCGGTGAAAAATAAAGGAGTTTGCACCAGCGAAGCCCCTGACGAATTTAAAACCCTTGCTCTAAGTCCAAATCCCGCACCTGGCGTTCCCCAAAGCGTAACACACTGGCCCCACATGGTGCTGTAGTAAGCATAGCTGTCGAAACCAACAACCGTTTTCATTGTGTCACTACTGCTTGCCTGATAAGCTATATGAAAATCGGCATCCCCATTGTTTCCTGCACTGCTAACAAACACTACCCCGCTATCCGACAATGCATCGATTGCCTGACTAAGCAATGATGTTCCATCGAGATTTCCCATGTAATACAGGCCCCAGCTTTGATTAATGACCAATCGTTTTCCCGACGCCTGAGCATTTTGATACATCCAGTTGTAAGCATCGAGCACAGCAGCTGCATCCACAAGAAATGTTGCAAACAAATAACTGGCCTCACAGGCCACACCTCGATAAATAGTTCCGGCGCCACTTCCTCCGGCTATTCCTGCCACATGGCTTCCGTGTGTGGCAAATTGATAAATGTTAAATGTGTCGCACTGTGCAGCCAACAATTCACTTTCGCCATCAAATTCGCTGCCATACAAAAAACCGGATGGAGCAGGACCTGCCTCCCGAAACTGGTCCCACGCCTTAAGAATACGAGTATGCTGAAGCAATGTGTCATAAAACATCGGATGTGTGTAATCAAAACCCCAGTCGGTAATGCCAATGATCACATCTTTTCCTGTGTACGACAACGGCAGATTCCAGCTCATTCTGACACTATCAAGCCTGATATCATGAGCCACTTTATCAAGCATGGGCTGAACACGGCCGGCCCACTCAAGGTATTCTACGCCGGGAATATTCATGTCCTGCGACACGATATCCTTTCGAATATACAGCGTTACAATCCGGCCAGCAGAAGAACCCTCCAGAATCCCCTCGGGAAGAAGATCCTGACTATATTTATCGTTGGTTAATGCCAACACTGGAACATATGTGGAAACCCCAATTCTACGATAATTGGCTTCGTCGGACGAAGGGTGAATTATCATGCTTTTTGTCCGTGAGTCGGTGCGAATCTGTCCCTGCATGACAAGGGGCAAAAGAACCAGTAATAAAAGAACAGTTTTCATGTCATTTCTTACGATTAAAAATTTTCGAAAATTGTGCGCTTTCTACAAAAAAAAGCCCGCATCACTGCGGGACAATTTTTTATCGAATAATTTCCAAAATTCCGGATCTAAAAACCTTTTCATCATAAACCCTGAGAAGGTAAATCCCCGCAGGTACCTCATCCAATTCAACCTGACTCATTTGATCAGTAAAAGCGCTCAAAACTTTTCGGCCCTGAAGATCAAATAATCCTATTTCCGTTCCGGCTTCGCAATCAACTGAAACCCTGTCGCAGGCAGGATTTGGATAAATATTTGCCGTTAAGGACATCTCCTCAAATGAACCCGTCGTGGTAATGGCAATATCGTCCAGCGACGCTTCGGCGCCATCAAAACCATGATAAACAAAAGCCAGGGCAAATTTTTCCTGTCCGATATAATAGCCAAGGTCTACCTGAGCTAATACCCACTGAAAACTTGTCCAAAGTGTGGTATCTGTATTTAATTCAGACCAAAGAGTATCGGGAAACGTTTGTGCACTATCGGTACTTGCCAGAACATACAAATCGTAATTATTTTCAGGATAAATTCCCCAATATTGACTGAATTGAAAATAAAAAGTGAGGGCAGCTGTTGAATAAGTTCGCATATCTAAAACCGGACTAATCAAATACTCATCCTGCGTCCCCGATAGGCTTTCATCATACAGACAATGGGCATAATAATTTCCATTCAAAGGATCGTAGGATGCAGTATCCCAGGTGCTGGGGGTTGGTCCCGAAATCAAATTCCATCCCCCGTCGGGAATGATACCACTTTCGAAATCCTGAAACATAATAACACCTTTGGGATGAATCACCTGGATGTTTGGATGTTTTTCATGATTCAGCTTGTCGGTGTTTTGACTAAAAACATACACAGCTGTACAAAGCAGAAAAATAGTCGGAATGGCTTTCATGTAAGCAATTTTATGCCACAAAGTTAATGTTTTTATATTTGTTCTTTCCAAACGCCAGCGCAATGGAGCAGTTTGTTGATGCAATAGCGCAATTATTACAGGATTATTATTCTGGTATAAGCATTTTTTCTCATCGCCCTGCTGCATCGGGCGATATTAGTCGCACATTGTTGTTGAAAACTTCTTCTGGCTCATTTTTCGTAAAATACAACCAGAAAGACCGATTTCCGGGAATGTATGAATCAGAAATGACTGGATTAAACCTGTTGCGTCATTCGGTTCAAGGACTAGCCATTCCACGTCCGATTGTCGTAAACACCTTTCAAGACCTTTCATTCATCGTTATGGAATACCTCACGCCCGGTAATCCTGATTCAGTCTATTGGAATAATTTCGGTATAGGCCTAGCTAATCTACATCGCGTTTCTTCTTCTGCCTTTGGACTCGACCACAACAATTACATGGGCTCATTGCCACAATCAAATCAATGCTGGAATCACTGGAAAGATTTCTATTGCAACGAACGAATCATTCCTCAGGCCAAACTTGCCTTTGACCACAACCTGATCGACAAGAATCTCCTTGGAAATATCGAGCGATTTTGTTCCTCGGTTCCCGAACTCATGCCGGAGGAAATACCTGCTCTGATTCACGGCGATCTTTGGGCTGGCAACTGCATGCCAACACTTCTTTCGGGGGCTGCAATTTATGATCCGGCATGCAGCTATGCTCACCGCGAAGCCGATCTTGCAATGACTTGTTTATTTGGACGTTTTCCAGAGCAGTTTTATCACGCCTATCATGAATCTTTTCCTCTTGCAGGAGGTTGGGAAAAACGCATCGACTATTTTAATCTGTACCCTTTACTGATTCATCTCAACATTTTTGGACAAAGCTATCTGTCTTCCGTAAAGAGCATAATTGCCCCCTTCTAAGGCATGGAGCTGAAAAAGTTGAAATGATCTCCGCTAACTTTTCTTTTTAGCGATTTGTTCCCTGCTAAAACTTTGTGGGGCAAATTCGATTGTGTCCCGATACCGCAGCCATGACTTTCTGAAAGCCATTCTAAATGCCATATTTTTAATTCTTGGTCCAAAAAATTCAAGATTTTTTCGAGAACGAAGTCGCTTAAGCATCATGCGCATTAAACGTGCTTCGCTGGCTGGTATTTCTTTCAGTTTTACCGCAAGATTTCGGTTATAAACAAGCAGTTCGTGCAAGGGAACATCTGCCGGACACTGGCTGGTACATGTGCCGCAAAGAGAGGATGCAAAGGAAAGATGAAAAAGCGATTCGTCTGGATGCAAATGAGGAGTAATAATCGCTCCAACAGGACCACTGTAAACCGATGGATAAGCATGTCCGCTCAGTCGTCTGAAAACTGGACAAACGGTTGAACAGGCTCCGCAATGTATGCAGTTCATAACCTCCCGAAGCTCCAGATCTTCTAGCAATCTGTGGCGGTTATTGTTTAGCAGGATAACAAACATCTCGGCCGGGCCATCCAATTCACCGCTTCTTGCCGGACCGGAAATCAGATGATTGAAAACCGAAATTCTTTGACCTGTGGCATGTGAGGCAAGCATTGGCCAAAAAAGATACAAGTCTTTAACCGAAGGAATAATTTTATCAATTCCCGCAATCACAATGTGCTTGCTTGGCCAGGCGGTCACCATTGACGCATTTCCTTCGTTCTCGGTGATGGAAACCGATCCGGTATCTGCTACAAGAAAATTTGCACCGGTTACACCAATATCGGCATTGAAAAACTTTGTCCGAAGCAATTTGCGCACAAAAAATGTGATTTCTTCAGCAGTCGAATCTTCTTTTAGACCATATCTGGAGTTGAAAAATTCAGCGATTTCTTTTTTAGACAAATGCAATGCGGGCGCAGTTATGTGTGATGGTTTTTGACCCATTTGCTGAACAATGAACTCGCCTAAATCTGTTTCCAGAACTTCGCTCCCTGATTTCTGAACATGAGAATTAAATCCGACCTCTTCACTTGTCATCGATTTTGATTTGATCACCAGGCCCTGACTTTGCTGCAATATTTCATCAAGAATGCTTAAAACATCCTGTGTTGTGTCGGCCCAGTAAACCGCCCCTCCGTTTCTAATAAAACGGCTTTCAAACTCAAGTAAATACTTGTCAAGATTATTTAGTGCTTTGCGTCTTAAAAAAGAAATTCTGTTTTTGCAGCCCTGAAGATCATCAAACTGACGTATTCCATCAGGAAATTTTTTCTTGTAGTGACTTGTGTTTCTGAGCATAACTGTCTGCAGGTTTTCATCGGACAGTTTTTCCGAAACCAGCTCGCGGAATAAATTCAAAGCTGTTTTATCCATGGATGCTCAGGATTAAACTATGATCGTTCAGCCTTTGTTCACTGCGAAAATAAACATTATTTACAAATGAAGACCTGCTGATATTTTCTCAACACGTCGAAGATGACGACCACCTTCAAATTCAGTGTTTAAAAATGCTTCAATAATATCACAGGCTTGTTGAACCGTAATAAAACGGGCCGGGATTGCGATGGCATTTGCATTGTTATGTAAACGCGCCAGTTTCGATAGTTCATCGGTCCAAACCAATGCACATCTAATATTATGATGCTTATTTGCCGTTATTGCCATGCCATTACCAGAACCACACAACAAAACAACGAAATCAGCTTCACCGGAAGTAAATTTTTCACACGATGCATGAGCAAAATCAGGATAATCACAGCTTTCCTCTGAAAAAGTACCTGAATCTAAAAAGTCTAAACTGTCCGAAAAATGACGAATGATGTCATTCTTCATCTCATAACCTGCATGATCACATCCAATAGCAATACGCAATTTCTTCATAGCTGCTTTTTCCTGCAAAATTATTAACAATTGTAAGTGATGTTGTTAAAAGTGTAAAATTATTTGAATGACAGCCCAATATTCATTGTAAAACATGTAATATGATCATTCAAAAGATCAAAAACAGGCTTATTATGCTGAAAGTATGGTAAATAACAAGTTGTTGACAGAAATAAAGATGTGATGTTGAAAAATCAAAAAAAGAAACTTTGGAAATTCAATAAATAAAACCATACAGCAGCCGGTTGATATGAACAATATGTTTTTTTCACTATTTCATCACAACAAGTAAACGTGTTATTAACGAATGGTATATTGTTAAACATCGGTTCATTTTCAACATCTGACGAAATGAACACTTTGTTAATAAACCATTCAATATTCACAAAAACAGCTATTTTTGTAGTGCAAAACTTGCTGTTGCCGGTTGATAAAAGATCATAAATGTGTTTTCCAAATTTTTTCCCGTATTTTATCAACCAATTCACAACTCTTGTTAATATGAATTTGTTTTTAAAAAATGAAAAAGAATATTAATCATATTAATGAGCTTAGAAGAAGAAAAAATGCCATTATTCTAGCTCATTATTATCAGATTCCTGAAATACAGGATATTGCAGATTTTGTAGGCGATAGTCTTGCTTTAGCAAAGCAAGCTGCTAAAACAAATGCTGATATCATTGTATTTGCCGGAGTTCATTTCATGGCAGAAACTGCAAAAATACTCAATCCTGAAAAGAAAGTTCTGATTCCCGATCTGAATGCGGGTTGTTCACTTGCCGATTCTTGTCCTGCAGAAAAGTTTAAAGAATTTTTGAATGATTTTCCGAATCATACCGTAATCACATATGTAAATGCTTCGGCTGCAGTAAAAGCATTGAGCGATATCATTGTGACATCGTCAAATGCTTTAGGTATTGTTCAACAGCTACCGATTGACGAGAAAATAGTTTTTGCTCCGGATTACAATCTGGGTTCATACATTAATGGTCAGACAGGTCGTGAAATGGTGCTTTGGGAAGGAAGCTGTCATGTACACCATCAGCTTTCCTCCGAAATGGTTGTTCAGCTAAAAATCGAAAATCCTGACGTGCCACTGATTGCTCATCCCGAATGCCAATCTCCGGTTTTGCAATTGGCTGATTTCATTGGTTCAACCCAGGCTTTGCTCGATTACACAAAAAGAGATGCCCATAAAAGTTATATAGTTGCAACTGAAGGAGGTATTCTCCATCAAATGAAGAAACATTCACCCGATAAGCAATTTATTGTTGTACCTGCCAATAAATCATGTCTTTGCAACGATTGTGAATATATGAAAATGAATACACTTGATAAAATTGAACTCGTGTTGCAAAATGAAAACAATGAAATTACGTTATCTGATCAAATCATTGCCGCAGCAAAGAAACCACTGCTAAGAATGCTAGAAATGAGTTAATTATGAAAACTGCTTTCTTCATATTTTTATTTTGTCTGTATTTTGTGACGTCGTTTGCACAAATGGATTCATCATTTGTTCCTGTCGTTTATAGGTATTCTGATGGAACCGTGTCGTCTGAAGGCTTTTTAAGAGAAGGAAAGCCCGATGGATACTGGAAATCATTTTATGAAAACGGAAAACTGAAGTCTGAAGGAAACAGAAAAAACTACGAACTTGACAGCACATGGAAGTTTTACAATTCAGATGGAGTTCTTAGTGCTGAAATTAACTATCGTGAAGGAATAAAGAACGGAATAAGAAGAACTTATCAGAAAAGCGAGATCATAGAAGATTATTTTGTAAATGATGTAAGAGAAAATTTCTCAAAAATCTATTATACTGACGGAAAACTTAAAAGAATTGTACCTGTAAGCAATGGGCTCGAAAATGGCATGGCATTCGAGTTCGACCGTGACAGTGTAATTATTATGATGGCCGAATATCGCAAGGGATTTCTGTTGAGTCGCGAATATATCAACCGTAAAGATGCAAAAGGCCTGAAACAAGGACTTTGGAAAACCTTTTATGACAATGGAAAAGTGAAAGAAGAAGTTACCTATTTGAATGATAAGAAAAATGGCTATTTTAAAAAGTATGACGAAACAGGTACCTTAATCAGCATTGAAAAATATATAAATGATCAGGCAGTAGAGTTTGCAGAAGAATTAAAGGAGTACGAAATTAGACGCGATTATCATGATAATGGTAAGGTGAAAATTGAAGGCAGTTATTTTAATAACAAACCTGATGGAATTCGACGTGAGTTTGATTCGAATGGAGTAATCACAAGCGGATATATTTTTAGTAAAGGAATCCTGATGGGTGAAGGAATATTCGATGCAATGGGAAAAAAACAAGGTCCCTGGAAAGAATATCACGAAAGTGGTGAACTCGCAGCAAAAGGATCATACAAAAATAATATGAGGGTAGGGAAGTGGGTATTTTATCACAGAAACGGAAAGATCGAACAGGAAGGAACTTTTAATTCAAAAGGCATTCCGGATGGAGAATGGAAATATTACTACGAATCGGGTAATCTGTTAAAAGCCGAAACATTGGTTAATGGAGAAAATGATGACACCTATACTGAATATAGCGATAGTGGAGTGGTGATTGTTCAGGGCCAGTATGCTGAAGGTTTTGAGAGTGGAGAATGGATTTATACGATTGGTGATATCATTGAAAAGGGAACATACACCGACGGTGTTCAGACTGGCTGGTGGATCCAGCAAAACAAATCGGATGGAAAAATTGTCTTTAAGGGTGAATTCAGGGATGGAAAACCTGAAGGAAAACATATATGGTACTATCCGAATGGAAATAAAAAATCGGAAGGATTTTACTCTGATGGAATTCGGGAAGGAGATTGGAGATTTTTCAGCGAAGATGGGTCTTTATCCTTAATTATTACCTACAGGCAAGGAATTGAGATTAAATACAATAGTGTAACTATAAAACCAGAGATTGATCCAATTAACAATGATTAATCAACTTGACAAGAGCCGGTCAATTGTATAAATTCCCTGCTCAATTGTTAATTGATGCCACCACCTCTATCTGCAATTCAGAATTTTATTTCGCATGTCGATCTCAATGGAGCTGTGCTCGATGACCTCGGTTTTCCTGTCGTTGTGCTCGATGATACATTGATGATAAGATATGCCAATAAAGCCTTCTTAAAAAAGCTAAAATATTCGAAAACCGATGTAGTAGGATCGCTTAAGTACAACGACATCAGGGTATCTCCCATGCTTTCGCAGGAGCTTCTATTTCATTCTAACGGGTTATTATCTGATGCCTCAAGCGACATGCGTCATTTCATTGCCTTAAAAGATAAACAGGGTACCATACATTATTTCTTTCAGAAGACTTCGCAGTCGGACAACTTTCAGGTGTTGTATCTTTTTGATCATTCCCAGCCACTACACCAGATGAGTACCCATATTTGTGGTGAAATTTCTTATAAAAAGATCTTTAACTCCTTTCCTGACATTGTTTTTGTATTAGACCATCAATTGAGGATACAGGAAATCAACACGGGAAAAAACGCAATGCTCCTTGGTAAACGAGATAACATTATTCATCGCAAAATCACTGAGCTCTCCATTCCATCTTTTTTAATTGATCTGACCGTAAAGCACGCAAAGAAGTGCATGCAAAACCATAAAGAGTCTCGTTTTGAGTATTCGCTCGTTCAAAAGAGTAAAATATTGCATTTCAGCTGCAGAATGATTCCCGATGCGGAATTTATTGTGGCCTTGATTTATGATATTACTGATGAACGTGATGCCCTGAGCAGAAAAACCGAAGAGCATCAGAAAATGGCTGACATGTTTAACGACCTACCTGTTGCAGTTGTTGAAACCGATACCGAGGGCCGAATTCAATACAACAACGTTACCTTTAATCACCTCGTTTTATCGCTTGGATGTATTCCCTCCGACGATCTTAGTGATTACATTGGCAGTGAGGTGTTTAGGAAAATCATTCAGCAAGAAAAACAGGGCCTTGGTTTTTGTGCAGCCTTTGGAAAGGGATATATCGACATCACTTCGAAATCAAGACTATCAAAAGAGGGAAAAACCCATTTATTCACTTTAGTCGATGTAACGGAAAGAGAAACCGATAAGCTGCAATTGAAACGCCAGGAAATCAGTTTTAAAACCTTGGTTGACTCGTCTCCAAGTGGAATACTAATCAGGGATTTTGAAAAGGTTTACTACGCAAACGACGAAGCTTTGCGCATTTTAGGCTTCAGTCATTTCAACGAGATTAGGCTCGATCGGGTGATGAGTGATACGGATCTAAAACACATCAATAAAAGGCTTAAAAAAGTTTTGAATGGAGAAGATGTGGGCTATTCAGAATTCATAATTCATCCGGCTGGAGAGCAGGAAAAGGTTATTTTACAAACAAAGCCGGTCCTGATTGATTATGAAGGAAAAAGGGTTTTTCAAATTGTCTTCCGAAATATTTCTTCTGAAAAATTACTTTTGGAAGAAAGGCTTAAAAAACAGCTGCTGGAGGAAAGTAATCAAAGATTGTTGAGCGAAATAGCTTATCGGATTGAAATCGAAAATAAACTAAAGACTACGCTCGACGAAAACAATCTTTTAATCAACGAAGTGCACCACAGGATAAAGAATAACTTTCAGCTGGTTTCAAGCATGCTGAGCCGCTCCTTGTCTGATATAGTCGATCCGGCTTCTGCAAAGGCTTTGAGGTATACAAGAAGCCGTCTGGGGTCCTTGGCCATGGTGCATGAATTTGCCCTCGATGAGAAAAACTTCAATGATATTTCTTTGGTGGGGTATCTTAGAAAGATTTACCAGCTTCATCTTCGCGAAAGCCCCTCATTATCAGGGGGTAAACAAATTAAATTCAACACTTCTATTCGTAAATTGTCAGTAAAAATCAATTTGGCGACACCTATTGGACTGATATTCAACGAAATATTAACACTTGTTCATGAACATGCTGTTCAATTAAACGATAATAATTGTAATTTTGTAGTCCTAAAATGGCAGAATAAGAAAACGCTGTTGTTTTCTGTACACCTCAGCCGAAAAATTGCTGAAGTGTTTGACCGGGAAATAAAAAACGGACCATCCTTTTTGGCAATCCGCGATTTTCTCGAACAGATTAACGGCCACTTAAAATGCGATTGCGGGAAAAATGAATTGCAACTAATTGTCAAACTCTAAAAATAGTTCAAATGAGCAAAACAAAAATTGTCATTGTTGAAGATGAAACAATCGTAGCAAAGGATATTCAGAATATTCTGACAAACCTTGGATATCAGGTTGCCGCCGTTGTTTCGTCTGGGGATAAGGCGCTTGCAGAAGTTGAAAAGCATATGCCAGGCATTGTGTTGATGGACATTATGCTCAAAGGAGATATGAGTGGTATTCAGGCCGCAGAAATCATACGTGAACGTTATGATATTCCAGTCGTTTTCCTGACTGCCTATGCCGACGAATCAACCATCGAGAAGGCAAAATCAGCGATTCCTTATGGTTACATCATTAAGCCCTTCAAAGAAAAAGAGCTTCATACAACCATCGAAATGGCCATCAACAAGCACCTGAACGACATGGAGCTGAAAAAGGAAAGAAACCTGCTTCATTCAATTGCTTTAAACAAAGATGACAAGGAAAGCATCTTTATGCGTGCTGACTATCGGTTAAATAAAGTCAATTTTAAAGACATTTATTTTGTTGAAGCACTGAAAGATTATGTGGTAATCAATACTGCCGACAATATTTACACCACGCACACAACCATGAAGGAAATGATGAGAATCCTTCCGGAGAAGGATTTTGTCCGTGTTCACCGGTCATATATTGTTCGTCTTGATAAAATCTTCAGCATTAAATATCCCGATCTCGTCATTGAAGGAAAAATGAAAGTTATCCCCATTGGCGGTTTATACAGGAAGGAACTCTTTAGTCGTCTTAACCTGATTTAATGGTTGTGTAAAAATGATTCTCTAAGGCCGCTTCTTTTATCGGAGCGGCTTTTTCTTTTCCCTGGTAGCAGGGTATGTAAAAAAAGCTTAAGTTTGTAAGGATAATTGACTATGGAAAGAAAAGAAAACAACAGAAAACGATCTGAGGGAAACCGCGATAATGCCCGTTCGTCTGATCACAGAAAGTCATCGGTACGCTCAAACAATTCTGATCAGAAAGCAGGGCGGGGAAGAGGTGTAAGAAAGTCCGGTGAGCGACACGATGTCGATCGCTCGAAAACCTGGCGAAAAGAAGAAAACGCTGATAAGCCCATGTTTGAGGAAAATTCGGGAAGCGGTAAGGTGCGATTTCGTAAGCCACTTCATACGGATAACGATAAACCTTATGATGAAAAACGACCTAAACGCTTCGAGCGAAAAGAAAGCGACAGACCTTTATTAAAAAAGAAATCAGAAAACAGCAGGGATGCTGAGAGAAAGAGTTATAAAAAACCGGAGCATGGTTCTGGTTATTCGCGAAATGAAGATTCTTTCAAAGGTAGAGAGGACCGTCCTAGGAAGTATAATCAGGAAAAGGACGACTCGCGAAAACGAACCGGCTTCAGAAAATCCACAAAAGAAGATGGCCCGATTCGACTGAACAAATATATATCAAATAGCGGCATATGTTCTAGGCGCGAAGCTGATGTAATGATATCGACAGGAGTAGTAAAAGTCAACGGTGAGGTGATCACCACTATGGGTTACAAAGTAAATCCGGGTGACAAGGTTGTGGTGGATGGTCGTGAGCTTAAATCAGAAAAGAAAGTGTATTTGTTGCTCAACAAACCAAAAGACACCATTACCACAACCGATGATCCGGGTGGAAGAAATACAGTGATGGATCTTATCAAAGGTGCTTGTCGTGAAAGAATTTATCCGGTGGGAAGACTTGACCGAAACACAACAGGACTGATTTTGTTTACCAATGATGGTGATATGGCCAAGCGCCTGATGCATCCATCTCATAAAATCATCAAGGTTTATGAGGCTACCTTGGACAAGAACCTTACCCGCGAAGACATGATGAGTATTGCCAGTGGAGTAAATATTGACGAAGAGTTTGTACCAATCGATGGTATTGCATGGCCCGATCCCGCAAAAAAGAATGTTGTTGGCCTTGAAATACATAGCGGCGCATATCATGTAGTGAAAAGAATTTTTGAACAATTCGGATATAAGGTCATTCGACTCGACAGAACAATGTATGGCCCTTTGACGAAAAAGAATCTTCAGCGAGGAAAATGGAGATTTCTTAATGACGATGAAATTTCAATATTACACAGACTTTAAAACAACGGCTATGAATCATCATTTTGAACACCTTTGGTCGGATAGCATTTTGAAGATGAAAAAATCGGTCATCAGAGAATTGCTTAAATTGACACAAAGAAACGAGATAATTTCATTTGCAGGTGGTCTGCCTGACCCGAATCTTTTTCCGGTGGATGATATTAGGGAATGCACTCTTGCAGTCCTTGCAGGTGGAGGGTCGAAGGCTTTGCAATATGGAACCACTGAAGGTGATCAGGGCCTGAGAAGCCAATTGGTCGGTCGGTATAACAGAAATGATGGCTTGAATCTTACCGAAGATAATTTGATCATAACCACTGCTTCGCAACAGGGTCTCGACTTAACAGGTCGTATTTTTATCAACCCGGGCGATGTTGTCTTTTGTGGATTACCATCATACCTTGGTGGAATCAATGCCTTTGCATCCTATGGAGCAGACCTTATTGGAATTGAACTTGATGAGAATGGAATGAGCAGCGTCTTGCTGAAACAGGCAATTGAGGCAACGGTTAACTCGGGCAAGACAATGAAATTCATTTATATTGTGCCTGATTTTCAAAATCCGGCGGGCATTACCATGGACGAAAACCGCAGAAGGGAAATCCTGCAGATTGCATATCAATATCAAATTCCGATTATTGAAGATACACCCTATCGCGAAGTTCGATTCGATGGATCGCCCCAACCCATGTTTCAACAATTGGATACCGAAGGAATGGTCATTTCGCTTGGAACATTCTCGAAGGTTCTTGCTCCGGGTTTCAGAATCGGCTGGGTGATTGGTCACGAACGATGGATTGAAAAGTATGTCACTGCAAAACAAATTGCAGATCTTTGTAGTTCCTCGCTGATTCAAATGATTATTGCCGAGTATTTCAAGCGAAATTTTTACGATAAAAACTTAAAGGTCATCATTGAAAAGTATCGCGAAAAACGCGATGCAATGCTTGGGGCGCTTGAAAAATTTATGCCCGACGGAGTGAAATGGACCAAGCCTGAAGGTGGTTTGTTTTTGTTCCTTTATCTACCTGAAAGCATTGATAGCGAATTGCTCTTTCACAAGGCCATAGAAAAAAATGTGGCTTTTGTCGTTGGACATGTTTTTTATTGCAACAATGCAGGCCGGAATACGATGCGCCTTAATTTTTCGTTTGCTTCTATTGAAGAGAATATTGAGGGCGTTCGACGCTTAAGTGATAGCATTAAAGAAATGTTGTGAGATGGAAAAGATTAGGCTTAAACCCTGGCAAAAATGGTTGATGATTGGCTTATTCATGGTCATGATTGGCTTGATTGTTATTCAGTATTTTCAGGGATTCAGCAGCAACGATATGACCTTGAAGGTTAAAACGGAAATGAATATTAATCTCTGGCCAAGCGATTCAACCGGAAGGTTGTTTTATGAGGGTGTTTCAAAGGGTGATTCGGTTTGCTTCGAACAAATATCGGGAGCAGACGAAGGATGGATTTTTCAACTTTTCATGGCCGGAAGAGAAGTTGACTACAGAGTTGATTTCGATTTAAGGCAGTCTGGTCATGTGTGGAAAAAGGGCGATACATTACTCTTTGTTGAGGAATTGCCTGAAATAACCCCCAAAAGCCCTTTAGGAATCATGAGAGTGAGAATTAATTCATTTCTGAAAATGGCCGAGAATTCTGTATTTACTGACCGGGTTGAATGTTCAAAATATTTTGTTCGTCTAATTTGTACTCGATACGATTCCATTGCTTCCTTTAAGGGTTCATATTTCGCGGAAGAGAATTTGCTAAATCCTGATGTTTCTGATGATGTAATTGTTGTAACTGGAGGTTTTGTTGCCGACAGCATTCATGTGGGCCGCCGATTGGTAAATTGATTGCTATGGAAACAATGAATTGGCTTGAAAATGAACTGAAGCGCTTTGCCACTCGTTATTATTTTAATGCCTTTTTACAGCGGCTGGCATTGTTTATTTTGGCGTGTTTTATTGTGGTTCTTTCATTTTCAATTGCAGAGTATGCTTTTTGGTTCGAAAAGGGTATTCGGGTTTTTTTGTTTTGGGGATTTGTATTTCTCAATGTCTCGCTGTTTTCGGTTTTTCTTGCTCAGCCGTTATTAAGGCTGGCCGGATTTAGACAGCAATTGTCGCATCGTGATTTCGCACTGATTATTGGCCGGCATTTTCCTGAAATCAACGACAGGATATTAAATGTACTTGAGCTGAGCAAAGAAAATAGTTCCTCGGCAAGCATTGACTTAATAAAGGCAAGTATTGAGCAGAAGACAAAAGAAATTCGGTTCGTTCGTTTTTTCGATGCGTTGGATCGAAGAAAAACGATTCGTCGAATTCCACTGCTTGCAATTCCACTTTTGGCCATGTTAGTGATGGGATTTACTTCACCCTCGCTGCTCTTAGACCCTCTTGGGCGTATATCAAGATATAATACTGAGTTTGAAAAGCCAGCTCCTTTTCGATTTGAGGTTTTAAGGCTCTCTGACGAAGTTCCCCAAAATTCTGATGTTGAAATTGTAGTGAAATTAATTGGAGAAGAAATACCGGAGGAGGTTTTTCTTGATGACGGGGTGCGTAGATTGAAAATGCTTCCTGAAGGAAATAACACGTTTCGCTATGTGGCCAGTTCGTTGCAAAAGAATTTGAGTTTTCGGTTTTTTGCTGATGAATACTATTCTTCTCCTCATCTCGTGAAAGTCTTCAAAATGCCGTCTATTGTTAGTTATTCGATTCATTTAAGTTACCCGTCTTATACAGGCAAGCAAAGTGAAGTTGTTAATAATGTCAACTCTATGAGTGTTCCACGTGGAACATATGCACGATTCTTTGTGTTGACCAGAGATGCAGACGTTTTAAGTGTTTCTGATGGGGAAAATAGCCTGTTGGTTCGAAAAGGAGAGCGATATTTTGAGTTTGACCGAGTTCTTGATCGTCAGTTGTTGCTCTATGCTGTCTCAAGCAGAAAGGAGGTGAAAGCGGCTGATAGTCTGGAGTTTATGTTCCAGGTTGTTCCCGATGAGTATCCGGTTATTTCTGTGAGAGAGGAAATAGATTCAACAATGTTCATGCTGAGGTACTTTTCTGGTCGCATTTCGGATGATTACGGCATTAGTCGATTGCAGTTCAGTTTTCGATATATATCCGACAATGTAAGCATTGACTCATCATTCAACATTCCGGTCTCAACAGAGTACAGTTTGCAGGAATTTTATAATGCTTTTGATTTCTCGACGTTTCAGCTTAAAGCAGGCGATAAAATTGAATATTACTTTACGGTGTTTGATAACGATATTTATGGAGGACCGAAATCCTCAAAAAGCCAGATTTTTACTTTCAGAATGCCTAGTGAAGAGGAGCTTAGAGAAATGTATAACGCACAATCGACGGCTGTTTCGGGAAGCATGGAAGAGCTTATGGAGGAGACAAAAAGCATTCAGAAAGAGCTTGATGACTTCATGAACAAAATTGCCGGAAAGAAGAAACTGTCCTGGGAAGAACAGGAGAAGCTAAAGGAATTGCTTGACAGAGAGAAACAATTAGAGGAGAATTTAAATCAGATTAATCAGCAAAATTCGGAACGTATTCGACTGGGCGAACAAATGAGCGATTTTAATGAGCAGATATTTGAAAAGCAAAGAATGATTGACGAACTTATGAACCAGATTATGGACGACGAGTTCAGAGATTTGCTTGAAAAACTGCAAAAAATGATGGAAAAGAATAATAGCAATTTGAACAATGATCTTGAGAAGCTTAACGAAATGAACGAGGAAATTCTGCGAAGCATGGATCAAACGTTGGAATTGCTAAAACGCACCGAGGTTGAAGAAAAGATAAATCAACTTGCAAAGGATTTGAATGAAAAAGGTGAGCAGGCTGATGACCTTTCAAAAAGCAGCAATCCGCTTGATCAGCGTAAGAAAGAACAAGAGCTCCTGAACTCGCAATTTACTGAATTACAAAAGCTTGCAGATTCTTTGATGTCTAAAAACAATGAATTGGAAGAGCCTTTTCAGCTTGATTCGCTTAACGAAATGCTGAATGAAATTGACAGCACATTAAACGAAAGTCTTAATCAACTCAATAGCGGAAAGGAAAACAAAGCTTCAAAATCGCAAAAAGAAGCGGGTCAAAAAATGAAGGATCTGGCAAAGCAGCTTGAAAACATGATGCAGGAGATGGAGATGGAACAACAGGTTGAGGACATGAATCTGCTCAGGGAAATTCTCGAAAACCTTATTACACTGAGCTTTAAGCAAGAGGATCTTATGAGGCTGGTTAGCAAAACCCGAGTGGCTGACCCACAATACTTTGAAAACATGCGAAAGCAAAAACGGCTTGACGAAGGCCTTGCCATTATCGATGATTCGCTTACCGCATTGGGCAAAAGAAATCCCATGATCGACTCATATATTTCTGATGAATTGCTTAAAATTAATCGAAGCCGGGGTCTTACCATGGAACATTTGTCGAATCGGAGTGTTGCTCAGGCTACAAAAGAACAGCAAAGCATTATGATGGGAATGAATAACCTTGCCGTGTTACTTTCGGAGGTTTTGCGGCAAATGCAAGATCAGGCCAATCAGCAACAGCAGAGTCAGCAAAATGGCAATTCGCAATGCAAAAACCCCGGCAACAATCCCGGAGGAAAACCTGGAAAAGGAAGTAAGCCCAGCGCAAAAACACTCCGCCAGCTTCAAGAGCAGCTCAATCAGCAAATGGAAGGCCTTAAAAAGCAAATGGAAAGCGGAAAGGAACCTGGCCAGGGTCAACCGGGCTTTAGCGAGCAACTGGCCAAAATGGCTGCGCAACAAGAAGCCATTCGTAAAGCCATGCAGGAATATCAGCAGCAACTAAACAGCGAAGGGGCAGGGCAGGGGCAACAGTTAAACAAGGTGATTAATGACATGGAGAAAACCGAAGAAGACCTTGTGAACAAACGACTTACACAAGAAACACTGAATCGTCAGAAACAAATTGAGACCCGCTTGCTGGAATCAGAAAAAGCAGAGCTGGAACGTGAAAAAGATCCTAAAAGACAAAGCGAAGAGGCTAAAGTTTTCAACAATGGTAACCCTATGACCTTTTTCAAGTATAACAGTCTGAAAAGGAACAGTTCGGAAATTCTCAAAACAGTCCCACCCAATCTGAATCCTTACTATAAACAGAAGGTGAATGATTATTTGTATAAACTAAAGTAGAATGAAAGGTAACACAGATACCCTGTTGTTGTCCAGTCGTGCAACGGAACAAATTAAGGTTGAAAACCTGATTGAAGCACTTGCTGATCGCTTTTATTTAAACGATTCATATTTTGCCAACATGATGGTGGCTTTAACCGAAGCTTTCAACAACGCTTTGATTCATGGGAATAAGCAGAACCCCAACAAATCCATCACCATTCATTTTGAATTTACCGGAAAAGAAATGATATTCAACGTTACCGATGAAGGTGAGGGATTCGACTATTGGTATTATCAGCAAAAAAAGAACGATAGTGCAAGCCAAAGGGGCCTACTCCTGATAGAGTCAGTGAGCGATAAAGTTGAATTTCAAAATAATGGACGAACTATTTCCATTCATTTTAATGTGGCTTCTGTGCAACAGGATATTACCAGAAATCGCATGAATGCTTTTTCGCAACAGCCGGTCGAGCTCAAAAAGACCCCGCACGATGAATCGCAGAATCATTGAATGGTTTAATAAATCTGAACATCGTATTCATATTGATTTCGTCGCTTTGAATCGTGCTCTGGCACAACTTTGCGACGATTTTTCATTAACGCCGCAGCGAATAGCCATTCATTTTATTTCTGATGAAGAGCTTTACGTAATGAACATGAAGCATCTTCAGCATGACACCTACACCGATGTGATTACGTTTCCATATTCCGAACCACCTGTCATCAGCGGCGAGATCTTTGTCAGCACCGACCGGGCCGAAGACAATGCCCTCCAGCTGATGATTTCGGCCGAAGAAGAATTGGCCCGCTATTGCATTCACGGTTTGCTGCATTTGGCCGGTTACGATGACGCCACAACCGCAGAACGCGAAGAAATGCGCCGGATTGAAGATCAATACGTACTTTTGTACAAAAGTTTCACGTGAAACAATGAGCCTTTTTCCAGATTACGATATTATTGTGGCAGGCGCAGGTCATGCCGGTTGCGAAGCAGCTGTAGCTGCAGCCCGGCTTGGTTCGAAGGTTTTGTTGGTTTCGCAGGATCTGACGGCTCTTGCCCGCATGTCGTGCAACCCTTCCATTGGTGGCATTGCAAAAGGACAGATAGTACGCGAAATTGATGCGCTTGGTGGCCAAACAGGCATTGTAGCCGATCGCTCCATGATTCAGTTCCGCATGCTTAACCGTTCGAAAGGCCCAGCCATGTGGAGTCCGAGATCGCAAAATGACCGAACCCTTTTCAGCATCGAATGGCGGAGGATTGTAGAGCAAACGCCTAATCTTTTTCTCTGGCGCGATGAAGTGGTGGACGTTTGTGTCGAAAACGATAAGGTTTGCGGTATTAAAACGAGACTCGGCATTACCTTTTCTGCAAAAGCCGTTATCGTTACCGCAGGAACTTTTTTGAGTGGACGTATATATATAGGTAAAACGGTTGTGCGAGGTGGCCGCATTGGAGAAATGCCTGCTGAAGGACTCACTCCAAAGCTGAACGAACTTGGCATTGAATCGGCAAAGCTGAAAACAGGTACTCCTGTGCGCATTGATGGCCGAACCATCGATTTTTCGAAACTGGGCGAACAACCCGGTGATGAACAGCCCGAACGGTTTTCGTTCACCCAAACACCACCCCTGACACGGCAAAGAAGTTGTCATATTGCCTACACCAGCGAGGAAGTGCATGATGAATTGCGTAAAGGGTTTCAGTTTTCACCCCTTTTTGGTGGCGACATCAGTGGCGTAGGTCCACGGTATTGTCCTTCGGTTGAGGATAAGCTGGTACGCTTTGCCGATAAAACTTCGCATCAGCTTTTTGTAGAACCCGAAGGTTGGGATACATATGAATATTACCTGAACGGATTCAGTTCATCGTTACCACTCGAAGTACAGTACGCCGCGCTAAAGAAAATTAAAGGATTCGAAAGCGCCGTTATTCTGCAGCCGGGATACGCCATCGAATACGATTATTTTTCTCCATTGCAGCTCGATGCCACATTGATGTCAAAAAACATCAGTCACTTGTTTTTTGCGGGCCAGGTCAATGGTACCACGGGGTATGAAGAAGCGGCAGCGCAGGGTCTCATGGCCGGAATCAATGCACATTTGTTGCTGAACAACCGGCCCTCGTTTGTTTTGCGAAGGCACGAAGCCTATATTGGTGTGCTGATCGACGACCTGATCACCAAAGGAGTTGATGAGCCTTACCGCATGTTTACATCGAGAGCCGAACATCGATTGCTGTTGCGTCAGGATAATGCAGATCTTCGGCTTACGGCGTTAAGCTACGAAATGGGCCTTGCCGACAAGTCAAGAATGGATGCCGTTGTGTTGAAGCAGCAATACATCGCTCAGGCGCAGCAATGGCTTTCTGCTACCGGTATCGAGCCGGCTGAAGCCAATGACTACCTTAGTGAGAATCAAAGTGCATTGCTTACCCAGCGGCAGAAGGCCGGCCAGTTACTTCTACGCCCTGAGTTGTCGCTTGGCAGTTTAATTCATAGTGGCTTGTTCGACACTTCGGTTTTCGATGCCGCAGATTCCACGTGGAACGACACCCTCGAAATAGAAGTGAAGTATCAAAGTTATATTTCGCGTGAAAAAGAATTTGCGTCGCGGCTCAATCAGTTTGAAAAAATTAAGCTTCCTATCGGACTCGATTATTTTTCAATCACAAATCTTTCGTACGAGGCCCGGGAGAAACTGCAAAAAATTCGTCCCGACAATCTTGCCAGGGCTGCCGCAATACCCGGTGTTTCACCAGCCGACATTGCGGTATTGATTGGTTTTTTGCGAAAATAATGTAATTTGTTGATTATAAGTGTTTTGTTAATTGAGTAAGTATGTGCAAAAACATGCAAATTGCATTTCAGCCCTTTTAACGCATGATTTTTATTTTTTTGAGGTTTTGTACTTCCTGCAATCAAATCGAGTGTTACAATTGATTTCTGAAATCGACCTCTGAAAGGCGCATAAACACACGAATTTATGAAATTTACACATACATTAAGCATGTATTTGTATAAAATATAATTAAACAATACAAGCAAAATCGTATTAACATAAATAAATGACAAACGACATAAGTGCTTTTTCAATTCAGTTTTTAACATTTCTTCCTGAAGAAGAATTTATCATTTTTTTCGGCAGGTTGAATTGGTTAAAAGGGTAAAATGAAAGAGAGCGTTGTTTCATTATTGAACCAGTGAAAAAATTTGGCAAACATATGCAATTGCTGATTTTGCTTTGAATTGCCACCAAAAAGAGCGATAAAACAATAATAATGAAAAAACCTTTTCATGATACAAGGTTCATGAATTAATAATTTCTATCTTTGAAGCCCGTAAACCGATCCGAAAATGGCCATTAAAAGCATCGACAATGTCGATTTCAGCGGGAAAAGGGTGTTAATCCGTGTGGATTACAACGTACCCCTCAATCAGAATCAGGAAATTGTGGATGATACCCGCATCAGGGAGTCATTGCCTACCATTCTGAAAATCCTCAATCAGGGCGGAATCGTCATTCTGATGGCGCATTTGGGTCGTCCTAAAGGGCATGAGCCCAATTTTTCGCTGATGCCCATAGCGATTCATCTGTCGAAAGTACTGAACAAGAATGTGGTTTTTGACCGTGAGTTGTTTGGCCCCAGAACGAAAGAAGTGATTCATAAGCTCAAGCCGGGTGAGATTGCCTTGCTTGAGAATCTGCGTTATTATAAGGAAGAAGAAACTGGTGACGAAGAATTTGCCCGCCGATTGTCGGAATTGGCCGATGTGTATGTCAACGATGCCTTTGGCACGGCACACCGCGAGCATTGCAGCACAGCCACCATTGCCCGCTTTTTCCCAAATGCGAAATATAGCGGGTTGTTGCTTGAAAACGAGATTTACAATCTCGATAAAGTGTTATCGACCGACAAGCGTCCTTTCACGGCCATTATTGGTGGTGCCAAAGTTTCATCGAAGATTGACGTCATCCGGAACCTGATCAATCGTGTGGATAACATGCTGATTGGCGGTGGAATGGCCTTTACTTTTGTCAAGGCGCTTGGAGGAAACGTGGGCGATTCGCTTATTGAAGATGATAAACTTGATGTGGCCCGCGATATTGCCGCCGAAATGATGCGAAAAGGGGTAAACCTGTATTTGCCAACCGATGCAGTGATTGCCGATGGGTTCAGCAACGAGGCACAAACCCGATGGAGCGAAGCCGACAGCATCCCCGATGGATGGATGGGACTCGATATTGGACAGAAAACCATAAAACGTTTTGCCGAAATTATCAACCACAGCGAAACCATCTTGTGGAATGGTCCATTAGGCGTTTTTGAGTTCGAAAAGTTTAAACAGGGCACCAAATCCATGGCCATTTCGACCGCTTCAGCCACCATTCGCGGCGCATTTTCGCTCATTGGCGGTGGCGACTCGGTAGCGGCGATTAACCGATATAATCTTACCGACCAGATCAGCTATGTCAGTACCGGTGGCGGTGCTATGCTTGAATATCTCGAAGGAAAAGAGCTACCGGCAGTGAAAGCGCTGGCGGAGTAATTTCTGATTTTCAATAAAGTTGCTTCTTGGGTCGGAGACCCTGAATGATTCTGGTCCGTTTCATGAAGGACTGGATGGTTTATTGTTATGATTTACGAATTTATACAATCACAACAAGCTGAATATCAAGGCTTAACAATGTCATTGTGTTTTTGCATAGCCTGATTGTGTTTCTGCAATTTGTTTCAGCACCCTATTTGATACTTTTGGCACAACTCAAAAAAAAAGAAACACCATGAAATCCATTTTTTTCTTATTGCCAATATTTCTTTTTGGAATTATTGTCAAAGCGCAGCCAAACGATGCACAGCTCGTTGCTAAAATAAAAGCCGATAATCCGAGCGCCACCAAGGTGGAATTGTTTGGACAGGGCATTATTACAAAGGTCATTGATGATCAGAACGGCGACGGTTATAATGAATATTATAGTTATTACCGTCACTCGTATCGCTCACACAAACCCACCGAATATGAGGGCATTACTCAGGTGTATTCAGGAGGCATTCAGTACATCAACAATGGAAGTGCTTTTGTGTTCGATCAGTATTTGGTGGGTGATGTCTGGTATCTTGGTGTACCTGATCCCGATCAGGGCGAAATTCTAAAGTTGTTGAATTCCAATATTGAGGCATTTGTTGAAAATGCGCATTATACCGATATTGTTGGTGAAATTTCGCCCATTACCTTTCCTGCTGATCCTGAATACCTTTGGCATCAACTCACTTCGGTATCCTTTCTGGTGAATGTAACCTATGCTGAAAAAATCAATTATACGCAGGTTAGAAAGGCGAAACACACCTACAGGGTACGTTTGTATTCCGATTCTTTTAAAGGCCCGTGGAAAAGCTTTATAAGCACCCGTGAAGACGAAGACAAAAACGAAGGCGAAATCATCACATATACGGCAGAAGAATTGCGGGCCATTCCTTCGCTGTCGCAGCTTGATGCCGAGAATAAGGTAAAATCAGAATTGGCCTCCCTGCCCGACGTTGGCAATGTTCCCGTGTTCGATAGCGGTGAGAAGCTGTTTTATTTCATTCACGACATTATTCTCAGCAAACCCACACAGGAAGTGAAGGCATACATTTATAAAGTATTATCGGTCAACTGTTTTGTTGAAAACAGCACGGTCGTTGTGACTGACTACAATCAACAGTGGATTGATAAAATCATTAACAATCATGAGGCCTACAAGGCTTGTTTTTGTGCCTATCCTGCCATAAAGCATCAGCAAAGCAATATGATACAGTTTTTCGACAAAGCCAATAACCGAATGCTTCGCATGCAGGGTGTTGAAGAAAATGGCACATGGAAACTTATCACCATTGATTTTTATCCGGCACCGCAAAGCGAACAGGATCAATTGCGTAATATGACGCAAAACTGCGGACAACAGCCTGAAATGAAATCGGAAACGAAGGCTTCGTATAAAGTTGGCGATCAGGTTACAGGCGTTTTTTCGAATGGAGAGTTTAACGGTGTGGTTGATCAGGTCGATGCTGCATCGAACAAATACTATGTTAAACTCAGTGGTGACAACAGTGGCAACGGATACTGGATGGATGCACAGTTTGTCAAACCAGGACACACAGGAAAGCTTATCAATAGTGGAAGCAGCTCATCGGGTAGCGATTTTAAGGTAGGCGAAACCGTGTATGTGCTTACCAGCTCGGGCGAAAAAGTGAAAGCCAAAATCAAAGAAATCAGTGGCGAAAAAGCCAGTGTTGATTTTAGCAATCCGATGTATCAGGATACATGGGTGAGTCTGAGCAATTGCTCGCGCGAGAAATAAAACCCGTTTATAATCAAGCCAGGCGCCGTTTAATACTGCGTCTGGCTTTTTTGTGATCATTTGTATTAACTTTTGGTTTGTGGAAAAAATTGAATATTTATTTCAGGTTAAATTCAACTATTCAGGCTTTCTTCCCGGTCCATTATTTTCGATGCGGTTGTTTTCGAACTTGAAAACCGGATGATCATCAATGGCTTCCTGCCACACACCGCCATCGATATCGGTATAGGCCCCAAGTGAGTTGTTGTGGATATAGCAGTTTCGGATCAAAATGTCGGAATTGCCCACATTGTCGTGCAAACCGGCAAGACCGCAGCCGTTCAAATCGCAATGATCAATAATGCAATTGTGAGCATTGTCGAACAAGATGACTCTGCCAGAGCAATTTTGGTCTTCTGATCCACCAGGCATTTTGTGCATCAGGTGGAAATTCTTGATTAATATATTGCTTCCTCCCAATTCCATCACACTGCTATAAAGCTGGTTGCTGTACAAATGCACTTTGCCAACCCCTTCAACAACAATGTTGTTACCATCGATCCAGATGCTGCCATCGGCTTCGTACGATCCTTCCTCTACCAAAATGTACACATTTGAAACACCTCTGTTTTTCTCGAAAAAATCGAACAACGATTTGTATTCCCGGTCGGGTCCGATGATGATGGTTTTTTCAGGGGTAAAACTTTTCAGCCAGAGTGACATGGGCTGAGTTTCTTTTGCATAGTCTGCGTTCTGGAAGGTGATTTTCTCGGGATTTGTTTTTCCCAGTGGCCAGGTTTGACATGAAAAATTTATTGCCACAAGGCTTAAAATGAGTATCATTTTTTTCATTGGCCAAGGATTTTCGATTCAACAGAGGAACAGTGTAGTGAAGTTCAAAACTACGATTTTTTCGCATATTTCGGAAACAAATACTCACCTGTGTTATATTTGCATGGATTATCCCATTTGTTATTTGAGGAAAGGATACTTACGTGCAAAGTTAATTGCGATTGATTGCTCAGTGGCATAGTGGAGAAGAATCACTAATATCATGAATTATGAA
>CAZLHV010000013.1:0-17336 GCA_964559205.1 uncultured Bacteroidaceae bacterium
GATACAAGTTTTCGGCTAAGGAGAAGGATGATGAGACGGGATATTCGTATTTCGGTGCGAGGTACTATGATGCTGATCTTTCAGTTTGGCTATCGGTGGATAATTATACAGCTCTTGCATCAAATTGGTCACCATATAATTACGTTTTCGGCAATCCTGTTATGCTCACCGACCCCGATGGAAACTTTCCGGGTGGCGGCGATAAGGTTCACATTAAACACGGCCGAAAAGTTAAAAGGCAAAACTCCCCACCAACCAACCGAAACAGAAATGGCCAAAAATATGGCTCTGGTGTTGGGTATCGTGCAACAGACATCTATAATTCAGTGACTGGAGATAATTCTGCTCATAAAGTGCGCTCCGGTCGCTTTGTCACATCGCCATGGACTCAAGTGCCTCAAACGAGCCAAAACGGCAACTGGACTTCTCATCGCTTTTCGGGGCCACAATACAACCCTGACGATTATCGATTGAGAAACACTCGGTTAAGTGTAGTTTCAAATGATCAATGGAACGTATTTGCTTTACTTTCTGGCAATGGGATACCAATCAATTATGGAGCAGGGCATCTAAATCCTGACTTTTCTGGTGCTTATAATTACAATAATGACGGGGCAATTTTCGGAATGCTAAATGCTTTAGCGTGGTTAAATGCAAACTTCATGTTAGGACCATCAAGCGCTTTATTAGGGCCAAATAATGGAATTATTATACCTGTTTTAGTAGAGTTGATTAATTCGGCTATGGTCAATCCAGTGTTTAGTCGCACAAACACTTTTAGAGCATACAGCAATAATTCTGTTGGCGGCACTTCGCATACCGTGTGGATTCGGTATAGAGTCTGGCAATCAAATTACATTCCTAATATGATTCGGCAAATAATCAGGAGGTTTTTTTATGGTCAGATGCGCATCCAGGTTAATTAAATTCATTTCAGTTTTCATATTCGTAACAATTGCTAGTGGTCAGAATCTAGTGCCAAATGGCTCTTTTGAACACCATGATAAAAGACTGTTTTATACAGGAAGAATAACGCCGTTACATAACTGGTTTGTACCCAACAGTGGGACACCAGATCTTTTTTCACCCTATAATTGGATTCCATATAAAAACAATGCAAATGAATTTGGAATTCAAACCCCTCAAGATGGTAATTCTTACGTCATGATTGGGTTTTGTCTTGGTACTGGGTATGAATATATAAGTGTAGAATTAACAAAAAAGTTGGAGGAGGATTCTTTGTATTGTATTTCGTTTTATGTTTCATTTGCAGAAAAAAGCAAATTCATTGTTGATGGCTTAGGAATTGACATCTCAAAAACTCAACCAAATGTTAATCGAAGATTCTATTTGGAGGATTGTTTCAAAAGAGGGGAGAATGCTTATAAATATGAGTATTATCATGGTGACAATGTAATGTTAAATTCAGATTTAGTGAATGATACAAAACAATGGAATAAAATATCATTTGTTTTTCGATCTAAGGGTGATGAATCATTTCTAACAATTGGGATATTTAAAGAGTATAGTCAATTGAAATTCTATAATACTATATATAAAAGAGAAATGGAATTTGCAAAATTTGGTCATTGCACTTATTACATTGACAACGTAAGCATGGTTGAAATTAGCGACAGCAACCAGTGTCCGTGCTACAAACAAAAATTGTCAGCAAACAATCACGCAACATCCATGCTGCCCTACGACTCTTTGCCAACCGGCACTCCCATCGCACTCAACAATGTGTTGTTCGAAACAGGCTGCAGTAGCCTCCTTACCGAATCGTACCCCACGCTCCAGGAGCTGGCCACATTCATGAAAAACAATCCCGAAGTTAAAGTCGATATTCTTGGGCATACCGACAATCAGGGCGATTCAACCATGAATATGAATCTGTCACGCTCAAGAGCCGAAGCCGTTGTAAATTATATAATCAGCAATGGCATTGACCCCTCGCGTCTCAATGCAACGGGCTTTGGCGCCACCAAACCCATTGCCGGAAACGACAGCGAACAAGGCCGCCAAAAAAACCGTAGAGTGGAAATCGTAATCATAAGAAAACAATAGTAATGAAGCGGGTTTCAACATATTACTCATATTTCGGTGCGAGATATTATGACTCGGATTTGAGTGTTTGGTTATCGGTTGATCCGCTTGCAAAAGAGTATCCAAGTCTAAGCCCATACATGTATGTTGCTGGTAATCCCGTCAAGCTGGTGGATCCGGATGGAAACAGAATCTACTTAAGAGGGTCGAGGGAAAACAAAATTGCTTTAAGAGACATGATAAATTCAAATACAACAGGCGTAACCGTTTCTGTAGGCTTTTTTAGTGGAGCTTTGAAAGTAAAACAGAATGGTAATACATTGACAACTTTCGATAAAATGCTTTTAGAAACATATAATAATAAAGATGTCAAAGTTAATGCTAAGGTAAATTCTAATAATTTTAGCAAAACTGATGGAAAGTGGAGTAATGGGGACAAATTCGCGTGGGGAAATTTTGATGAAATGACTTTTGACATAAATGGGTTAACGCTTGCAAATAATGAGGATCCTGTATTATTTAAACTTCTTTTCACTGAAGCAGTGTTTGGTACTAAGGAGAAGAAAAACCTTGAAAAGAGTATTGGCGGCCAAAGAAAGGTTATGGCTAGTATTTGGAATGAAAGCAACGGAGAAAATGGACATGATTCAAGAACTATTGATGTTATATTTAAGAAGGATGATGAAAGAGATGTAGTGCCTTTACAAATTATTGTTCCCACAAGTAGTCGAAACAGCGAGGGGGCAATTATTCTAAGGCAGTATTTGGTGAAACAGCAGAACAGAAAGATAATTAGTATTGAATTAAACTAATATACTATGAAAAAAACACACTCAGTTCTATTCATTGTCATAATACTAATTTTTACCACTTGCCAACAGAAAAGTGTTGTACAAGGGAAAATGTATCGTGATTTCGTTTATATAGTTCACGCAGGAGATTGGATTATGAGTCAGTACACAACTGGAATTGCGGAGGAAATGGATCCTTTTGATCCATCAACGGATGAAATGTTTACTATGAGAGATACATGCTATACTCTTTATAAAATCACTAGCTTTGTTCAACATGGTTCACATTCTCCGATTGTATATGCCATTCAATTTGACACACTCTTTAGAACGCATCCAAAAACACATTGTAATATTGACACTAGTATTATTTTAAGAAATTGCAATCAGGGAGATGTAGCATTCTATCTTAACGACAACAAGATGATTATTACAAAAATTCTCCCCTGTGACACACAGGTGAATAGAAAATATCACTTAAAATTTAGAATTCAAGAAGATTAATTAATTTTTCCTCACACTATGATGCCCTGCACCATCCAACCCAAAACCTTTATAGAAAGAACGCCAGGCAAAAATGCTTGGCGTTTTATATTTGGTTCATTCCTCAAAACTTCATAAATTAGCAGAGTGGAAAGGTACAAAAAACATATTGAAGAGGATTGCAAGTCGCGTTTAACTTTCTTTTGTGTTAATTCACCGCGGTACAAGCATGCATGCTGGCAACAAGCAGCAAGACAGGGCGAGACTTTCGTTGACCAACGAGCCACCACTACTTTCAATTCGCGCTACACCTTCTCCGCCAAAGAAAAAGATGATGAAACACAGTATAGTTATTTCGGTGCGAGGTATTTCTCAGATGCTGACAAACGCAGTTTCGTCAGCAATGATTCTGATCTTTCGGTTTGGCTGAGTGCTGAAAGTGCTGACCAGTGCGTCAGCATGGATCCGATGAGTGATAAATATCCGAGCATGAGTGCATATATGTATTGCGCTGGGAATCCGGTGATTTTGGTTGATCCGTATGGGAGGGATATTGAACCCACATTTTTTAATGGTGAAAATGGGGACCAAAGTGCAGTATATGCAAAATGTGTAATTGATCAAGCATTAGATGGCCAGTTTGAAGCCATTTTAGCGTCAGGGCAAAACGGAACTGCAGTTCTTAATATTAGACCAACCAAGGGAGGAGGAGATTTTTCTAAAATGTCTGAAAGTGCGTTGGCTTTTTACAATGAATTAGCAGTAATGGTTAACGATCACAGTACCAGAGCAAAAATTGATGTGGTTTTTGGCAGTGGAGATGTAAGAATTGGCGACTATGGAAAAAATGCAATTGATATTGCCTATATAATTCAATTTAACCCATCTGGGAAAAACTACGAAAGTGTTGGTGCAACAAGGGCAGGGAAATTAACCCATGAACTTGTAGAACAATACCATAAGGCAAAAGATGGCATACCCAAAGGGTCAATGGCTAATTATAATATTAATCATCAAATAGCGATAAAAGCAGAAGATAGAGTAAATGGTAATGTAAGGCAGGAAAGGATAATAACAAAAGCACCAAGGGTGTTTATTGAACAGTTTAAAGAGAAAAACGGAAGTGTAACAAACTGCGAAATCGACGTCAATTATTCAATTATCAAAGTGACTCAACCAAAACCAAACAAACATTAAATGAAGAATTATTGCGTGTTTTTAATAGTTCTTCTCTTCACCTTTTCAGCCTGTAAAAACTGTGAAGAAAATATTGAATTTAAGAATTTCTATTATTCAAAATTAAATGAAATAATTGATTACGAAATAAAATCTTCAACATCAGGAGCGTGTTTTTCAGATAGTGTTTGGTTGCATTTTTACGAGACAACGGAGTACTTGAGTGATCTTACCGATTATAGATTTAAATATAAATCAGGGGAACCGCCATGTTATATAAGCAAAGTTGATTTTAATGACGATATTGAATTCTTGACAAATTGGTACAAGAAAAATGTTTGCACAATGACAGTTGAAAAGGCAGATAGCATTGTCGCTCAAAAAAGAATGTCACGCTCGAACTATTGATGAATGATTCAGATAATCAGGTAACTCCACTTCCCTATCCATACAATTCATTTAAAGCTTTTTTAATAATCCAAAAAGCCACTTGAGAGAGCTGTTTTTTTGTTGGGGTGTTTTATCCAAATATCGCGGAAATATTTGTGTGCGATATGTAGGTTTTCTCGCCTATTTTTCGTAATTTCGTGCTTGCAAATTTGATTAAAAAATAGGCAGCGGAGCGGACGCAAATAATGAGTTTTTTGGCGCGCAAATTTGCCGGCGAGGCAGGAGCTGCAAATTTCGTGACAAAAACCCGGGGATGGCAGATGTTTGTCTTCGGGTTTCTTGAAGTACTCAAAGGATCGCACCTCCTGACGCTGCCGGTCAGGACTTGCAGAAGGACACAAAGGAAAAACAGTTCCGAATTTTCAACATCGAAGGAAGAACGATACCACCAACGCAGGCCACCCGCTATTTCAAATAACTTCGTCCCTGCAAGGGCAGCTGCTGCAGCGAAGGGCTTGGGATAAAATCGCCGCAGCCATACTCATCCCAATGTTCATCTACATGTTTTCTAATGTCTTCGCTCATCACCGTTACAGCGGGCCATTGGCCTCCGGGCACAGCCTTTTTACCTGACGAGCAGGCATTAATCACCAGCACTCCTTCGGCAGGCTGACTGCGGATCAGCGAAAAATCACGCGCCGGATCAATGGTTGAAAGCACATGCCACAACAACAGGTTTTCGGGCATTTCGCGCAGGTTTTCATCGGCGATCACAAAAATGCCGCTGGCTTTTTGCGTATTATTTTCGGTGAGTTGTAAGAACAAATTACTGCTTTGAGCCACACCATAATCGGAGAAAATGATGTGAATAAAATTTCCGATGCTTTTATGTATGCCGTATGCCGAAGGATTAAAACTGGCTGTTTCGGGCCGCTTCTCTTCCTGAAGTTTCTTTGTCAGGTCAAACCCCGCTTTTCCCCCATGCGAAAACGATTGCGCTGCATGATCAAGCACATCGTAGGGTCCCGCTGAGAGATGCAGATCGTGTACCGGACTGAACTGACCCGCCAAAGCGGCCAGCACCTGTCTTGGCTGGCGGATATCGGTTTCCTCGCTGCAAACAACAATAATTTTGGTAAACATCATCTGACCGGCACCCCATAATGCATGCATGGTTTTGACCGCCTGTGCCGGAAACGCTTTTTTAATTTTTACCAATGCCAGATTATGAAAACCACCTTCGGCCGGCAAATACATGTCGAGCAATTCGGGAACCAGCGTTTTTTGAATCAGAGGCATGAACACCTTCGTTGTGGCGTCGCCTAAAAAACGGTCCTCTTTGGGCGGCACACCGACCAGCGTGGCAGGGTACACCGCGTTTCTCCTGTGCGTGATGCAGGTCACATGAAAAACCGGATAGGCATCAGGCAGCGAATAATAGCCTGTGTGATCACCAAAAGGGCCTTCCGTGCGCAATGATTCGGCGGTGTCAATGTATCCTTCAATGACCACATCGCTGCAATCGGGAATCATGATATCGTTGGTGATGCTTTTCACCAGTTTCACCCGGCTGTTTTTCATAAAACCTGCAAGCATATACTCGCTGATGCCCTCGGGCAAAGGAGCCGTAGCAGCATAGGTCAGCACAGGATCGCCACCCAGCGTAACCGTTACCGGCATTTTCCCTCCGTGCTTTTTCCAGACTTCGAAATGGGCTGCACCACCTTTGTGACGGTGCCAGTGCATACCGGTGCTTGCTTCATCGAAAATCTGCATGCGGTACATGCCTGTGTTCTGCTGACGGCTGTCGGGATGCATGGTGTGAACCAGCGGCAGGGTGATGAATCGGCCTCCATCGAAGGGCCAGCACTTAATCACCGGAAGCATGTTCAGATCCGGATTCCGGATAATCACCTGCTGACATTTTCCTTTTCGGCTTTGAACACGGGGCTTCATTTTGCGCAACGATCCCAGCACCTTCAGTGAATCCATGTTCAGCCTTGGCGGACGCTCTGCCAGCGACAAAATCTTTTGCATCCGGCTAAAAAAGCCTGCATCTCCTTCAAAATTCAACAATTCAGAGGTGATTTTTTCTGTGGCAAACATGTTCATCAGCAATGGAAACTTTGTCCCATTTTCACTAAACAGCAGCGCTTTTGCGTTGTCTTCCGCATTGGCCATTCTGTCAGCTATTTCTGACACCTCTAATTCGGTATTTACAGACCGCTTTATTTCAATAAGCTGTCCGCTTTTCCGGAGTTTTTCCACAATTTCCGACAAAGACTGCAATGCCATTATGACACAATTTCTAAATTAAACAATGGCGGGAACAATTATTGACAAAGAAAAGCATAAAAAATCAAACCTATGAAAAGAAACGAAAGCATCATTACATTCGGAGGCAATCCGATGACCATTCTTGGAGATATGATTCAAACGGGAACCAAAGCCCCTGATGTTACCCTTATTGACAACAGTCTGAAGCCGGTAAAGCTGAGCGATTTTGACGGAAAAGTGCGTGTGATCTCGGTCATGCCATCGGTTGATACAGGCGTATGCGCGGCACAGACCCGTAAATTTAACGTGGAAGCAACCAAGCACGAAAACGTTGTTGTGTTGACCGTTTCGATGGATCTTCCTTTTGCGTTGAAGCGTTTTTGCGGAGCCGAAGGCATTGAAAAAGCCATCACGCTGAGCGATTACAAATCGCATGAATTTGCCAACAACTATGGCTTTATGATTGAAGAGCTGGGACTGCTTGCCCGCGGTGTGGTTGTGGTTGATGCCAAAGGCGAAGTGGTGTATGTGGAATATGTGAAAGAGGTTGCCACAGAACCCGATTACGAAAAGGCCATGGCTGCCGTTACGTCGGTGCTATAACCCAATAATACACTCTATGAAAAAAGCCGGTATGAACCGGCTTTTTTCATTAAACACGAAAACACTTCATGTTTGAAATATTCTGTTTATACAAATTTGAAATACATGCTAGTCCAAAAGAAAATGATGTATTTCATTTTATAAATACCGACAGAATTATTTGGGATACAATTTCATTCTCGTCGGTATTACTCAACCATAAATGATTCCGTAACAATTCCCTTTGTTGTACTGATTGAGATATAATACACACCGGGATCAAGCGATCTGACATCAATTTGAAACACGTCGTCGAATGAGCCTTCAATGGTTGGCAACACCTGTTTTCCAAGAATGTCGGTAATCACAATGTTGGTTTGATCGACATGGTAGGCTGAAAAATCGAGGCTGAGAACATCTGTGGCAGGACTTGGAAAAACATTGATATTGGCCCTGATGTATCCTATGTCATCGAGTGAGGCGGTACACACACCCCGGCCATCGAGGGTTCCCGACGAGGCGCTGGTAGGATCGAGCCATGGTTTCAATTGTTTATCACTGGTGGTTCCGGCCGAAGTCCAGTGGCGCGACATTTTTCCATACACATCTTCTTCATCAGGACCGGTACCGGCACCCAGCTCACCCACCGAACAGGCAGACATCCCTCCGGTGAGGGTGCCCACAATGCGCTTATTTTGATCGAACATTGGTGAACCGGAGGAGCCCCCTTCGGTGACCCCATGCCCGTTGGTTGTGGTAATCCACACCAAGCCCCAGTGTGTCGTGTAGTTTGTGTTTATGCCCGAATAGGAGCTGATTTTTTTTATGGCTCCTTCAGGATGGTGAATACTTACGCCACTCGTGGGAGAAGAAGACGAATATGACCATCCACTGTAATATGGATTAATTGTGGACGAAGGGGTGTTATTAAGCTGACAAAGGAAAAAATCGGAGCCTGAGCCTGTTTGGCCATAGCTGTCAGAAGCTTTGTATGTTGCTCCGGTATAAGCCGATGAGGAACCACTAACAGTTCCGCCACAGCTCGACGCCTGATAATTGAAGCGAAAAGTCCATTGTGAAAGCTGTTGAGAAGTAACAGGGACATTGGTTCCTGAAACCGAACAGTGATCAGCCGTTAATATATATGGGGTACAGTCCTGATTGGTGTTGTTTACCAGTGAGCCAGAACACATATATGTTCCGTCCGACAATATTTGAGTGATTTTCACCACACCTTTAATCTGATTGCTCCAGTTGGTTCCTTCCGAGCAAGCCACGTTTACATGACAAGTGCCCAGTTTTTCGTCTTTTACCACACTGATGCCTCTGTAGAAATATGCCACCTGATTCAGCATGAGATCCACCTGCTGATTTCGATCTGGCAAAAACACTTCGAGAATGGCTTCGTCGCCCGGAATTTCCTGCGTAGCCATGGTACGGTAATCGATGTTGTTGAGTTCGGTAAAAGCACCGATCACAAATGCGCGATCGGGTCTGTAAACATACACTTCGATACCCGGTGTAAGCATCCAGTCCGAAAAATACAGGCCCAAAGCGATGGCTCCTTCAGATCGGATTCCAACGCGCCAGATGGCCGAGCCGTCAGGAAGAAAATCCCATGTACCGGCAGTTTCGGGGGTAATGGATGTTTCGAGAAGAATGCCGTTGCGATAGGCCTTTCCGTTCACAGCAGCGAGCGAATCCTGAGCATTGACAACCGACATGTCAGGTTGCTGCAGATCGACAAAAGGAACCACTGAGTGCAACCCGCTCGACTTGAAGCTTTTGGGTGATCCGCCAATGCTAAGCTGGGCTTGCAAATGGGCAGACAACAGCAAAAGACTGATAAAGAAAAACAAATTGGAAAAATGCTTCATGGTGCTTTTTTTTTCAAAATTAATCAATATGACATATAAAACAACAACGTGGTTGCAAAAATCAATCACGTTATGATAAAATCAAATGCAACATCAGGTTTTCTGCTGCTTCTTCTTTGCCGCAGGAAACAACACATTGTTCAAAATGAGCCGATATCCCGGTGAATTTGGAAACAAATCGAGCTCAGTTGGCGGATCGTACACAAAATGCTGATAGTCTTCAGGGTCATGCCCTCCCAGAAAAGTCCAGGTGCCCTTACCAAACTCGCCATGAATATACCGTGCTTCGCCCAATGCTTTGTTCTCGCCCATAACCAGCACTGATGATTTCAGTGTGGCGCTGCTGAATGCCGTGGTTTGCCCCATGAATCCTCTGATGATGCGTGAATGGTCCTGACACAGCATGGTAGGCACTGGATCCCATTTAGCTGAAAACTCAAAAAGAGCGAAAAAGTCATCTTCGGGTTTCACATTCCGGCGGGTATTCGACACATCGATATTGGAGATCTCATACTCGTAAGGATTCACACTAATTTTGAAATTCTCGAAGGCAAATGTTTTAGAGTAATCAAGCTTTGACTGTGCCTGCGGATCCATAGGATCGCCGTCGAACTGAGCTGCACAAATATCGACTCCTTCGGCTGCCAAAGCAATATCGTAACTATCCGGAGCGCTGCACATGGCAAAAAGGTATCCGCCGCCGGCGACAAAATCGCGAATTTTCTTTGCCACGTCAAGCTTCATGAGCGACACTTTCTGATAACCCATGGCCCGAGCTGTTTTTTCCGATTCGGCTACATCGCGGATATACCAGTCAGCATTTTGATAACTGGCCCAAAATTTCCCGTACTGCCCGGTAAAATCTTCATGATGCAGGTGTAACCAGTCGTATTTGGGCAGGTCTCCGCGAAGTACTTCTTCGTCGTAAATCTGATCGTAAGGAATTTCAGCATAGGTAAGAACCAGAGTTACAGCATCATCCCACGGCTGATTTGTTTTTGGAGCATACACTGCCACTTTTGGCGCTTTTGTCAGCTTGATGATATCCATATTCACCGATGGTTCTGAAATCTCGGCCCGGATTGAAGATGCCTGAGCGTCGGAAATCATTTCAACACTAACCCCACGGATGCTGCATTCATCCTGAATTGTTTTCGAAAAGCCACAAAGGAAGCTTCCTCCCCGATAATTTAGCAACCACTCGGCTTCGTTTCCTGTGCTAAGAATCCAATAAGCGATGCCATATGCCTTGAGGTGATTCTTCTGGGATTCATCCATCGGAATCAGCAGCTGGCTGGCATGTGAATGAAACGAAATGGTCAGGCAGCTAAATACAAGAAACAACAATCTGAATTTCATATGAATCATGGGTTAGCAATAATCATGCAATCAGATGTCAAAGTCTTTAATGCTCAAGTCTTCTGGGGGCTCGCTGTTCATTCTCGACTGAACTGTAAATGACTGACCATTTTCGCCATAGCCAATTTGAGACAAATAACTGATTGCGTCGTTGAAATTAATATCCGTTTCTTCATAGAAACGGGCAAATGCACCCAAAAATTTCAGATTAACCGTTGTCAAAGCTCCGTTTCTGTGCTTTTCGATGATGATTTCAGCTTTATTCCGCATGCTCTCGGCATCCGAATTGGGATCATCTTTGAAATAGTACTCCGGGCGATAAATGAACATTACAATGTCAGCATCCTGTTCAATGGCACCAGATTCGCGAAGATCAGAGAGCTGGGGGCGTTTTGATCCCGGACGTTTTTCCACTTCACGGCTTAATTGTGAGAGTGTGATCACCGGGATATTGAGTTCTTTGGCAAGTGCCTTGAGTGATCGGGAAATCGTGGCGATTTCTACCTCACGGTTGGCATTTTTTTCGGTCTTGGATGTCATTAACTGAAGGTAATCGACCACAATACACTGAATATTGTATTGCTGCTTCAGCCTGCGTGCCTTCGCACGAAGTTCAAACACCGAAAGTGCAGGAGTATCATCAATATAGAGAGGCGCTTTAGCCAGATTATCAATGTTGTCATTCAGACTTTTCCATTCCATGGATGACAGTTTTCCAGACCTGAGATTTTCACTGCTGATTCGTGCCTCGGAAGCAATCAAACGCATGGTGAGCTGTAATGCGCTCATTTCAAGCGAAAAGACGGCCACCGGCACCTCGTTTTCCAACGCCATATTTCGAGCCATGGAAAGCACAAATGCCGTTTTTCCCATACCAGGTCGTGCTGCAATGATAATCAGATCCGAAGGCTGCCAGCCAGAAGTAACTTTATCAAGGCTTTTAAAACCACTCGGCACACCGGTAAAGTGTTTATCACTCTTGGAGGCCGTTTCTATCATTTCGCGTGCCGACCTCAGCAACTGCGGCATACCACTCGCTTTACGCCTTAAATTTTCCTCATTGATTCGAAACAGTTTGTCCTCTGCGCTGTCGAGCAAATCAAAAACATCGGTACTCTCTTCAAATGACTCATTGATGATCTCAGTAGAAATTTCAATGAGTTTCCGCTGAATATATTTCTGCGCTACGATACGTGCATGATACTCAATGTTCGCACTTGACACAACCCTGTTTGTCAAAAAGGTGATGTAATATGCCCCGCCCACCAGCTCGAGCTTTCCCTGCTTGCGCAATTCTTCGATTACTGTTAGCATGTCAATGGGCATACTTCGGGCAAACAGTGCCTGAATCGCTTCGAAAATATACCGGTTCGCTTCCTTATAAAAAGACTCAGGTTGCAGAATATCAATCACAGTATTTAATGCATTCTGCTCAAGCATCAATGCACCAAGAATCACTTCTTCAAGATCGGTAGCATGCGGCGGAACCCTTCCGTGATCAAGGGCTGTACTCCTCACTGCAGCTTGCTTTGACGTCCTTTTAAAATTCTTTTTGTCGGCTTTTTCTTCCATGATCCAAAAATACGACTTAAAACAGGTCGCTTTCCGGAATGTTGAAAATTAAATTTCAACGACAACAATCCGACTTATGTCGATGTTTTTATGTTAAATCAAAGCGGGTTGCCTCCCGGGCCTGAATCAGAATTTCCAGACCAGACCAAGGGTGTAATATCTTCCCGGACGATAACGCAATGTGGTTTGGGTTTTCACGCCCTGTGAAGTTTCAACATCCTGCAGGTATTCGACTTGCTGGTTAAGCAAATTCTTTGCTGAGGCTTTGACTTCGATATGCTTGCCAAACTGTTTGCCCACACTCATATCAAGCTGACCCGAAGCCATTTCATACACATGCGGATTGCCTGAGAATGGATCGCCGGCAAAACTGATTCTTTTTCCAACCAAATTGTACATAAGACCAGCATTGAATGCAAGGGTGTCGTTCTGGTAAAACATAGCTGCATTCAGTATATAAGGCGACTGTCCCTGCAGCGATCTGTTTTCCTCCAGACTTTCATCGCCAAAGCTGATATTACTGCTCATCAGGGCACCATTGAAAACAAAGGTAAAGTTTTTCAACAAAGGAAGACCCTTAAAACGATCGCCAGTAATTCGAAATTCCGCCTCGACACCGCTCACCCATGCCTCGGGTGTATTCTGAAAGGTGTATTGCAAACCACTTCCGGTGGGAATAACTTTGTACTCGATGGCATTTTGAAATTGCTTGGCGAAAACGCCAACACTAAACATGCTGTAATGATCAGGGTAGAATTCGTATCTCAGGTCAAAATTTCTGATGCGTGCAAAGGTGAGACTGTCGTTACCCGAAATCACAGCTTTAAGTTCATAGTCGTAAAACGACATGGGGGCAATTTCGCGGTATTCTGGGCGATTTACGGTTTGTCCGTATGCACCACGAATCAGGCTGCGCTCGCTCAAATGATAAGTAACATTAATTGCAGGCAATATTAACAATGTGTCACTGATATAATGAACAGCATCGTCATCCGAGGGAGGGTTGGTGGCATCGGCAGCATATGAATCAAGGTTTACGATGCTTTTCTCGGCACGGAAGCCTCCATGAATTTTAATGCGGGCACTCACGGGCAAGGTCAGTGCAACATAACCGGCCATCAGGCGGGTTTCTGAAGTATAGGAGTCGGAAGGATTGGTTTGCTCATCAAGCATAATACCATCGGTGCTGTTGATGTTGTCGTTACTGAAAACCACATCAATGCTTTCGTATGGTAACGACCAGTCGAACAAGGAGGTGCGGGCAATTTTGTATCCCAGATTCCGGGCAGAAAACTCGCGATGGCGTAGCTCTGCAAAAAATCCGGTTTTAAGGGTCATTTCATAACTTTTCACTTTCAGCAACACGGTCAGATCACTTCCGGCATTATAAATCTGCTCGTTCAGATCGTGGAAGATACGTCCTGAAAGATTTGAATTGGCTGCAAAAGAGAAGTTAAGCCCATATTGCTGATAATAAGGACTGTCTTCCTGATCGTTCAGAACCCAGGTAAGGCGCTTATTGTCGGGCATAAGTTGCGATGATGCAGAATACCCACCATACCATTTCAGTTTGTTTTCCTTGCTTCCGAGGGCATGTGTTCCACTAAACTGACCTGAGTACATACGTCTTGTGCGTGCCGACATTTCAAGGCCCTTTAAGATGATCCCGCCATAAAAATCGTGTCCGTTTCTGTCAGTGACGCGATTTGACGCCAATTGATTGTAGAGATTACGGAATTCAAATTTTGATTTACCCTTTGAAAGTGAAAGATTGAGCATGGCTCCCGTTTTCACCGAGCTGTTGTATTGCACATCATTGAATACATAGCTTGTGTCAGGATGCTGAGCCACTTCGTCATATGCATTGTAAGCGGCCCTAAAAACACTGTCCTGCGAGAAAGAATTGCTGTAATTAAGTTGCATGTAAGCAGCAAAATTTGTTTTGCCGAAGCTTTTCTGAAAACCACCTGTGAGCGAAATCTTTTGATCGGTTGGGGCATTAATGGTTTGAGGAGTCCATGTTTTATTCATGCTTTGACCCCAAAGTGTTTTTTCATCACGTCCGGCTTCGGTTGAAGGAATGGTGGCAATATTGGTCGGGAAAGCATCGGGAAGGGCAAGCGATGAAGTATTGTTGAACCAGCCACTGCCTTCAATGGGATATAGTTTATGCTGTTCGAAGCTTGAACCGGGAGCATAACCATTCGACACGCTAAAATTCAGAAAGTTCTTGTCGGGATTACTGATGGTAGAAATTTGCACCAAACCTCCTGCAAAATCGCCTGGAAGCTCAGGAGAGAAAGTTTTATATACCACCACGTTATCAATGACCGATGCCGGCACAAAGTCGAACGAAAACGCTCTGACATCGGCTTCGGAACCGGGTGCCGGAAGATTGTTGAGCCACACACTATTGTAGCGCTCATTCAATCCGCGAATGATCACGAACCGTCCATCCTGAATAGTAATGCCCGGAATCCGCCGAACCACTTCACCTGCATCACGGTCCTGAGTCTTTTTGATCAGTTGAGATGGCACACCGTTGACCACCAGGTTATTTTGACGAATGGTCTGCATCATCGAAATTTCGGTATCGGTCACCTTTGCGCTGACCACATTTACCGTGCTGATCATCACCACATTTTCTTCAAGTTTAATGTCAAGAAATAGCTCCTTTTCATCAGAAATATTGAATGTTTGCTCATATGGCTTATATGAAACATATGTGACAGTGACTGTCAACTGTCCTTTCGGGACACTCATCAGAAGAAAGCTACCATCAATGTCTGTTGTGGCGCCACGGGTAGTGCCTTTAATCACTACATTGGCTCCAATCACAGGCTCGCCTGTTTTTGCATCAACCACATGGCCCTTCACATCCATGGTGCCCTGAGGCTGGCTGACCTCAGACTGAAAACTGGCTTGACCAAACAAAGCACAAGACCAAAAAAATAAACTAAATAAAACAAGGTATTTCATACAACTGATTTGAGCACAAAAGTCATGTATAGCTGTTACTATTCCGTAAACCGGTGTTTATGATTTCGTGGTATTTACGTTAAGCCAATGTTAAGCGACCAATGACAAATGTCACTATCTGGAATTATTCTTAATAGGGCCCCGTAAATTTGTAAAAAAAACAAAGATGAAAGCAATCATATTCATTTTCGCCATAACTGTTTTTGGCTTTTTGTTCAGTTCATGTAACAATGATTCGTCGACTGTTGTGCAGAACAATCTCCCATCGGGTAACTGGAAAGTGACCTATTACTGGGACAAAGACCATGATGAGACCTCTGATTATTCGGGGATGACTTTTACGTTCGATGACAATGGAAGTGTTTCTGTTTCAGCTTCGTCGGGCAGTTATTCAGGCACATGGAGCACAGGCAACGACGACAGCAAAGACAAGCTTTACCTGACATTCAGCAGTCCGGCAGCGTTGGTTGAAATTAGCGATGACTGGATTATTGACAGTGAGAGCAGCAGCAAAATCGAGCTTCGCGACGACAGCGACAACGGAACAGAATTACTTACTTTTGAAAAGAACTGACCATGAAAAGAAATATTGGAAAAGCTGATGCGGGCATACGCATTTTAATTGGGTTGGGCATAGGAGCAGCTGGCTGGTATTATGAAAGTTGGCTTGGTCTGATTGGCATTGTGCCCGTTTTAACTGCCTTAACAGGCTTTTGCGGTTTATATGCCCTCTTCGGCATATCGACGTGTCCGCGTAAAAAAACAAACGCATAATAAAGCTGAAAACAATAGAAAAACGGGCTCAGAATTTCTTCTGAAGCCCGTCTTTTTCAGTTGTACGTAAGCTTATTTAATGAAGCGCAAGATATGTGTATTGTTTTCACCAGCAAGGCGAATGAAATAAACGCCGTTGCAGAGGCTTGAAGTATTGATCTGAATGCTATTGAAGCCAGTTTCCTGTGAGCCATTGAAAACAACGCCCATTGAACGGCCGCCGAGGTCGAGAAGTTCCACAGTAACGTTTCCACTTTGAACAAGTTGATATTCAACATTCACAACGTCAGTTGCAGGATTAGGATATACAACTACATCACCATAAACGTTTGCTGTGCTTTCTGAAATTCCTGTAAAAATGGCATCGCTCAGGACAGGACTTCCGGCTTGCGGACGAAAATCAGGATCGCCATAGTTAAAAGGATCGGTGATCATTAAAAGAGCGTGGTCAGTCAGAGTGTCGTTGTTGCGGGTAGCTTCAAAGAAATAATTACGAACTACATCAAGAGTGTCATCTGGGAAGTAGTTGCCAGAACAATAAGCAAGAGTAATTCCATAAAGCAGGAGTTCACCGTCGGCCAGGTTCTGACGTGCAGCTGATCCATCAACAAAAAGACCATCTTTATATCCGGCAAAGAAAGAGTTATAAATGTCGATCTGGGTGTTTCTGCGCAAGTGCATAGCGCGTTTATAGTTGGTATTGATGGTAGTAGTTGGGGTCACTTTTGGTCCAAACATCGACACATTTGAGAAAATAGGATTGGTTACCGGGGTATTGGTTGAACCTGAACCATCATTGTCGCTTTCAAAACCATTTGATCCTGAACCTGGGTCAGCGATGGCTGAATCGCGCAGAGCAACTGCATATTGAATCATACCACTGAAACCATAATCAGTGTCGAAATCATCGTCCCATGTAAAGGAAGAAACCAGATATTTGGCATTAACTGTTCCGCCAAACCATTCGTATGCATCGTCACCACTGCGATAAATCTGAATATGATCAATGGTGGTAGCACTTCCAACACCA
>CAZLHV010000013.1:17346-32229 GCA_964559205.1 uncultured Bacteroidaceae bacterium
GGTAAGGCCGTTGATTTCTTTATCGGTCACAAAAGGAATACCAGGAAACTCAATGCGAACATATTGAAGAGTACCGCTATTGTCAGTGTCAACAGGAGAGCTTCCGCCACCATAATAAGAGGTTGGTCCGCCTTCAATTTGTGCTTCGCCTCCAGGCACGTTGATCGTTGCTTTTCCACAAAGAATGATTCCACCCCAGTCGCCATAATCGCGGGCACCGGCAGCTTCGTTTGATGTGAACACGATCGGACTGGCTGATGTTCCAATAGCATTAAGCTTAGCACCACGCTCGATAATCAGTGTGCCTTTGGTGGTTTTGTCACCACGGATCACGGTACCTGGCTCAATAGTCAGGGTTACGCCATCACGTACTTATAAAAAGCCTTCAATTTTATAAACATTTGAAGCTGTCCAGGTTTCATTAGCAGTAATTTCACCAGTCTTGGTTACAGTTGTTGCCGGGTATGTGGTGTTTTCGGCATCCCATGTTGTCCATCCATCAGTCCACAGTGTTGTGGCATCGAATGCACCGCGATAAGTAACCTGATCGAAAAACGGGTTCTCGATGCTGTGCTGTGCACTTAAAACACCAGCAAACAGCAAAGAAGCGAGTAAAACGGAAATTTGTTTCATTGTTGTAGTGATTTAATTGAAATTCAAGGCAAAATAACCCCTTCACTGTTAGCTGAGTTTTAATGTGGAAATAACAAATTGGAAAGAATGTGTTACCTAAATGTTACGGGCGACATTATTAAAATTTTGGCCCTGAGGATATTAAAGGAGTATTCATAAGTGATTTTCCGAAATTCAAATTAAAAAAGCTGAAACGAAACGACGTCAACTGCAAACGCCGCTCACTTATTTCGAATAACCCAGCGAGAGCGATACAACCGAAATAGAATATCGTCCATTCTTTGTATTTTTACCCAAACATTTTCGCATGACTGAAAACAAGCCGGTTCTGTTTCTTCTTGATGCCATGGCCCTTGCCTACAGAGCCTATTTTGCACTGATTAAAAATCCCGTTCGCAACTCAAAAGGAATGAATACCAGCGCTGTGCTTGGCTTTGCCAACACCATTCTGGATATTATTGGAAAAGAAAAACCCGGATTTCTGGGTGTCGCCTTCGATACAATAGCGCCTACTGCTCGGCACGATGAATTTGCTTTCTACAAAGCCAATCGTCCGCCGATGCCGGACGACCTCGCGCTTTCGCTTCCCTGGATCAAGCAAATGCTGCAGCTCATGGAAATCCCCATTCTCGAGGTCGATGGGTACGAAGCCGACGACATCATTGGCACTCTTGCCAAAGAAGCCGAACAACGAGGCTATCAGGTGTATATGGTTACACCTGACAAAGATTTTGGGCAACTGGTGAGCGACAATATTTTCATGTACAAACCTGCCAAAGCGGGAAATCCGCCCGAGATCTGGGGCCCTGCCGAAGTTTGTGCCCGGTACAGCATTGAACGACCCGAACAGGTGATCGATATTCTTGGAATCATGGGCGATGCCAGCGATAATATTCCCGGAATCCCAGGCGTTGGCGAAGTGGGTGCAAAGAAATTGCTGGCAGAATTTGGCTCAGTCGAAAATGTGCTTGCCTCGGTCGATCAGATTAAAAACCCGGGCATGCGTCAAAAAGTGTCTGATGGAGCCGAATCGGCGTTGATCTCGAAACAACTGGCCACCATTCTGCTCGATGTCCCAATTGCTTTTATGCCTTCGCAGCTGGAATGGAAAGTGCCGCCACGTGGTCCTCTGCAAAAGTTCTTCGATGAAATGGAATTCCGTACTTTCTCACGTCGCTGGTGGGATGCACTGGGCATGATGACCGAAGCCAAGCCTGCATTGGCGCAGGGTCAGGCTACACTTTTCGATCAGGACTTTGTTTCTACACCTCTCGATGCCGGCATCATCAACCACATCAACAATACGGCACACGAGTATGTTTTGGCTGATACCCTCAATGTTTTCGAGCTGCTGATGAACGAACTGTCGGCCTGCAAAGCCTTCTGCTTCGATACTGAAACCACCTCACTTGATCCATTGACCGCTCAGGTGGTTGGAATTTCGTTTGCCGTTCACCCTGCAAAAGCATGGTTTGTACCGCTTACCGACGAAGGGTTTGCAGCACCAGCGCTTGCCATGCTGCGCGATGTCTTCGAAAACGACAGCATCACCAAAATTGGCCAGAATCTGAAATTCGACATCGCCATGCTGCGTAGCGCAGGCATTGAAGTGAAGGGACAACTATGCGATACCATGCTGGCTCACTATCTGCTGCAGCCCGACATGAAACATAATCTCGACTACCTCTGCGAAACCTATCTTCAGTATAAAACCATTCGTTTCGAAGAACTGGTTGGAAGCGGAAGGATAAAAAAGGATATTCGTACTGTTTCGGCTGAAATGCTTAAAGATTATGCGTGCGAAGATGCCGATGTTACGCTGAAATTATGGCAAATATTCGAACCCGAACTGATTCAGAATGGCATGGCCGACCTGTTTCATCGTCTCGAGATGCCTTTGGTTCCCGTGCTTGAAGACATGGAGCGAGAGGGCGTTCGCATTGATACCGTGGCGTTGAAAGAGTTTTCGCAAATGCTCCATCGCGAGATTCTGAAACTGGAAAGTGAAATTCATGTACTTGCGGGACAGCCTTTCAATATTGCCAGCCCGAAGCAATTGGGCGAAATTCTGTTCGACAGACTTAACATCGATGAAAAGCCGAAGAAAACAGCAACAAAACAATACTCCACTTCAGAAGAAGTTTTGCAAAAATACATCGGAAAGCATCCCATTGTTGAAAAAGTACTCGATTACAGGGGATTGTCGAAATTGCAAAACACCTATGTTGACGCATTGCCCCTGCTGATTCATCCGCAAACAGGGAGGGTTCACACCAGCTACAATCAGGCAGTCACATCAACCGGCAGACTCAGCTCAACAAATCCAAATCTGCAGAATATTCCGATCCGCACCGAGCTGGGCCAGGAGATTCGTAAAGCCTTTGTGCCGCGAGACGCTGATCACGTGCTGCTTTCGGCCGATTATAGTCAGATTGAGCTACGCATCATCGCTTCGCTTTCGGGCGACGAACACATGCAGCAAGCCTTCAGGGAAGGCAACGACATTCACACGGCGACTGCCGCCAGAGTTTATGGTGTTTCCATGAACGAAGTGAGTTCTGAGCAGCGCCGAAGTGCCAAAATGGTCAATTTCGGCATCATTTACGGAATTTCTGCTTTTGGATTATCTGAGCGACTTGGCATTGCACGAAAAGAAGCCGCTGATATCATCAACAATTATTTCGAGCAGTTTCCGGGAATAAAAAAATACATGGATGCGGCCATTGAAGGTGCGCGCGAAAAAGGATTTGTTGAAACCATTTGTCAGCGCCGCCGCTATTTGCGCGACATCCATTCTTCAAACAGCTTTGTGCGGGGTTTTGCCGAACGCAATGCCATTAATGCTCCCATACAGGGCTCTTCGGCCGACATGATCAAGCTGGCGATGATTTCGATTCACCGCTGGCTGAGCGATTCGGGGCTGAAAACAAAAATGATTCTTCAGGTTCACGATGAATTGGTTTTTGACGCTCCGGTCCATGAAGTACCGATGGTGAAACCACGCATTGAACAACTCATGAAAGAAGCGCTGCCGCTAAAAGTCCCTGTGGAGGTAGAAGTGAAGGATGGCAAAAACTGGCTCGAAGCGCACTGATGAAAATTTCACATTTTCATGATGTCATCAGGTGGTCTAATGATTGGTATTGATGACGCCTCTTCTGAAATAACGTGGTGTTATTACCTGTTTTGACAACCTGCACAGTTTTTTGACCACATGAAATCGCTGTTAACATCAGACCAGAAAAGACTTTAAGAACATATTCACAATTATACATCTGTAATGGTTGATTTGAATAGAGGTTGAATACCATTTTATCCTAACTTTGCTTTCCGGATAATCAAAAACAATCTGTTTATGATGATTTTAAGGGGCTTTATCTTGTTGTTGTGCATCTTTGTATTGGGTTTGGGGGGATTATCTCTTGTAGCTCAGGAAAAGAAGGGGATAGATCAGGCCAGAGACAACTCACCAGCCGACAGTTTAACCATAAAAATAAAAACATACGAAGATATTGTTGCCGAGCTGCAGCAAAGGCCATTTGAAAACCAGTCGCTGGCACATATAATGACTCAGCTTGGCAACTTGTATTCTGCAAGCGAGGATTATCCGAAAGCGATATATGTGTACATGCAATCCATCTTACTTCGTCAGTATAGCATCGACGGACAAGGGGAAAAGCAGTCGGATCTGGCATGGCAAATCATCGAAATTGGAAATTCTTTCTATAGACTAAAAGATTACAAGTTAGCCGAGCAGGCATTCCGTAGTGCAGCCAACATGTTCATCTCGGCTCACGATCATAGTGGCTTGATCACATCAGTGAACAATATCGGTCTTTGCCGCTACCATTCAGGGCAATATCAGGCAGCCTTGCCAGTGTTTGAGAAAATGCTAGAATACTCGAAGCGAATCAATGATGTTGGCCGAATCTATTCTTCAACCATCTACATCGGAATGTCATATGGTGCATTAAAACAGTATCATAAAGCCATTTCCCGATTAAAAGCTCTTGAAAAATACACCTTGAGAAAAGATGATCTTGATCTTGAAGAATTCAGAATATATCAGTTGGGCGAAATTTACATGCAGTCGGGCGATACCGCAAAGACCATTTCCACGTATCAACTTCTGACAGGAACGCCTCTCGATCCGGCCGACACCTATTATAATTCATTGGTGATGTCGAGGTTAGCTCAGTTCTATTTCACCAACGGAAAATTCGCCGAGGCCAAAGTGCATGCACTCGAAGCATACCGACAACTAAAAAACCAACATCATCTTGCATTGCTCAATGAAATCAATCATTTGCTCTACAGGATATACCGCAAGCAGGGTGATCAGAATTCAGCCATTAAGCATCTCGAGGAGCATGTCGAAGGTATTAGTAGTCTTAATCAAAGAGAAATTAATGCTTTTATTAGCGACTACAATAAAAAAATGGAGCGCATTGCCATCAGCCAGGAGCTTCAGCGCATGCGCGAACAAAACATCAGGATGAATACCGAAAAATCGAATCAGCAAAGTCTGTCAGTTTTTCTGGTCATCATTGCCATTCTGCTTTTAGTTATGCTCTTTACAGCAAAGGGTTTTGATTCACGCATTCAGCTTTTATTAGACCATATTAAAGGATATACCCCATACCAAAAAACCTGGTTGTTGCTCTTACTCGGGCTATATTTTATTGGTTTCTACTATTTTTTCGTTCCGGTCGACAGTGCCCTTGAAATCAAGCAACGCAGTTTTGCAAGCAGGCTGCTCCCTGGTCTGCTGGCCTATGGTGTCACCCTGTTTGTGATGATCATGTTCTATTCAGGCATGGCTTTGCGAAAACCTATCAGGAACTGGTATGTCTATTCATTATACTTTTTTGGAACAGCATTCACCGCTGTATTGTTGGCCCAATTCGCTCATTTTCACGTCATTGGATTTGGCAGCCTGAACTTTCTTTTATCTCTGTCACTCATTGTTCTTGCTTCGTTTATTGTTCCTTTATATTTATTTATTGTAGTGGTTGAGAAGTTAATTGTGAAACACATTGAGTCGATTTCACAGGCATTGAACCGCGATATCGATCAGATTCGGCAAAAAGCAAGTGTACCCGAAATCAAACCCATTACCATTCACAGCGAAAAAACAAGCGGTAAGGTCAGCTTCGATCTCAACTCATTTGTGTCGGTTGAAGCTCAGGGGAACTATTGTATGTTCTACCTGAGACAGCATGATGTATTAAGCAAAAAGATGCTCCACATTACCATGAAGTCAATCGAAGAAAATCTGGCTGGTCACGAGTTCATCATTCGATGTCATAAATCATTTCTCGTTAATATTCATCACATTACAAAGGTCTCGGGAAACTCTCGTGGTTATTTTCTTCATTTCGGCGATGAAATAGAACCTGTTCCCGTTTCTAGGGGCTTTCAAAAGGATGTCATGGGCCTGATCCGCAAAATCAAGGATGACATTTCATAAAACCCCACCTACCCGTTTGTCAAAAGTCGTTGCGTTTGATCAATCCATCACGCAGTTTACATAATATAACAATTCCATTTATTTCGTTTAATCTAATATTGCAGTCGACAAAACAACGTTTTTCGCTGCAAAATGAAACCCATGAAAAAATCAAAACCTGTTGCTGTGCTTCAACACATCGTTTCGAGAAGTACATCTTTCAACACTTTTGTTCTGGCCATATTCAGCCTTATTGCGATCACCTGGGCTTCAAGCCGATCGCTGAATGCTGCTGTTTCGATCACAGCTCCGACCTTAAACATTTCAACTCCCTCGTTTCCGTCGGGCTATTTCGCACTTGGAAACATTGTCATCGACGAAGGGGCAAACAACGACTTTCCTATTGCTTCCCGCAATACTGATTACACTATTACAATTACAGCTCCCTCAAATTTTGAATTCCTCGCTGGTTCCGGAAGCATTACGGCTGCTGCTGGTGATATTACAACGATAAGTGTATCAGTGAGTGCAACTGTAATCACCATCACCTACCGAAGCTCTCAAATCAATGGAACCAGAAATGATCAGGACGATATTCTCACCATCAGCGGGCTTCAGGTAAGAGCCATCAATACTGCTTCCAGTCAAAATGCCACCAAAACAGCAAGCAGCGAGACCATCTCAGGATTGACCAATGGAACAGTTATGGCCAGTTTCAATTCCGTACTAGCTTGTAACCACACCATCAGGTTAACCGACACCTTTGGTGACGGCTGGAACGGCGGCACAATTACGGTTACCGTTAACGGAGTACCAGTGCTGACCAACATCACCATGGCCACCGCCACCGCAGGTCCCGAAGACTTTACGTTTCCGGCCAACAATGGAGATGTCATTAACATTACACGCACTGCCGATGGAACATATCCTGCCGAAATGCGGATTGAGGTGATTGGCGGAGCTGCCAACACCATTTTGGCAACACAGGAACCTGTTGGAGCACCCGGAACAACCATTTCTGGATGTTGCACACCCACAGTCCCGGGTGTAGCCACCTACGTATCTCCTGCAAATGGCGCCCTCAATCAGAATGTCTGTGGGGTGGCACTGAGCTGGAATGCCCCGGCCAATACAGGATGCAATGCAGCTACTTCATATGATGTATATCTCGGAACTGCAGCCAGCCCCCCCTTTCTGGGAAATACCACAAGCACCATGTATACGCTGCCTTTTGCTTTGGCCGACAACACTACATATTATTGGAAAATAGTTCCGCGCAATGCATCAGGAACCGCTATAGGATGCACCACATGGTCTTTTACAACATCAACTAGTCCCAATCCTGCTTATTGCATGTATGATGATGCTCTTAATTATCCTGCAGGAGGAACAAACTGCGCTCAGATGACCCCCGAATCTACCAGCCAGTCAGGTTGCATCTGGAATCGTTCAAAAATCTCGTTTGCATCAGCATTCGATTATACCATCAATATGTATTTTGGCAATAATGTGAGTGGCGGTGACGGTTGTGCTTTCGTTTTTCAAAACTCGCCCGTTGGCATTTCGGCATGTGGCAACGATGGCTCACAGCTTGGAGCAGGTGGAATCTCAAACTCAGTGATTATTGAATTCGATACCTACGACAACGACTCGCCTTGGCACACATGGGACATTGCACAAGATCATGTGGCCATCGAAATTGATGGCGACCCGGATGGCCCTGCCGCTCCCTTTGCAGGACCAGTGGTTGCCGACGCGGTGGATGGTGTCCTTGACGATGGAGCTTTGTATGCCTTGCGTGTCACATGGAATCCAGCCACGCAACTGCTTTCGGTTTATGTCAACGGCAACCTTCGCCTTACAGCAAACTATGATTTCATCAACAATGTTTTCGGCGGTGACCCAAATGTTTGGTGGGGATTTACCGGCTCAACAGGCGGATTAACCAACCAGCAGTATTTCTGTCCTGTCACGATTCCGGTTCCTGTTGAGCTTCTCGAATTCTCAGCCGAATGCCAATCCGACATCATAGAAATGAACTGGTTTACTGCAAGTGAACAAAACAATCTGTATTTTACGATTGAAAAGTCTTCCGACGGGTGCTCCTTTTTACCTGCTGCCACCATTATTGGTGCTGGTAACAGTAATTCGCCCCTAGCCTATCATTACAAAATGAAAAATCAATCCCATGAGCCAATCAATTACGTCAGATTGTCACAAACCGACACCGACGGAAAAACCACCCTGCTCGGAACCAGGTCCGTTGAATGTGACGAAAATGCCCTTCGATTGGAAATTATTTCTTTCTCACGACTTTCGTCAATGCAGAAAACACTCATGTTTATCACCCCAGTTGATGGTGTTCATGAAATTGGATTGTATGATATGAACGGAAAAGCGCTTTGGAGCGGAAAAGCCACATGTAAGGCAGGTCTTAATCAGGCAGATATCTGCCTGGATGATATTGGAGGAATTGTCATATTAAAACTCAGCAACGAATACGATTATGTGGTGCTAAAAACCATTTTTTAACGCACCTGACAACCAAAAAAAGTCAAAAAAGCAAAAGATCAGTGGTGCTTCGGCTATATTACAACCATCTCTGAATCTCAGAAAGCAAGTAAATAAAAAACTCATCGTCGGTCATCTCAAGTTCATGTCGATGAATGATTTTACGGATAATTCCATCGCGGTCAATAAGAATACTGGACGGATATGCCCACTCTTTAAACTGATTAAATACCTTTTCGTCGGGATCTGCAAAAATATTAAACCTCAAATCCGGATGATGCTGGATGGTTTTCCATGTGGAACCAAAATATAGCGAATCACGAATCAGGAAGTGCCTCAATTCTTCGTCGCTGTTGTTGGCAAAAGCAAGGAGCCGAAAATGAAGATGATTCTTTAATGTATCGGCGAGACGATTCATGACGGCATTTTCCTTAATGCATCCTCCACAAGTCAGGAACCAGAAATGCACCAGAATCACTTTGTCCGATAACATGTCTGAATATATTTCTTCACCTTCCGGAGACATCGCAGTAATGAACGGTGCGTCAGTACCCACAACAGAAAGCTGATTCAAGGCTGCATCAAAGGTTTCTGATTCACCATACAAAGCCCTTAGCCTTGTTGAATCTTCCATATAAGTGTTTTGGGCTCTTACCGAAAATACGGAAATAATAAATAATCCCAGCAGCAATGTTTTCATATGACAAAAATATGCATTTTCATTCATAACAGCAAAGACCCCAGCTAACATTGGAGCTATTGCTGCTGAAATTATATGAAAATGACCCACCCGGCACCATTTATTCCACCGTAAGATACGGACTGATTTTCACATACACATCCTCGGTGACAAGTGCCGATTTCTTGATATCGCTCAAATGAACAAAGTTTCCGTGCTGCTTTCTGTAATTTACAAGCGAAAGGGCAATGTTTGCTCCGATGTACGGATGAGATCGCAATTCTTCGAGCGATGCAGTATTTACATTCATTCTTTGTACCAGAAAAGGATTGACATTTACAAAAGGTTTTATTTGCCTGTACCTTGAGGAATCCATTCCTTTCACTTCCATAAGTTGTTGAACCGCCACAAATCCACGTAATTTCTTTCTGTAGGCCACAATTTTTCGAGCAAATGCAGGACCAATTCCGTCGATTTGTAACAAGGCAGTACTATCGGCCGAATTCAGTTCCACTTGTAGTAAACCTTTCTGATGATCTTTCCGCTCAGACTTCCGAGAATCAACCGCAACATCGGGCAGCTGAATAAACGGCTCAAGTACTGCATATTCCTCATCGCTAATCAGATACAATTCATTAAAGTCACTTTTGGTCTTAAACCCAGAGCCATTTTGACGAAACCTGATGATTGAATTCACCTGCTTAGTGGTGAGTCCAAGTGCCTTCAATTCTCCTTCCGATGCGGTATTAGGGTTGAATTCGACAGGCGTTAAACGTGCTTTGGCATCGGCATAGCGTGGGGCATCGAGGTCAGTGAAAGAGGTTTCGCGAACTGAGGCTCCATGCGCTCCATCAGAAATGTCCCACAGACTTATCTGCTTTTCAAGTTCAGAATAATCGTAGTTTGGTTTGTTGGGAAGCGATTCGCCGGCGAGAATCGCAAGAATCAGCAGAAGCATTAACAAAGAAGAAAGAACCCACACCCCGGTGCGTTCGCTACGCGAAAGATCCCAAAATCCCTTGATCAGAGGCCGGGAACCCATAAGCTACGGAAGGCGTGTAACGTGACCAAAGTATTCGCGGATAGCCCCAGCTGTGGTGGTCACTGTAATATGATAAGCAAAAGTTTCCGTGGTGTTCTCGTCGTATCGTTTGCCCGATACACTTCCGTCCCAAGGTGAATTGATGTCCGTGGTCAGATAAACGAGCTGTCCCATCCGGTTGTAAATTCGCATTTCGTATTTGTCGAGCGTAATCCCGGCTCCAACAGGAGCAAATACATCGTTTTTACCATCGCCGTTCGGAGAAAAAGCATTGGGCATAAAAAGCATGAAATCCTGATCCAGATTGATTCCCTGATAGATGGTGTCGCCTTCATTGTCGGGACGCATCGACAAAGCAAATCCGGAAATGGAGTATAACGAAACGATGAATAGGAGCATGAACTTTTTCATGAAATATCACTTAATTTGATGCAAAGATACGATATCCTGTAAAAACGTTGCATCAAACTCAAGATAATCAAGGTCCTATGAAGTAACATTTCGTCAAAAAAACCTCATCACTATGTTAAAAGAATGAATCTATGGCCAATAAAATGAAATATTTCGATCACCAGATGAGATCAAAGAATAACAGAACCATTCAAGTAATAATCCGGATTTAAATTTCGTTTTGACATTTACACAAATGAAATAGCACGAAAGCCCACAATGCCGGGAAAAGCACATGGACAAAGGCCTTCAGGCCGTGGATACGCATACATCTTGAAGAATACGATGATAAATCACGAGCCATGAAACGCGAGAAGTATCTCAAATCGGGCTGGGGCCGGCAATGGATTGAAAAAAACGTATTGAATAAAAATAACTCCAAATTCAAATTGTAGTCAAGCGCAAGGCGTACTACAATTTCAAATTTGGGTTATGCCGTTGAAAATATTTTTAAACAAATTGGTTTCAACACGGTATAATCTGTAAATTTGCACTCCCAAACAGGAAAAAGGAGAGATGCCAGAGTGGTCGATCGGGGCGGTCTCGGCACGTGATGATGCTCCGCATCAAACGTGCTGGCGTTTGTCAAGTGTGTACACTTGACATCACGCCAAAAACCGAAGAAAATCATGGAGAAATTCTACGTTTATGTCTTGCAAAGCATACCGACCGCCAAGTTGTATGTAGGCATGAGTGCTCAGCCTGATGAAAGACTGAAAGCCCACAATGCCGGGAAAAGCACATGGACAAAGGCCTTCAGGCCGTGGATACGCATACATCTTGAAGAATACGATGATAAATCACGAGCCATGAAACGCGAGAAGTATCTCAAATCGGGCTGGGGCCGGCAATGGATTGAAAAAAACGTATTGAATAAAAATAACTCCAAATTCAAATTGTAGTCAAGCGCAAGGCGTACTACAATTTCAAATTTGGGTTATGCCGTTGAAAATATTTTTAAACAAATTGGTTTCAACACGGTATAATCTGTAAATTTGCACTCCCAAACAGGAAAAAGGAGAGATGCCAGAGTGGTCGATCGGGGCGGTCTCGAAAACCGTTGACCCTTCGGGGTCCCAGGGTTCGAATCCCTGTCTCTCCGCTCCCCTTCTAGACAAAAGCCACACCACGATGTGGCTTTTTTATTCAAGCTGTAACAAACACCTTTTTGGTGCAAATTAATGTTCGGGTTCAGCAGGGATTCGAATAATGGCTTGAAATCCTGCATTCTGTGTGCTTTCCATAGTGATTTTTCCTTGCAGGTTATGGACTCTGTTGCGAATATTGCTTAGACCCATTCCCTTGCTGCTTGCCAAAGCTGCTTCCACATCAAATCCATTTCCATTGTCACTAAAATGCAGTAAAATCTGGTTATTGTCGAACGTTAAACGTATCGACAGTTCTGATGCTTTGCTATACTTAATACTGTTGTTAATCAGCTCGCAAAGGATGCGGTATATGGTTGTTTCAATTAGTGTATTGAAACGATGCTCGCACAAACAATCAACATAAACCTGAATATTATGCAAACTGATGATTTTATCCACAAAGCTCTTCATGGCTTCTCTGAGGCCGAAATTGATCAGAATATGCGGACTGATGTTGTTTGAAATCTCTGTAATTGATCGGGTGGCTTCATAAAACAGTTTTTCAGACATCTGGGTAAACTTGCCAATCAGGGCAGGGTCCTCGGTTCTGCCAATGGCCTGCATATACATTCTTAGTGTGCTGAGAAGTGGCCCAAGACCGTCATGGAGTTCCTGAGCGAATCTTTGCCGTTCGTTGTTTTCTCCTTTTATAATGGCATTGAGCTCGACCATTTGCATGGTTTTGCGCTCGGTTATGTCGAAAATTGTACCTGCATAGCGAATAACCTCACCTTGATCATTAAATACAGGAAACACGGTCATATGCAGCCATCGATATCGACCATCTGACGAACGCAGGCGAAACTCTGCACTCATATCCGAAGACACTCCATTGCTTCTAATTTGGGCAATTTGCTTCTTCAGAGTACGCCTTTCGTCGACATGAACCTTATTGAACCAAAGCAACGGCTGTTGAATCAATTCAGCAGGTGAATATCCGAGCAAATCAAGACAAACCGGATTAATGTATTGTAGCTTTCTGAAATTTCTGGAAAGAATCAAAAAGACTCCGTTAATATTGGCCGCTAATTGCTGAAACTTAATGTTCATATCACGAAGCTCCTGCTGAATAATTTCACGATTCAGGGCAAGCGCAAAGATATTGGCAAAACGTTCGGCAATGGCTTGATCGGCCCGGGTCAGCTTGCGGCTCAAATCACTTAGGAGTAAATATCCCAGTTTGCGTTCACTAACCCTGACCGGGATGATCATAAGGTTGGCAAAACCAGGGTGCAGTTCAGAAAAACCTGGATAATGATTGAAGTGAGACAAATCATTCATCAGTATAGGCTTGTTTATTTTTCTGAGCTGTTCGGTGATCATTCTATGCATGGAGCTTTGCGAATGAATCAAATCTACCTGATGGTTATCTCCCTGAATTGTGCAGCCGCAATTGACCGGGTGATGAATTTCAGCAGAACTCGGTATCAGCATTTCAGGGAAGAATCCTGTGCAGATAAAGGGCTTTGGCAAAAACATACTCAATTCGCGAGCTATATAACATGCAATTTCATGAATGGTGGTTTCGGGTCGCGAAACATAGGCGAGTGTTTCAGCCAGGGCTCGTTCGAGTCGGGCATTAAATCGAAGCTTTTCTTCTGATTCGATGCGATAGCTGATGTCCTGAAATACCACAATAATCTGCATGTCGTCAGGAGATTCAGAATTCACAAGGGTCACATTGACCTCAACCGGTATCATTGATCCGTTTCGATGCTTCAGTTTTAATTGAAGGTTGTCAATTTTTCCGATTTTTAACAAATCACTTTCGCGACTGATCAAGTCTCTGAGTGTTGCTTCGTCGGTAAGAAGTTCGACGGAATCGCTTCCGGCAACATTATCTGCATCCTGAAATCCAAACATCCGGGCAAACCGGGTATTGGCAAATCTGATTTTATTTTGCCGGTCAAGAATCAGAATACCGTTTGGAGAGGTTTCAACAAGCGTACGGTATAATTGCTCGCTTTCCCGCAGTGCGCTTTCGGCCTGCTTCAACGAAGTGATGTCGCTAATAAATCCTTCGAGCGCTATTACCTTACCTTTCGCATCATACACCCCCGCCCCCTTTTCGAACACCCAACGCCATTCACCGGATTTACTTCTAATCAAATACTCGGCTACAAATGGCTTCTTCTCGCGAAGTCGTTTTTGCCAGGTTTTCCACAGCCACTCCCGGTAATCGGGATGAATCAGATCATTAAAACTCACCTTTTGGTTATTCAGCAACTCGTCTGATTCATAGCCAGTCAGATCACGGCACCCTTCGCTCACAAAAAGCATGGTCCATTGACGATCATTTCTGCAACGGTAGGCCATCCCTTGTAAATTCCGCATCAAAGTTCTGAGTTTTCTTTCATTCTCCTTGATAGTTTCGATGCTCTTATATCGTTCGGTAATATCACGGATAATTCCTCCAACACCAATGTTTCCATCAGGAAGTTGCACCGGAAACTTGGTGGTTTCATAAACCCTATCGTTCACAATCTCTTCGTTCATTGAAAGCTTTCCGCTTTTCATCGCATTCATGTCTGATTTATGACAAACCAGAGCATCCTTTTTATTCATTAATGAAGCATCGTCACGACCAATAATACTCTCATTATCAAGCCCATGAAAGGCCGCATTCGAAACGTTCGAATAAATATACCGCAATTGCTGATCTTTGATAAACATCATGTCGTTTGTGGAGTTCATGAAAGTTCTAAATCTCAGCTCGCTGTTTATCAAAGCTTCTTCGTAGCGCCTTTTGTCTGTTACATCAAAAATAATGGAGTAAATGAATTTTTTTTCACCCTGAAGGACTGGCCCTGAAAAGACTTCAACATCACGTATCTGTCCATTGGCAAGTCTGTGCTTTGCAAAAAAGTGCTTTTCACGCTGAAGCAACACTCCTTTAATTCTTTCTGTAACGCTTTTCTTCGATGCAGTATTGATGTCGAATATGCTCAAACTCTTTATCTGGCGGCGGGTA
>CAZLHV010000014.1:0-30468 GCA_964559205.1 uncultured Bacteroidaceae bacterium
TGTGCTCTTCCGATCTGGGCTTACCAGCCATCTCCTTTGTAACCCAACCTCAATCCATAAAAAGGTTGGGTTATACATCCCAAATTGGGTGAATAACCGTACTTTTTGAATCAAAATGTTGGTTTGTTTATTCATCTCAAACTCATTTTCAAAAGAACCCATCCGGGGTTTCATCCCCACCAAAGTTCTTTTCATGGCAAATATAATCAAGAATCTTCCGAATGCAAATATTTTCAAAAACATTTTTTCAAATTATTTGGCGACATGTAAACACACTCCTTTCAAATTGCCGAATTTTCAAATGAGTAAAATAAAAGCCGAAGCACCCCGCTGGCGCGCGATTGTAACGCGTGCCTTATAAGTAGCTTTTCTTTTGACGGCCAAAAGTAAAGTACAATGGACCACACTTTCAAACTTGTCACGTAAGCCGCATTCGCCTCATGTCAAGAATTTCCCGCGGCTTCACGTGATTAGCACATCAGCACATCAGCATATAAGCTCATCAGACATCAACAAGAGTAATATGATTCTTTTGTGCCTTTGTGCCTTAGTGGCAACCCCACACCCCAGCGCTATGAAAAAAGGGATTTGTATCTTTGCAAAAAGCAATCAACATGCAACAGAAATCATTTCCATTTTGGTTTTTCGGACTTTTCGGTCTGGCTTTTATTGTGTTTGTCGCATTTCTTGCATTCACTGTTCCCATAGATGAATCAGTATGGCCCCTCATCATTGCCGGCACCGTTCTGTATGCCATAGCCGCCTTCTTTCTCATTCGAAAGGCCCTTCGCATCGACCGCAACAAACGTCTCGCTCTCAACGAAGGAGTTTCGCTTGAAGCTGAAGTGGTGCAGCACCGGCGTTCGTTCAACATGTTTTCGTCCACAAGATATTATGTCATTGAATTCACCTTTACCTGCAATGGCAAAACGTATCATGGCAAATCAAAATACAGCGATTCCAAATCATTTGAAAAACATCCGCTTGGCTCGAAAATCAGCATATTGTTTCACGAAGCCAGCGACTCAGTGTACATTGGCCATCGTTGATCACGGCAGATATTATTACCTTTGCACAAATTTTCCACATCATGGCCGAATTATCCGAACAGGAAATCCTGCGCCGCGAAGCGCTGACTCAACTTAACGAACTGGGCATCAATCCTTATCCTGCTGCACAGTATTCCATTACTGCTTATTCAGAAGAAATCCTGAATCAATTTCACCAGAACCCTGAAAAGTTTAGCGAAGTAACCATCGCAGGCCGGATCATGACCCGACGTATTATGGGAGCCGCCTCGTTTACCGAGTTGCAGGATGCTCAGGGTCGTATTCAGGTGTATTTCAAACGCGATGACCTTTGTCCTGACGACGATAAAACGTTGTACAATACTGTTTTTAAAAAATTACTCGATATCGGCGATATCATCGGCGTGAAAGGATTTGTTTTCATCACACAGACAGGCGAAATTTCTGTTCATGCAAAGGAATTTACCCTGCTGAGCAAATCCATCAAGCCCCTGCCCATTGTCAAAGAAAAAGACGATAAAATTTACGATGCTTTCACTGACCCCGAGCAACGTTACCGCAACCGTTCACTTGACATGATTGTCAACCCGCAGGTGCGCGACACGTTCATCAAGCGTTCGGTTTTGGTAGCTTCCATGCGCACATTTCTTGCTTCGCGCGGTTATCTCGAAGTGGAAACACCCATATTACAGCCCATTTATGGTGGCGCTGCTGCACGTCCTTTTAAAACTTTTCATAACACCCTCAACACCACCCTTTATCTTCGCATTGCAAATGAGCTCTATCTGAAAAGACTCATTGTAGGCGGTCTTGATGGTGTGTTTGAATTTGCCAAAGATTTCCGCAACGAAGGCATGGATCGCTTTCATAATCCCGAGTTCACGCAAATGGAGCTCTATGTGGCATACAAGGATTACATCTGGATGGCCGAGCTGGTTGAGGAAATGGTCGAAAAAATTGCATTGGATCTTACCGGCTCAACCGTGGTCAGGGTTGGCGATAACGACATCGATTTCCGTCGTCCATGGAAACGCATGACCATGTTCGAAGCCATTGAGCATTTCACCGGGATCGACATTTCTGAAATGGACGAAGCCGCATTACGCGAAACGGCCAATAAACTCAATGTCCCTAACGACGCTTCGATGGGAAAAGGAAAGCTGATTGATGAAATTTTTGGCGAACACTGCGAGGGAAAACTCATTCAACCCACCTTTATTACCGATTATCCGGTCGAAATGTCTCCCCTGGCCAAAAAGCACCGCAGCAAAGCAGGATTGGTTGAGCGATTCGAAGCCATCGTGAATGGAAAGGAAATCTGCAATGCCTACAGCGAGCTCAATGATCCGATTGACCAGCGCAAACGCTTCGAAGAACAGTTGGAACTGGGAAAGCGTGGCGATGAAGAAGCCATGATGCTGGATGAAGATTTTCTGAAAGCCATCGAGCTGGGGATGCCTCCAACAGCCGGTCTGGGCATTGGCATCGACCGCCTTACCATGTTGATGACCAACAGCCCCTCCATTCAGGATGTGTTGTTCTTCCCGCAAATGCGCCCCGAGAAGAAAAAAGAAATCATTACGCCGGAACAGCTTGTCGAAGCGGGCGTACATGCCGACTGGGCACCGGTGCTTATCAAAATGAACATCCATTCGCTCGAGGATTTGAAAAGTACCAACCCCAATAAGTTGTTTAATGACCTTGGCGGAATGCGGAAAAAGCTGAAACTGGAAATCTCCATGCCTTCAACCGACGACGTGAAACGCTGGTGCGGTCAATAATTCACATAATGGATTTGCGCATGGATCGTTTTTCGATGTCCTTGATTTTCACCTTCCTACTTGCCATGCATGCTCCGGCAGGTTCAACGGCTCAAACGCAGACCGCAAGCGACAGCACCATTCAAACGCTGCAGAAAATCGATGACCTTTCCAGCATCGTGTTGTTCAGAAACGATCAATACGTTATATCAGCCTCGCTCAAAGCTTTCAACGCACATTTCGATACCTGGCTCAGAAACAACCCCGGTGTTCCGGGCGATGATAAGCTTCGCGAGCTTATCACAAATGCTGCAAAATCGTCGCAGGTTATTGATGCAGTACAGCTGGCCGAAAAGCACAATGTATTATTGCGCCTGAACTACAGGCTGGCTGATATGCTTCAGGCCGGCCAATGCATGGTGTATGACAAGAAAACTTTTGGCCCTGTGGCATCGGTCACCATGCAAAGATTTACATCGGCGTGCGGAAAAAATTGCACCGAGCATGGCCGCCGTTTTCTGCTGAATGCAGTGATGCTTTTTTCGGTGATTGACGAAATCAGGTAAAATAGTTTATTCAGGAATCAGAAAGTCCGAAATCTCGCTGTTTTGAGGCAATAGCAATGATCTGATTCCATATTGTGTGCCCGCATCCACATTTGAATGCGTATCATCTACAAAAAGCGTTTCATATGCATTGAGCCCGTTTTCATTCAGAATCAGATCGAAAAATCGTTTTTCAGGTTTGCGCATGTGCACCAGATGCGAGTAATAGGTCTTTTCAAACAAATCATCAAGACCGTTGAGTCCATATGCATTCCGGATATATTCCTGGTAAGCCCGGTGATGAATGGCGTTGGTGTTGCTCATCAGAAACAATCGGTATTGCTGCCCAAGAGATTTTAAAAACGCAAGACGTTGCGCCGGCAAATCAAACAGCATGGCATTCCATGCAGCAATGATTTGTTGTGGGGTCACCCCTTGAGGAAATAGTTTCTGAGCCTCTTCCAAAAATGTTTTCTCATCCATTTCGCCCCGGTCGAACTGATCGAAAAACCCTAGCTGGTGGTACTGACCAAAAGTGTCGTCAATATTTTTTATTCCAAGCTTCACAAACTCGCGCTGAGTCACCTTGAAATCAATGTTTAAAATCACCCCGCCCAGATCGAAGATGATGTTATGAATGCCTTTCAGTATGCTCATGTTCTTCAACAATTTTTTTTAGGGCTGCCAATGCGTCATCTTCGTGAATACCTTTAATTACAGCCTGACCGTTAAACCAGATATCGACATGTTGTGGTTTGGATCCCAGTATGCCGTATTTTGCACCGGCCATTTCGCCCGGGCCGTTCACAATGCATCCCATCACAGCAAACTGAACCCCGGTGTAGGCAGCAAATTCTTCCTTCACCTGCCGCAGCACCTTTTCGATGTTAAAGGTGGTTCTTCCGCACGAAGGGCAAGAAACAAAATCGGCTTTTGTGATCAGTCTTTTTGTGGTTTGCAGTAAAGCAAATGCAGCCAGATAGGCCTGTGTATGTTCTTTTTTTGTTTCAATCCTGATGGCATTGCCACAACCATCGGCCAAAAAAGCACCGGCCACCACCGAAAATGAAACCACACTCTGTGCCTCGGGTTCCCACATGATGGCCATGGGCTCGGTCGGGTTTTCACAAAACATGCTTCGCAGCAAGTCGGTATGCAGTGGAATCTCAGGCAAACCCTCTTTTGTGCTGACCTGAGGTTTGCGTTGTTGGGTCTGCTCAAATTCGTTTCTGAAGAATGAAAAGGGCGAAACCAATTCGAAGTAGCGCCGTGCCGTTTCTTTATGTGCTCTGTTTTTTGTGGCTTCATGAACAATTTCGCGTGCTACCGGAATTTCTTTTTCGGGAGCTTCGGTGAGCGAAACACGCACGGTACTTCCTATGCCATCGAGTAATAATGAACCAATGCCGGCAGCCGATCTGATGCGGCCATCTTCGCCTTCACCGGCTTCGGTAACCCCAAGGTGGATGGGATAATCAAACCCGTTTTCGATCATGGTTTGCACCAGTAACCTGTTGGCATGTATCATGGTGGTAGCTTCGCTGGCTTTGATCGAAACCACCAGTTGATGAAAACCACTGTCGCGAAAGATGCGGATGTATTCAATCGCCGATTCAACCATCGCTTTGGGAGTGTGTCCCCATCGCTCCAGATGTCGCTTGCTGAGCGAACCTCCATTTATTCCGATGCGAATGGCAGTGCCGTACTCGCGACACACTGCAATCAGAGGCTGCATCACTTTATGGGTTTCTTCAAGCTCTTGCTGATATTCGGCTTCGCTGAAACAGGTTTTGCCATGAAATAAATCGACAAAATTGCCCGGGTTGATACGAATTTTGGGCACACGTCTGGCTGCTTCGAGGGCGATGGCCGGGTTAAAATGAATGTCAGCACACAGGGGTTGGTGATAACCGGCCGATTGCAGTTGGGCAGCAATTTCGCTTAAGCCGCGGGCCTCCTGCGGACTCCGGGCAGTCATTCGCACCAGGTCGGCTCCTTCCTTAAAAATCCGGATGCACTGAGCCACGGTGGCCTCAACATCGGCCGTTGGGGTGTTGGTCATCGACTGCAGCCTGACCGGATGCGCAGCACCAAAACCCACCCCGCCAATCAACACCTCGCGTGGGGTAAAATCGAGCCAGCTCAGCGTGTTTTTCTGATTCATGATTCAAAAGTACATAAAAAAACAGAGGCGCTTTCACGTCTCTGCTTCAGAATGAATGTCAGGATTACTCCTTAATTTCAATATTATCGAGCGGCTGCTCAGAAAGTTCCTTGTCATCGGCGATACCGCTTTCATCGGTGCTGACTGCCTGATCGAGTTCTTCGTTGCTTGGCGCTGGTCCTTCAGGTGCTTCATCGGCAGTTGGTTCAAAACCGGCCGGATAGGTACCTTTGTTAGCTTCAATCTGCAGGCGTGCAAGTTCGCGTGCTCTGCGCGAATGATGAATCGCTTTCATGTACTTTCCTTCGTTGAAGAGCTTGATGGCAAACCGTTGATGAGCCACCGCCTTTTTTAGGTTTCCTGTGAAAACATGATTGGCCAAAGTCCATTTATGTGCCGTGAAAATAACAGTGGCTGTACGGTTAATGACATTTTTCGCTTTTTCACGCATGACAGGCTGCGCAGAAACGGTTCCTGAAGCCAGTATGACAAGAAAAAATGACAGCAAAACCGGAAGAATGGCAAGTCGTTTCATGGTGCTTATTTTTTGCTAAGGTAAGACTTTTTTTATTTTTGAAAACAAGTTTTGCACTTTTCAAAAATGATACCAGAATATGAGGCATCACATCTCTAAAAAATTCTATTATCTTAGCAGCATCAATTGATATGAGAACACTTTTCTCCATGCTTGTTATCCTTGTGCTGTACAATAAAGTGCAGGGGCAATTTTTCACAAGCGAAGAAGACCTGAACAGGCAGAAGAACTCATCTCTGCCGGATTCCATCTGCAACGACATAAACATTCCGTCGTTGTATCCCGGTGTTTTTCACCCCCGCTCAAAAGGAGAATACTTTGGCAAGCACAGTTGGCTGCGGCGTAAATTATTTGAGGAATCATTTGCATATGCATGCAGCGATACGAACGAATGTATTAGCATCGATCCGGTGATTGACCTCCGATATGGCATTGAATCGGGTCAGCATTTATACAGAAACACCCGGGGTTTTATTGTTCAGGGTCGGTTCAACCATAAACTGTTTATCCGTTCCGAGTTTTTCGAAACCCAGACCACCCTGCCCGAATATGAAGCGACCTGGGCCGATACCATGAAGTTCATTCCCGGCATGATTCGAATGAAGCCGTTTGGTAACAATGGGTTTGATTATGGGGTCGTTTTCAGCCAAATGATATGGCATCCGATCAAACACTACACATTGCGACTGGGATACGACCGGTTTCATATTGGCAAGGGATACCGCAGCATTTTTTTGTCAGATGCTTCTCAAGCCTTCCCATTCTTGATGAACTCCGTAAAATCAGGGAAGTGGAGCCTCTCGCACCAGATGGCTTCGCTTCGAAACCCCGACTTCAATCACAGACTTCAGATTCCGGTATCCGAAAGCGGAGTTTATCAGCAAAAATGGCTCTCGTTCAACTATCTCACCTTCCAACCAACAAAATGGCTGAACCTCGGATTGTTTGAAGCCGTTGTTTTTCTTCCGCCCGACAGCAATGGCTCATCCTTTTATCCAATGTCGCTGCTGCCTTTGCCGGTGATCAGAACCGCGTTCATCGATGCAAGGGCAAAGCATCATGCCCTCATTGGCATTCAGGCCGATGCTACTCTCTTGCACAAGATAGAATTTTACACCCAAATGATTGCCGATGACATCAGTTTTTCTCCTTCGCCCCAGCAACAGATCTTTCAGGGTGCATTACAATTAGGTGTAAAATGGGTATTCACTGAACATGGATATGTATTTTCTGAATGGAACATGGCTTCGAATAACGCCTATACATCGTTGAACCACAATACAACCTTTACCCATAACGACCAGCCACTGGCTCATCCCTTAGGCCAACAATTCAAAGAATGGATATTCGGCTCGCACTTTATCGATGGCCAATGGGTAGTCGATTTGAAGTTCAACACCATTTGGGGTTCCTCTCTGGCATTAAACGACACATATCTTGGCACCGATTCTTATTTGGGAAACGGATTCTATGCCCCAAAAACAGAACCCGACAGGCTCTGGCATCTGCAAATGACTTTGGGTTTCATCATTAATCCGTCAACCAACCTGATGGTTTTTGCAGGATTTCACTACAGAAACTTTCTGAATTCATATTCCGACATTCCAGACAACACCATGGTGTATGAATTTGGGGTTCGTCATCGGCTCAGAAAACAATACAACGACTTCTATTAATGAGAATACTTTGCTTCATCATATTCTCTTCTTTTTTCTCAGGACTGAATGCACAGGTGAATAGTTCAGTGAGCCCACACCAGGCACTTTCCGACAGCATTGAGAATGAACATTCTTCGTTCAGCAGCCTAGAATTGCCAATGGAAGTTCTGAGTCATGCGAACAAGAGCTTGCTTGTACTCCCGCGCTTGTTTACTGATATTTCTGCAGGTCACGAACTGGTCTATGCCACAGGTGGCGGTTTTCTGATGTCAAAATCATGGGGAAACAAAACCCGCCTCATTTGCTCACCTTTGTTTTTACATGGCGACCTCCCTGCATTTATCGGCGAAAAATTCGATAGCATGTCTGTGTATCCGGGCAGTGGAAAAAACTGGTATCACTCTGCAAAAATTCAGGGAAATCTATCTGTGCCTCTACGGCTCTCAATCAGGTTAAGCAATACATTTACCATCACAGCTGCCAACGAGAGAACCTTTATTGGCGACGGCTACCGGTCCTTGCTGCTTTCCGATCAAGGCAGCGAGTATCCTTATGTGAGTATCGAAGCCAACATGAAGCAAATCAGGTACCGCCATCAGATATCGCGCTGGCGCCAGCAAATGCCCGGAGGAGAAAGCCAGACCAAGTTTGCTGCCACACATTATCTTAGCTGGATGTTGTTAAAAAAACTCAACATTTCGTTTTTCGAATCAGTGATTTGGAAAGCCAGCGACAGCGTTCGTCAGCGGGGGTTCGAATGGTTATACCTGAATCCCGTGTTGTTTTTCCGACCAGCCGAATTTGCATTGGGATCACCCGACAATATGCTTATTGGCGGCAATGTGTCATGGAATGTTCTTCCAAAAACAAAACTTTATGGGCAGGTGCTGCTCGATGAATTTTTTGTATCCGAAATTAAAAACTGGATCAGGCACCTGATGCACCCAAACGACCCGGGCATTTCATATGGGGCATGGGTAAACAAACAGGCCTTCCAGCTTGGGCTCAGATCAGTCGCTTTGTTTGGGATTGATGGACTGAATGCACTCGCTGAGATAAACTTCGCTCGTCCCTACGTGTTCAGTCACCGTGATCCTGTGCTGAGCTACACCCATATGAATCAGCCTACGGCTCATCCGCTTGGGGCCAACTTTGTTGAACTTCTTGGCCGGACAAAATATGCCACAAAAAAATGGGCCATCCACCTGAACGCCATGTATTATCAAACCGGCCTTGATTCAACAGGCGCACATTTTGGGCAGGATTTGCTGCAGTCGACTTTCGATGGACCACTTGGAACCGGAAATATACCGGTGCAGTATTACGGCAATCACACAGGACAAGGGCTGAAGCATGACATCATGCAGGTTTCTATCGGTTATCAGCGGAAATTTATTTTCAAAGACCTCAACTTTTCGTGGCGTTCAGGTATCCTATACCGGAATGACCATTCTGCACAAAACACCGTGGGCTGCTGGTATTTCTTTTCCGGAATAAATCTATTAGTGAATCACCCTGAATGGGATCTGCGATAGTATTAAAAGATACTGATTGAGAAAGAACTCAGAAAAGCGTACACATTAAAAACGTAAAGAAGGAAATAGATCAGCGACCCCGGCATCAGTCGCATGGCAAACGACCAGGGTCTTTCACGGACAGCAAATTTTGGCTTATTCCTGATGGCCTCGACCAACCAGATAATGACAAGGCTCAGTAACCAAAAAGGCAGCAAACCATACAACAACGCGAGCCAAACCATAGCGCGCACCGAGGGAAGCTCTGTATCGAGGAAAAATACTGTTGCCGGCAATTTCTTAAACAAAGTCGAGTTAACAAGCGAGAGAAAAGTTTTGCGGTCAAGCAATTTCCCATTCTTTCCCAAAAAAGCGTAATTCAGTCTGTTGGTCAGCAGAAGCAATGTATCCTTCCCAATCTCAAACAGCCCCACAGGTTGCTCACCCTGCCCTAAAAAAATCTGCCTGCGCTCGGCTTTTCCTGGCAAATGAAAGACATATTTTCCCGAATCGACCAAATAAGGCATATTTGCAGCTGGCGCACCAGCCCACATGTTCTGAACAAGAAATCCGCTTTTCGACTCAGGGCCATCCCAGCTTGCCTGCTGCAAGGCAGATGATGTTCCCGATATTCTGACCCAGCTGATGGATTCGCCCCTGCCTTTGAAATATGGATGCTTCGAAATCCTGTTCCCGTTAAGCCGGAACAACGAATCGGCTATACGGAACGAAGGGAGCAAGCCCCCACCCGAATAATCAAATGACGATAAAAATGCTTTCTTGTTTCTTTTTACCCTTCCCGGATAATCTGGATACACCGCCCGCTCATCGAAAATTAAAAAGTTGGTTAACCGTGATGTATCCATCAGAATCCATTTGTCCTTGCGACGATAATAATCGGTCCGCAGCAAAAAGCGCCACTTCTCCTTTTCAGGGTAGGCTACAACAATTTCACAAATTCTGTCAAAAAAACCCGGCAACTCATACTTTCGTACAGACAACGAAGTGTCTCCAATGGAGGCCACTGAGCCCACCATTTTCCCCTGGCGGCCAAAAACAATTTCAGGACGCCCCTTCATAACGTGAAAGGCACAAACCTTTGCCGGCGCACTGAAAACAAGACCAGGATGAATCAATGAATCAAAACGAATCAAACAAAGCATGCTGTCGCTCCTCATGCCCAACAAGAGCACCGAAGTATCCTGAGAAGCCGATATGGCCAGTAAAGAATCGAATCTATGGCTGGCTGGAAAAGGAAAATAACTGACTTTCTGCTGCCTGTAATCAAGTTTCCACAGCCCAGTGTATTCTTCCCCAATCCCCTTCTGATGACGGGTTAGCCCGTAATATGCTTTTCGATAAACAAACCCGGCTGGCTGATGTCTTGAAAAGAAAACAGAATCCACACATACGCCTTCAGGATGAATCAGCCCATCGCCCTGATATGACTCTCGCTGCAACAGTAAAACAAGCCATAAGGCAAGAAACAGGGCAAGGACCGAGAAATTGAAAATCCTGATCAATCGCATGGTGCAAAAATAGCGATTAATAAACGAAAAACACTCATTGCATTGGAGAATTCATTGCGATATACTAATTTTGTCACAAATAGCTGCTTATATGTTAATGACAGAAGAAGAACTGAAAAAGTCACGCAACAAACTTTGGAATGATATCATTATAGAGGATCCAACTGTATGTTATCACTGCAAAACAAAAGGTCTTCATCATGACGACGTGTTTTGTCCAAGTTGCCGCTTCCCCCAAAAAGGGACACAGTTGGAGATGAAACAATTCATTATTCAGGTCAATAGAAAGCACAGCCTGATGCATGATAAACAAAAGGCCATAAGAAAGGCAAGAATTGTCCTATTCTTTCTTTCAGGAGCAAACATTTTTTTTGGGGTAATGCTTGCCAATAAATTCCAAGACAGGACGATATTTTTTACAGGTTTCATTATGGCAGTAATTTATTTTGCCCTTGCACTCTGGAGTCATAAAAATCCCTTTGCGGCAATTCTTTCCGGATTTGCAATATATCTTGTTTCGATCGGAATGAATGCGGTTGTTGATCCTAACACATTGTATCATGGCATCATTTGGAAAATTATTTTCATAACTGCTTTTGTGGTTGGCTATACTGGAGCAAAAGATGCTGATAAACTCGCCGCTGAAATTGATTCGTTACATGAAACTAAAGACTTATCCAAATGATATGTCCTTCATGTGGTCGGGATAATCATCAGTTAGCAGACTTTTGTAGTCGTTGTGGTCATGCTTTAAGCGGAAGAAAAATCATTGATTCCGAAAATACAAGTCAGAAAAATCTGACCATGGCAAGTATTTATTTTGTCGTTCTGTTATCCTTTCTCGTTATAGCTAATTTCGTCCCTCTGGATAATTTCAGCTATTATATCACTTCAGAAATCATATTTGCCGTGATTGTGCTTGTTTTTCTATTGTTGGATTTAAAAAAAACAGCATCCCTTTTCCGCTTCCCTGACAAGCCCTTAAAAATCATTGGCGCGATCATACTTCTCTCACCTCTGCTGGCATATCTGGTCATTCTTTTTTCCGATTTTCTCAATCAAAGCATGTTTGATCACACGCAGTCTGATTATTATGAGCAGTTTTCTGATACTTCTTTCCCTCTCATCATTTCTTTGCTTTTCATTGGCGTATTTCCTGCGCTTTTTGAAGAAATTGCTTTTCGGGGAACCATGTTTAATCTTATTCATCAATATGCAGGCAAATCACCAACCATTATTATAACTTCCATCATGTTTACCATGCTGCATTTTTCGATTTTCGCAGTCTTGTGGATATTCCCATTAGGAATGCTTTTCGGATATCTACGATCGAAGTACAATACAATATGGTATGGAATGATCGCACACTTTATGTACAACTCATCTATCGTTGTTTTTGACTATATTCAATAGCGCAATTCTTTTTACAATGCTGCTTTTTGCGTAATTTTGCAGCATGATAAAAACCTATTCTCACCTCATTTTCGATCTCGACCGAACCTTGTGGGATTTCGACAAAGCTGCTCACGAAACCCTCAGTGACCTTTTCGCTCTATATGTTCAGTCACACACCCACTATTCTTTTCAGCATTTCTACGATCGGTACCGCGAAATCAACAGCAACCTGTGGGATCAGTATCGCCGGCACGAAATCCCCAAAGAAGCCTTGCGTGTGAAACGCTTCTCGCTTACGCTTGAAGAAATGGGGCTCGACCGACCCTGGATTGCCAACCAGCTGGCCGATATGTATGTGCAGGTGATTGCTGAAAAATCTTATCTCTTTCCACATGCCCTCGAAACCCTTGAGTACCTCCTCACAAAAGGATACACCATGGCTGTGTTGACCAATGGTTTTAAAGAGGTTCAGTATCATAAAATTGAACGTTGCAGTCTCGAAAAATACTTCCCGCATTTGTTCATCTCCGAAGAAATTGGGTTCAATAAACCCGACATCCGCATCTTCAGCCATGCATTGAAAAAAATGAATGTGTCCCCTGATCAGGCGCTGATGATCGGCGATGACTATGAAGTGGATATTGTGGGTGCTGCTGCAGCCGGCATCGATCAGGTGTTTTTCAACCCGCACACCGAAGCCGCTGAAATCATCAAAGAGGCTACCTATAAGATCTCATCGCTGAAAGAATTGACAAAAATTCTTTAAGCAATACAATTAACCATTATTGTTTCAAGAAAGGCAGGGCCTGCTGAAGGTTACTGCCGCTAAACTGCAATATATACATTCCTGCGGAGAGTTTCGAAACATCGATGGCCGAAAATCCGTTGCTGAAATTTTGTTGCATCAGCATTTTACCCGAAGCATCAACGATGGAAATCACCCCCTGATCAGCTCCGTTGAAACCGTTCACCTGTAGCCAATCAGTAGCGGGATTAGGATATACGCTCAGGCGAGGTGTCTGCAAGTCTTCCTGCGAAACGGTCTGATGCTGAAAGCGACGAAAGAAATTCCATATCTCAACCGTATATGAAATATCATTAATCACAGGGCTCATCCAGTAATGATCGAAGTTGTTCACTTTGAAAAACCATACTTCCGATCCCTGATTGCCATTGAAATACTGATACAAATCAACCGTGCAGCTATCGGCGGCAAGATCCGGCAATGCGGTATGAACTGCAGGCGTATCGCATTCGTTAATGCCAACCCAGAAATCGACCAGCACTTCTGCATCGTTGCCATAGGCGTTGCCTGAATATGCCACGGTGCCATCGGCCGTGCCGTGAAAATGAGCCACGGGCGTTGGCCTGAAAGGGGTGCAACTGCACGAGGTGCCTATGGTGCCGGCAACCGATGCAATGGCACATACCTTGGTTCCGAGCTGACAGGCAAGCCTGTTCGACATAAAACCGCCCATCGAAAAGCCCGTTACATAAATTCTTGTCGGATCGATGTTATACAACGCCGCAGTGGAATCAATCAACGCGTTGATAAAACCTACATCGTCAATGGTCGGATTGAGAACAATTCCCATATAGCTGGCTCCGCTGTTCCATGCAGTGCCATACGGACTGCTGACCGCCTGTGGATAAAGGGTGATAAACTGAGCCGAATCAGACAGCAAATGCATGCCGATGTTGCTGAAATTGGTCATATTGTCTCCAAGACCGTGAAGGCAAATCACCAGCGGAACTGCAGTGCTGCCTGTGTACGATGTTGGGACATACTCACGGTACTGACGCGAGAGGCCCCCGTGCTGAATGGTTTTATTGGTTTGAGATACCGCGGTGAGTGAAATGACAGAAAAAGCAATAGCTAACCATCTGGTTTTCATAACAATTTTTTTTCAAAGATAAATATTTATACTTCAGGTGAGCAACTTTTTGATCCACTGATTATTCACTTTTTATATCATTGTTTTTTGCACTCATGAGCTTGCCTCTTCGGTCTCGCTTTCACAGATTATACCAATTTGAAATATATGATAGCCCAAAGGGATGTCATCGTATTTCACCAATTGGTAAATACCGACAGAATTATTTGGACTAGAATACAATTCTCGTCGGTATTTCATTCTTAATGCTTCATCTGGGATTAATCAGTGTCATATTGTTTTGTTGTTGACCTCATGTTTCATGCTTTTATGCATCCCGATGGCGTGATGGATGGCGTCTTCGCCAAAGCGGCGGCGAATTTTATCGAGCGACTGATAGAGGCGTGTAAGCTCGGGCGTTTCGTCAAACAGGTCGAGTTGCTGATTTCCGCCAATGAGTTCGCTGAAGCGAATCCCGATAAGCCGAACCCTGAGTCGGCGCGAAAACAATTTGGCAAAAATGTCTTTCACCACCTTGGCCAAAACATGGTCGAACGCTGTGTAGGGGATTTTCCGCTGCATGGTATGTGTTTCAAAATCGGCATAACGAATTTTCACTGTAACAGTGCCGGTGAGGCGGTTGTGTTTGCGGAGTCTGAATGCCAGCCGCTCTGTCATCGACGAAAGAATGCGCTCCATGGCAAGATGATCGGTAACATCGGTTTCAAAGGTCGTTTCACTGCTCATCGATTTGGCGTCCTCGTAGGGCACCACCGGCGTATCGTCAAGACCATTGGCCTTCTTCCAGATCATGGTTCCGTTGGCACCCAGCACCCTTGTAAGCAAAACAGGGGGCATCCGGCTCAGCACCCCGATGCTTGGAATTCCCATCGAACGAAGCAAATGTGCTGTTTTTTTTCCAAGCATGGGGATTTTCTGAATCGGAAGCGGGTCGAGAAAAGGACGCACCCCGTTGGGAAGAATTTCAAGCTCGCCATTGGGTTTGGCCTCTCCGGTAGCAATTTTGCTCACGGTCTTGTTGGCCGAAAGTCCATAGGAAATCGGCAAACCGGTTTCACCGATAATGCTTCCTCGTAGTTCATGCGCCCATTTCATGGTCCCAAAAAAACGATCCATGCCCGTCAAATCAAGATAAAACTCGTCGATGCTGCTTTTTTCGTACAAAGGCGCCTTTTCCCTGATGATATCAGTAACCATTCGTGAATAATAGGAATAGCGTTCCATGTCTCCCCGGATAAATACCGCATCCTGACAAAGCATCCGCGCCATTTTGATCGGCATGCCCGAATGAACCCCAAACGTTCGTGCTTCGTAACTGCATCCCGAAACAACCGCACGATCGCTCCCACCACCAACAATCACAGGCTTTCCGTTCAGCTGGCTGTTCTCTTTGCGCTCAACCGACACAAAAAACGTATCGAGATCAATGTGCAAAACCATCCGACCCGCGTTGATCATATCATAATCATTTATTGCGATTACAATATAATCGTTTTTCGATAAAAAAAGCCCGGAATTTTTTCCGGGCTAAAATAATTAACATCAATTTAGGATGACTACTTTGCATAAGCCACCGCACGCGTTTCGCGGATGACTGTGATTTTGATCTGTCCCGGATAAGTCATTTCCTGCTGAATGCGTTTACTCAGATCGATCGAAAGTTGACTGGTCGCCGAATCGGTGAGTTTTTCGGCACCAACGATAACCCTGAGTTCACGTCCGGCCTGAATGGCGTAAGTTTTCTGTACGCCTTCGTAGCTCATGGCGATGGCCTCGAGTTCGTTAAGCCGGTTGATGTAACTTTCGACCACTTCGCGACGGGCCCCGGGACGTGCGCCTGAAATAGCATCACACACCTGAACAATAGGTGCAATGAGTGTGGTCATTTCGATGTCTTCGTGGTGAGCTCCGATGGCATTGATGACTTCGGGATGCTCCTTGAATTTTTCAGCAAGCTTCATTCCAAGTGCAGCATGTGGCAAATCGGGTTCATTGTCAGGCACCTTGCCGATGTCGTGAAGCAGTCCGGCTCTTTTAGCCAGCTTGGTATTCAGCCCTAATTCAGCAGCCATGGTGGCGCACATGTTTGCCACTTCCTTGCTATGCTGAAGTAAATTCTGCCCATACGACGAGCGATACTTCATTTTGCCAATAAGCCGAACCAGCTCATGATGCATGTTATGAATTCCGAGGTCGATCAGGGTTTTCTTTCCAACTTCGGCAATTTCCTGCTCGATGTTGCTTTTAACCTTTGCAACCACTTCCTCGATGCGGGCAGGGTGAATGCGGCCGTCGGCCACGAGACGCTCAAGCGACTGCCGGGCAATTTCGCGCCGAACCGGATCGTATCCTGAAAGGATAATGGTTTCAGGCGTATCATCGATAATAATTTCCACCCCGGTTGCAGCTTCAAGCGCCTTAATGTTGCGACCTTCACGTCCAATGATACGGCCCTTGATTTCATCGTTGGCGATCGGAAACGAGGTGACTGCATTTTCGATGGCATGATCGGTTGCCGTACGTTGAATGGTTTCGATGATAATCTTTCGGGCTTCGCGGTTGGCGTTCATCTTGGCCTCTTCGACAATATCCTTTACCGAGCTGAGTGCTTCGAGTTTGGCTTCTTCCTGCAATGAGCTGATGAGCTGAGCCTTTGCTTCTTCGGCCGAAAGACCTGAGATGGCCTCGAGTTGTTCCACACTTTGCTTGTGAAGCTTTCCAATCTCTTCGGTTTTTTTTGCTACGACATCCTGTTGTGCTGTCAGATTATCTTTCAGAGATTGGATTTCCTTTTGCTTGCGTTGCAATTCTTCCTGTCGCTGGTTTAGCGACATTTCGCGTTGTTTGAGTTTGTTTTCGAAATTTTGGATTCGTTTGTTTTGTTCTGTTCCCCGATTCTCGATTTCAGCCTTCATTTGAATAAATTTCTCCTTGGCTTCGAGAATGCGAGTCTGCTTAATCATATCGGCCTCTTTACGGGCGTCTTCAAGCAGCGTTTTCTTTTTTCTGTCGGCATTTTTCCTGAAAATAAAGGCCCAAAGCAGTAGAGCTACCGCAAGAACCACAATTTCAAGAATCAGCCATAACACATTGTTTTCCATACACTTAATTTTAATCAATAAAAAACCCGCGTCATTGTCAGGGAGTTTTCAAAACCCCCATATAACACGTTTAGGGTTGCCGGAGCATTCGGGCTTCCAACGGCTTCATAGATTGAAGCACCTTTCGGTTATGGCCTGCCCCAGGACTCCTGAGACTTCCCTGATGTTGATTCTGTTGAGGTTTATCAACCGGTAACTGACAAATGAACGCGGGCGTATCGTTTAATAAGAGCTATACTGCTTCGGCCAGCAGGAGGCTTATTTCATCGAGCCGCTTTTGCAATTGAATGCCAAGATAGTGGTTACCATTTTCGGATTTCACCAGCTCGGCGGCATTGCTGATTAGAATCATCGACAGGATATCCTGCATGTCTTTGCCCGGATATTTTCGGGCAAAATCAGAAATCCTGCGGTTCATTGTTTCAGCAGCATTGCGGATCAGAGTTTCATCATTCCTTTCAACAGACAGGGTGTATTTTCTGCCGGCGATTGTCACCGAAATGCGGGTCAGGTTGCTTTCCATCATTCATCCAGCATTAAAATACACTTATCTATTTCGCGTATCAGTTCGTTTAGTTTTTTCCCGGCAGATTCTGAACCAATGTCTTTGGTCAATCCGGCCCCCAACTCATTGGCTGCTTTGCTGATTTCCATTTCAAGCAGCTGTTGGCCAAGTGCTTCCCGATCGCTTTTAAGACGCAGGTTCTCCTCTTTCAGAACCTCAATTTCCTTGCGGGCCTTTGAGAGTTGTGCAACAAGCTTTTTTGCGAGTACTTCGATTTGATCAACCTGTTGTTCAATCTCATTCATCCTTCAGAAAATTGAACGGCAAAGATAATGAAATTTCGGGCAAGTTCCAAATTATCCGATATAAACAAAAATGGCTGCCCGGAGAGAGCAGCCATTGATTAAGGTTAACTAATTGTTAGTCAACCATGAATGATTTGATCAGGCGGTGGCCGTTGGCCTTGATGCTGAAGAAATAGTGACCAGCGTTGAGGTCATTAACATTAACCTGATAGCTGTGAACACCAGCATTCATTGTTCCCTGATTGTATTCACCAACAGTTTTTCCATTGCTGGCAATGATTTCGATGGTTACATCGGTATTGTTTTCAAGGGCATACTCAATGGTAAGCACATCGCTTGCAGGAATAGGATAAGCATTTGATTTCATTCCGTAGAAATACACTTCGTCGTTGATGCCCACATAATTGATGTCAACAACCGGGAAGATTGCAATGTTCACGTCAAGGCCACCGAATGCATAGTCAGTAGCATACCAGGTTCCCTGATACTGTGAGAAAGCATAGTCGAGCTGTCCACCTTCACCATCAGCGTCGCAAAGCAGGCCAGCGGTGTCGCCATTGGCGGTAAGAGCTGAGAAATCAACACCTACTGCAAAGTCGTTTGAAGAAGGAAGAACACTTGCAAAAGGAACCCAAGTGAGGTTTGGCCATACGGTATCAACACCACTCATAGGCAGAGTTGCGGTACCAAGAACGGTGCCGGGGCCTGGGGTGTTTGCTGGATCGTTGGTGGCATCTCCATCGAGAGCATAAGCAGTTACAGGAAGATTGCTGGTACCTGAACCAACATATTTTCCACCGAACCACAACAAAACGCCTTCGATTCCGAGGCTGCCAGGATATACATAACCCTGAGCTGATCCGTCAACACCGTCAACATTGTTTCCAAATACATAACCACCACCGGTGTAGGTATACACGTAAACCTGTCCACCAACAGCAAATTCAGGAATGAAATTGGTTGACCAACCACATGTGTCAGTTGGGGTTTTGGTCATCATGTTTGCAGGAATCTGCATTTTTTTTGCCATAACGGCTTTGTCAGCTGAAATCTGGCCGAAAGCGATTCCGCTCGTCAGCAGCAGAGCAAATAAAACGTACAACTTTTTCATTTTGTTTGATTTTGTTTTAGAAGTTAATCACATGACAAAATTAAGAATATTTTGGTTGCTTCACCAAAAATTCAATGTTTTTTTTTTTAACAAGGCGGGGATGTATATCACCGAACCGGTTGATATAGACCGGCCCGGTGAACCATCAGACTCAATATGATTCGATTGGTGGACAGGTGCAAACGATGTTCCGGTCTCCATACGCATCATCAATTCTTGTTACTGTTGGCCAGTATTTCAGCATCTTAGGGCTGATGCGGCAGGCCTTCTCACGGGAATAAGGCCTGTTCCATTCATCCGCCGTGATCATTTCAACTGTATGAGGCGCATTTTTCAGCACATTGTTTTCTTTGTCACATCGTCCTTCTTCTACCTCACGGATCTCCTCACGAATGGAGATCATGGCGTCAATAAACCGGTTCAGCTCCGACATAGGTTCGCTTTCTGTTGGCTCAACCATCAGCGTTCCATGAACCGGGAATGCCACCGTTGGCGCATGAAAACCATAATCCATCAATCGCTTTGCAATGTCAGTTTCAGTCACCCCGGCCTTGTGAAAGCCGTTGCAATCAAGAATAAACTCATGCGCCACAAAACCATTCACTCCCTTATACAAAATATTGTAATGCGGCTCCAGCTTTTTCATAAGATAATTGGCGTTCAGCATTGCAAATTTGGTCGCCACTCTCAGCCCTTCTGAACCCATCAGCTTGATGTAAGCATATGAAATCGGAATAACAAATGCACTGCCATAAGGTGCTGCAGCCACTGCAGGAATGGCTTTCTCTCCGCCCGACGAAACCACCGGATGGCCTGGCAAAAATTCCGACAGATGCTTGGCAACAGCAATCGGTCCAACCCCGGGACCACCTCCACCATGAGGAATGGCAAAGGTTTTATGTAGATTCAAATGGCAAACGTCGGCTCCAATGAATCCCGGACTGGTGTAACCCACCTGCGCATTCATATTGGCTCCGTCCATATACACCTGACCGCCAAAATGATGAATGGTGTTAACTATTTCGCGAACAGCCTCTTCAAAAATTCCGTGTGTTGAAGGATAGGTTATCATCAACGCTGAGAGCTCCGATGCATATTGCTCGGCTTTCAATTTCAAGTCGGCCACATCAATATTGCCCTTTTCATCGGCCTTCACAACCACGATCTTCATCCCTGCCATGGCAGCACTTGCCGGATTGGTTCCATGGGCTGAACTTGGGATAAGACAGACATTACGGTGAGACTCGCCCCTGCTTATATGATATGCTCTGATTACCAGCAGTCCTGTATATTCACCGGCTGCACCGCTGTTGGGCTGAAAGCTCACTCTGTCGAAACCAGTAATTTCGGCAAGCATTTGCTCCAAATCCTTTAGCATTATATGGTAACCTTCGGCTTGTTCCGAAGGCACAAACGGGTGAATATTGCCGTATTCAGGCCAGCTCAGATGAAAAAGCTCGGTGGCTGCATTGAGCTTCATGGTACAACTTCCCAGAGGAATCATTGAACGGTCAAGTCCCAGGTCCTTATTCCTGAGCTGGGTGATATACCGCATCATGTCCGTTTCGTTTCGGTAGGAATGAAATACCTGATGGGCAAGGTAACCGCTCGTCCTGTGGAACTTTGCGTCGTATGTGCTCATCTGTTCACAAACCGCCGGATCACACACAAAAGGTGTGTAAGATTTGCCAACTGCCTGTGCAAAAACGTCGACAATATCATTTACATCTGAAAGCGAGGTGGTCTCGTCAAGACTGATCCCAATATGTGATTGGTCAATGTAACGGAAATTCATTGACCGTTTTTCAGCAAGCACTTTAATCTGTTCGGTGGTAATGCCATCCGGTAGTTCAATCTTCAGAGTATCAAAATAGTTTTTATTCAGCTGAGTGAAACCAATTTTGGTCAGTTCTTCATGAAGCACAGCCGTGAGGATGTTAATATGTCTTGCGATCTTTCGCAGCCCGTCTGGACCATGATAGGCAGCATACATTCCTGCCATGATGGCAAGTAAAGCCTGAGCCGTGCAAATATTTGATGTGGCACGTTCACGCTTGATATGTTGTTCGCGGGTCTGAAGGGTCATTCGCAAAGCTCTGTTTCCGGCAGCGTCCTTTGATACTCCAATGATACGACCAGGCATATTTCTGACAAATTCATCGCGTGCGGCCAGAAATGCAGCATGAGGTCCGCCAAATCCCATCGGAATACCAAAACGTTGTGTTGAACCCACCGCAATGTCGGCTCCCCATTCACCCGGAGGGGTGAGTAAAGTCAGAGATAAAATATCAGCAGCGACTGCCACGAGGGATCCGTTTTCATGCGCTTTCTGAACAAAATCGGAGTAATCTCTCACCGAACCGTACTGATCGGGATACTGAACCAGTGCACCAAAAGTTGTCTCGTTAAATTCAAAAGAATTGACGCAACCCACCTCAATTTCAATTCCGAGAGGAATCGCTCTGGTTTTGATCACTTCAACACTTTGCGGAAGCACCCCGTGCGAAACAAAAAAGCGGTTTGCATTGGCTTTCACCTTCTCGCGCTTGCGGCTGTTGTATGCCATTATCATCGCTTCGGCTGCTGCGGTTGCTTCATCGAGTAACGACGCATTCGACACAGGAAGTCCTGTTAAATCAGCAACAACCGTTTGAAAATTCAAAAGAGCCTCGAGTCTGCCCTGACTGATTTCAGCCTGATATGGAGTGTATGAAGTATACCAACCCGGGCTTTCAAGGATATTGCGCTGAATCACACCGGGCAAAATGGTTCCATAGTATCCCATGCCAATATATGACCTGTATACACGGTTTTTTGATCCCAGCATTTTAAGCAGTTGCTGAACTTCATATTCATTCAAACCGTTTCCGATTCCCAGTGTATCCGGATACAGGATGTCGGCAGGAATGATTTTTTTGATCAGATCTTCAGAATCCCTGACACCAATGGCACCAAGCAAAACTTTTTCATCTTCGGAAGAAGGGCCTATGTGCCTGACAGCAAAGTTATTGTTAATCATTGTTGCGTTTTTAAAATATTGAACCGGACAAAATTAGTAATTTTTAGACACGGGAATTTCTTCAGAAAATGATATTTGTTTGTATATTTGGCAAAATATTTCATGCGCCGGTTATTGTTCTTCTTTTTCATAACTGCTGTCATTGGATTTGCCGGCAAAGCTCAGGACACCCTCTATATGATGTCTGGCCGAATGATGACAGGCGTAGAGGTGATGAGAATGGATTCGCAGTATGTCTATTATTTGCGTGAAGGACATACTCAGGTGAATTCTCAGGGCAGAATCAAATCCAAAGTCAAGCAGCGCGAAAACGTTTTCGAAATCAGATATAGCAACGGAAAACGAGAATTGGCCTATCTGCAGGATACTGCAGGATACATTCTGAACCCCGATCAGATGCGTTCTTATGTTGATGGCTGCCACGATGCTTTTGAACAATCGCACGACCGCCTTGTAGGTCCTGCATGTTTTGCCATCACTATGGGAAGTTTTGTTGTAATCCCCTACCCGCTTGCCGTGGTGGCAGTTCCTTCGGCCTTTAGCGGAATTCTCGCTTTGCTCACTCCCAAGTTTCCCGAAGATCAGGTTGATGAAAGTAAAGTGAACAAGTATTACATAATGGGCTATCAGGATACTAAAAAAATAAAAAAAGTGAAGTCGGCCGGGCTTTTCGGGTCAGCTGCTTTGCTGATTGGACTTACCTTTATCACCCTTCAGGGTCATTGATTGATCTGGATGGCTCTTTCTCCAAAAAATCCGATTGATCTACATCCCCTCAGAAGCCCTTCTGTATGAATTACGATGGTGATTCTTTCAATGGTTTCATGTGAATCAGGCTTTTTTAGTATTTTTGCAACCCGATAATCAGCAAATAATGGCGCTTTTTGGAATTTTTGGAAAAGAGAAAAAGGAAAGCCTTGACGATGGTTTGAAAAAAACACGGGAAAATGTGTTTTCAAAAATATCCAGGGCGATCGTTGGCAAATCGAAAGTCGACGAAGACGTACTCGATAGCCTCGAAGAAGCTCTTATTTCGAGCGATGTTGGAGTTGAAACCACCCTGAGGGTTATTGAGCGAATTCAAAAAAGAGTTTCCAAAGACAAATATGTCGGCACAGATGAACTGAATGCTGTTCTGAGAGACGAAATTGTTCAGATGCTTCGTGAAAACAACGTAAAATCGCCTGTTTCACCTGATGAAGTGCCAACCTACGTCATCCTTGTTGTTGGAGTAAATGGTGTGGGTAAAACCACCACCATCGGAAAGCTTGCATACCGTTTCAGACAATCCGGAAAAACTGTATTAATCGGTGCAGCCGATACGTTCAGGGCTGCTGCAGTAGACCAACTTAAAGTGTGGGCTCAGCGGGCTGGGGTTGATATTGTTGAAAGGGGAATGAACGCCGACCCTGCCTCGGTAGCATACGACACAGCTTCTGTGGCCAAGGCAAAAGGTTATCAGGTGGCCATTATTGATACTGCCGGCCGCCTTCATAATAAAATTAACCTAATGAATGAGCTTTCGAAAATAAAAAAAGTAGTTCAAAAGGTTTTTCCGGACGGACCTCATGAGGTGTTACTGGTTCTGGACGCATCCACTGGTCAGAATGCCTTTGAACAAGCCAAACAGTTTACGGCAGTGACTGATGTGAATGCCCTCGCTTTGACCAAGCTCGACGGGACTGCCAAAGGAGGTGTTGTACTGGGAATCTCCGACCGTTTCAGTATTCCCGTGAAATATATTGGGATCGGTGAAAAAATGGAAGACATTCAGTCGTTTGATGCAACTGAATTTGTCGACAGCCTATTCAAATAGCTCATGCCTGTTTCACATGCATCATTTGGCAAAACCTATTAACCATCTTCCAAATCATGACTAAAATAAAAGCAGGGATCATCACCATGGGATGTCCCAAAAACATTGTGGACAGCGAAAAACTCGCTGGGTACCTGCAAGCTTCAGGTGTTACAGTTTGCCACGAATGCAATGAAGCCGAAGTAATCGTCATCAATACCTGTGGCTTTATCAACGATGCCAAGGAGGAATCTATTCAGGAGATTTTAAAGCAGATTTCGCGGAAACAAACAGATAAAACCCTCAAAGTTATCGTCACCGGCTGCCTTTCGCAACGCTATAAACAACAACTTGCCGCCGAAATTCCTGAAGTTGATATGTTCTTCGGCACCAGTGAGTATGATCGCGTTGCAGAGATGATCTCCGGAAAAAAGGAATTTCTTCAGGCTGACAGAGTGCTTAGTACCCCTTCACATTTCGCTTACCTGAAAATCTCGGAAGGTTGCAGCAGGAGTTGTAGTTTTTGTGCCATTCCATTCATCCGGGGACCACACGTTTCAATTCCCGAAGAAACACTTTTGTCCGAAGCCAGAAAGCTCTCAGATGCTGGAGTAAAAGAACTGATTGTCATTGCACAGGATACTGTATCATATGGCCTTGATCTTTATGGCGAGCGAAGAATCGCTTCACTGCTCCGGAAAATATCTGAAATTGATGGCATTGAATGGATCAGGCTCATGTATACGTATCCAGCCGGTTTCACTGACGAGTTGATCGATGAGATCGCTCAAAATCATAAAATCGTGAAATACATCGATCTTCCGCTGCAACACAGCTGTTCGGAAGTCTTGAAAAGCATGAAAAGAGGCGTGAATTCCGATGATACCGCCCGATTAATCACTAAGCTTCGTGAAAAAATACCTGGCCTAGCAATCCGTACTGCTTTCATAGTGGGGTATCCCGGCGAAACCTCTGCCCAGTTTACAGAACTCAAGAACTTTGTGAAGTCCATGCGCTTTGAGCGCTTCGGAGTGTTTGCCTATTCAGAGGAAGAAGGAACTGAAGCAGCCACCCTGATCGACAACGTTGCTCATGAAATAAAAATGAAACGCATGTCGGAACTCCTTCGAATTCATGAAAAAATATCGATGAAACTCAATGAGGACTTAATCGGGAAAATCATTGATGTGATAATCGACGAGTATTCCGATGAAGAAAATGTTTTCTATGGCCGAACAGCACACGACGCTCCGGAAATCGACAACGTTGTCAGAATATTTGCAGACAAAAACAAAGTATCGGCTGGTCATATAATTAAGGTAAGAATCTCCGGAGCAGGACTTTTCGACCTTGAAGCCGAACAAATACATTCCTGATGATTTTTGTGCGAAAACAAATATAAAGTTGTATATTTGCTCATTCAAAGCGGATAATCATCCACTCCTTTTATTTTACCGTACCTCCCTTATTTACATTGAAACCCTCTCCCAATGCAGGAAAAACCAGATCTGAGCAAGATGCTTTTGCCCGAGCTTCGCGATTATGCTGCTTCGCTCAAAATTAAAGGCACCAGCACCATGCGAAAACCCGACCTGATGAAAGCCATCAGCGAATACTTCAATGCGAACCAGGTTCAACCTGAACCCGCGAAAGAATCACCTGTGCCGAATAAAGTAAACAACGGAAATAGTGACGCACATAAAAAGCAACGCCGACGCATTGAAGCTGAAAATAAAAAACCGGCCGATCCAACTCCGGTGGAGATCCCAGCGGTTCAGGAAACCAAGCCTGCACCTGAAATCACCCCTGTTGCCGAACCTGTAAAACCTCCCGTCGAACAGGGTCAGGTAAACCAAAACCAACAGCAGGAAAAGGCTCCCATTCCCAATAAATTCAGGCGCGATTTCGGAAATAACGACTTCTCCTTTAAAAAGAAGAAAAACTGGAACAACCGCAACGAATTTGTACCGGTGAATAAAAACAAAGAACATCCAAATCAAAACCCAAACCAGCACCAGAAACCAAAAGACGATCTGTTGCTTCAGCTTGATCCGGTTGACGAAAACGACACATTCATTGTTCAGGAATCTGATGCAACCCCCGTTGCTCCTCCCGTTACTGAACCGGTAGCACAAGAGCATCAGCCCCCACAACCTGTGGTTGCCCCAAGACAGGATCGTCCTCAACCTTTTTATGAGCTCGACGGACTGGTCTCTGCCGAAGGTGTTCTGGATCTGGTTCCTGAAGGATACGGATTTTTACGATCATCCGATTACAACTACCTGAATTCGCCCGACGATGTTTATGTGGCCCAAAACCAGGTAAAAATGTTTGGTCTCAAAACCGGCGACACCGTTCAATGTACCATCAGACCACCCCGTGAAGGCGAAAAATATTTCACCACCGTTCGGATCGAAAAGGTGAATGGTCTTGAAGCTGAAAAAATTCGCGACCGCATCCCATTCGACTTCCTTACACCGCTGTTTCCGATCAAAAAGTTCAACCTTACAGGCCACCCCGACGAAACCCTAACCAGCAGAGTCATCGATCTTTTTTCGCCCATCGGAAAAGGTCAGCGTGGTTTAATTGTTGCCCAGCCTAAAACAGGAAAAACGGTCATTCTGAAAGAATTGGCCAATGCCATTGCATACAATCACCCCGAAGTATATCTCATTATTCTCCTCATCGACGAACGCCCCGAGGAGGTGACCGATATGCAACGCAGTGTCAGGGCCGAAGTCGTTGCCTCAACATTCGATGAACCTGCCGACAAACATGTGAAAATCGCCAACATCGTGCTCGAAAAAGCAAAACGCATGGTCGAATCCGGCCACGATGTCGTCATTCTGCTCGATTCCATTACACGTCTCGCCCGTGCCTACAACACCGTGGCACCTGCCAGCGGCAAAGTACTTTCAGGTGGCGTTGAATCAAATGCACTTCAAAAGCCTAAACGATTCTTTGGTGCAGCACGTCAGATCGAAAACGGCGGCTCTCTCACCATCATCGCTACTGCGCTCATCGAAACCGGGTCAAAAATGGACGAGGTTATCTTCGAAGAGTTTAAAGGCACAGGAAACATGGAACTCCAACTCGATCGCAAACTTTCCAATAAACGTGTTTTCCCTGCCATCGATATCGTGGCCAGCAGTACACGCCGAGACGACCTCCTCGTTGGTAAAGATGTGCTTCAGCGTGTTTGGATTATGCGAAACCACCTGGCCGACATGAATCCGCTCGAAGCCATGGAATTTCTGCAGGAACGCATGCGTTTTACCAAATCTAACGAAGAATTTTTGGTGACCATGAACGGATAACCCCGTTCCAAAAAGATCATTGTTACAACCATTTTCCAGACCAACGTTGTATTGGTTCCTTTTGCTGCATCCGAAAATTGCAGCCAAGGCTTCACCAATGTTAAGGTTTTGTCAAATTCGTTGTTTTGAGAATATTCTCATTATATTTGCTTCAAAATTCTTTCATGCCAAGGCCGAAAAGAAACAGAATCATCATCAGTCCGCCTGCCTGTGGAGGCTTTAAGCCGGTAGGAACCTCTGTAACCGAGCGCAATGGCATTAACATGACCCTTGAAGAGTACGAAAGCATACGTTTGTGTGACTACGAAATGATGAATCATCACGAAGCATCAGAATTAATGCAGGTGTCGCGGGCGACCTTTGCCCGCATTTATGAATCAGCACGCCGGAAAGTAGCTCTTGCCTTTACAGAAGCACTTCCGCTCTATTTTAGTGGCGGAGATTTCACCATAAACCAGAAATGGTGGGAGTGCACAACCTGTGGAAGTCTTTTTACTGAAAATGCCATGTTCGCCGAAAATCATTGCGCATTGTGTTCCTCAGATACGATAAAACTGACAAATCAAATATTCACCACTTCGGCCACAGAGGTTAACTGTCATGTCTGCGGACGCATTGGCGAAAGAAAACAGCATCACGGCATCAAATACACCTGCCCGCTTTGTGACCAGCATAAAATATCATCCAATCACAAACGACCATGATTACAGCCATTGCCATCAACGATCATCACGAACATGCAAACATGAGCCGTGTCTTTGCCCGGTGTCAAAGCTTCCTGCTGCTGGACCACGTAAGTGGTAAAACCGTGCTCATTAAAAATCAAGCGATGAACTCAGGTGCCGGTGCAGGAAAAAAAGCGGTCAGCACGCTAGTTAATGCAGGTGTAACACGAGTCATTGCAGGCGAATTTGGCGCAAAGACCATTCACTTGTTAAACAACGCAAACATTGGAATGATCATCGTAAGGAAAGCTGAAATAAAAGCTTCAGAATTATTGTCTTTGATGAATTTTTCCGATCTGAAAACTTCATAAAACGTCGAAATTTAACCCAATGATAAAAAGGAGGTATAAATGCCAGGTTTTAACCGAAAAGGACCCGAAGGGAAAGGCTCTATGACAGGACAGGGCATGGGATTGTGTAATCCTGCCAATCGCGAACTGCGCCAACGTTTCAGACAGCACAATGCCACACTTTCAGAAAACGAATCCTCAACCAGCCATGAAGAAACAAGTCTCGAAAGAGGCTTTGGGCGCGGCACAATTTGTCGAAAACACCGCTAAATATAGAATCACACATGAAACAGATTAATCAATCGATGCTTTCAAGTGATGAATGTGCAGGAATTCAGATCAATGGACTTGATCACTGTTCGGCCATTCATTGTAAATGGCAGGGACTTTCAGCATGCCAGGGTCAAAACATCATCCGGACAGGAAAAAACGCAAAAGGGCATTTCGTTGGAAGAAATGGGTTGGCCCATGAACAGAAAACATTTTTAAAACTTCAGAAAAGCATGAAAATAGCAGCTCCGGTCACCAAAGAAATGACCATTGACAGCCATTTTGGCCATTGTGAACAATTCGTCGTTTATGAAACCGGCGAAACCGGCACCATTGTTCAGAAAAAAATCATTGCATCACCAAGCGGATGCGGATGTAAGTCCAGTATTGCACTCACCTTGGCGAACGAAGGTGTGACCCTCATGCTGGCAAGTGGCATTGGCGCCGGAGCCATCTCAGTGCTGGCCCAATCAGGCATTCAAGTCGTTCGTGGATGCGAGGGATTAGCTGAACAAGCAGTTATTGAATACATCGAAGGCAGAATCAAAGATAACGGAGAAAGTTGTATGCAACACGAACAGCATCATCACACCGGTCATCAAAACGGAGGATGTCAGCATCATCATTAATGAAAAAAATCAACCTTTCTCGCTGATCTGTAGTAAAGCCTCACGATTCAGGATGGTGAGCTGTGTTGCATCAAGCGCAATAATACCCTCCTGACTCATTTCTGATAATACACGGCTCACGCTCTCGCGCGAAGTTCCGATCAGATCGCCCATTTCGCTTCGACTCAACGGCAGACTAAATTCATTGTTGTCAAATAGTTTTTCAGAAAAGCACAAAAGCGTCTCGGCCACCAGACCAGGCACCTGCTTTTGGGCAAGACTCGCATATCGGCGGTAATCCATTAATTCATCGCGACAAAGTTCCAGCATGAGCTCCCAGGCAAACAATCCGTTGCTCATGATCAGACGCTGAAATACATTCAAGTCGATAAAACACACCGAGGTATCGCTCAATGCAGTTACCGAAAATTGGTTAATTTTTTCACCAAAACTGGTTGGTAAACCGAGATACTTCGGGGCCTTAACCAGTTTTAAGATTTTATCATGAGCAGGTCCGTCCATATGAACCTTCACCATGCCTTCGCGCAGGTAGGCCACATTGAGCGATACAGCATGCTGTCTTATAATCGTTTCTCCTTTACGAAAATGAACAACCACGCTGTTTTCGCCCAGCATGCAAAACTCTTCGGCACTGAGTTGTTGTTCGGCAGCAGATCTCACTCTGCACAACTCACAATTATGTTGTTTCATTGCTCAATCATTATTTCAGTAAATATACAACATTTTTCAAAGGTGTGACAAAAATCACACTCAAGTGTGGCGCATTTCACACTTTTTGATTAATAACCGGGTTGAATTGACACTACATTTGTTGCAAACAATCCAATTCATATGAACGAAGATTTCGAAAAACAATTTGCAGAGCTTCAGAAAAAAGTAGGAAAGCTTGAAAAAGGTACCAAAGACCAGCTGACCATGGTCGTTTTTTCGGGAGATCTTGATAAACAGATTGCAGCCATGATTATCTCCACCGGCGCTGCAGCATTCGATATGAAAGTGAAACTCTTCTTTACTTTCTGGGCAACAGCCGCTTTGCGCGACCCGAAGAAAAAAGTGGGCGGCAAAAATTTCCTTGGAAAAATGTTTGGCATGATGCTCCCGAAAGGCGCACGAAAACTCAAACTATCGAAAATGCACATGATGGGAATGGGCTCAGCCATGATCCGTGGACTGATGAAAAAGAAAAAAGTTGCCTCATTGCCCGAAATGTTTAAAACAGCCGGTGAACTGGGTGTTGAAATTAATGTATGCGAAATGTCGATGGATCTGATGGGCTTCAAACCAGAAGAACTGATCGATTATCCGCACATGAAAATCTGCGGTGTGGCTACATTCCTGGCCGATGCCGCCGAAAGCAAAGTTCAATTGTTCATTTAAT
>CAZLHV010000015.1:0-12910 GCA_964559205.1 uncultured Bacteroidaceae bacterium
ACGTATGTTTATGTTAATGCGCGTGTCCTTGCACGCTCCAGCGCAGGTCTCAGCAAACCAACCACTTACTGTCATCCTGTGTGTTTCGGAGCGCAGCGGGCAGGGAAGGATCGAAAGTGGCAACATACCCTCATTACCGACCGTGGCTACACCGGCCACGAGATGTTAGATGCCTTTGAATTAATCAATGCCAATGGTCGCATTTATGAACCAGCCACAGGAAGATTTTTAAGTCCGGATAATTATGTTCAATCACCTGATTTTAGTCAGAGTTTTAACAGGTATGCGTATGGGTATAATAACCCCATGATGTTTACTGATCCGGATGGGGAGCTGGCATGGTTTGTACCAGTGATTGTTGGGGCGGCAATATTTGGCACAGGAAATCTTACTGTACATGCATTAAGAGGAGATGTTAATAATTTTGGTGATGGATTGAAATATTTTAGTCAAGGGGCAATAGCAGGAGCTGTATTGGGAGTAACCTGGTCGTTTGGATTGGCCTCGTTAAATGGCACTAGCATTATTGGGGGAGGTTCAATATTAGAGGGATTGGGATTTGCATCTCATGGATTGGCGCAATATGCGGGTTGGTCAATAATGGGTAGCAAAGCTGTATCTGCAATTACCACAATTACAGGAATTCTTGGCAGCCCTGAAAATTCGGCCAAAATATTTTTAGGCAGATATTACCTTGATGAAAATCGCTCATTCTTTGGCGGTATTTGGCAAGGAATAAGCAGATATACATGGGAAGGGCTGCAAACGTCCATTGGCTACAATTATACCCAAATTAGAAACACCTATGGGGGTGTAGATGCAGTTGAATATTTAGGTGGCGCAGCTTATTCCATTGGTTTTAATACGAAACATAGGCAGGGAGTATCATTGGGAAATAATTTAAATATTTGGTTGCGTGGAGATAGCTATTCTATTCTTCAAGAACCTATGTTCATGCACGAGTATGGGCATACATTTGACAGTAGACGTTTTGGTCCATTTTATTTATTCGGAATAGGCATTCCTAGTGCTACAGGAGCTAGTTGAACTGAAATACGAGCAAATTGCTTTGCTTCAGAATATTTTGAGAATTATTATGATGTTGACTGGACACCCTTTTTGAATAATTATCCTTTGAACTAAAAAACTTCAAGCATGAAATCACGAGTTGAGATTAATAGTCAAAATGTTGTTTTTCTAAAGATGACATTAATATCGATTTTTTTGTTTTTTGTTTCTTGTGATAAGGAACATTTGAAAGACTATTATATTACAAACAACTATCAAGATTCAGTCTTTATAAGATATAAGACTGTAAGTAGCGATACAACTACACAATTAATAAGAATGGATGAAAGCATATTGATCTTTTCCGATTCATATGTAATGGGCACTGTAGGTATAGAAGATGATAGAGAATCGTTAGCTATTACATATTTTGTTGCGATATTCAACAATGATACTATCGTATTTTCTAATAATGATTGGATTTATGAAGAATTGAATAAATACCATGCAAAGTATGTAATCAATCTTAACTTGACAAACATGGAAACCTTTTAATGTGTATCAAGAGAAATTTGATTTTAGGGACTAATATTAATAATATGAGTGTTTTACTTTTTACAATGGTTTTTGTGTTGATGACTTTTTTATCATGTAGAGATGATAAACCACACTCACCTCTTCTTATCAAAAACTTGTCTTCTAAGACAATTTCTGTTTATCTGACGCTCTCCCCCCCTTACTACCCTGACACTTCAATCACAAGTGACCAAAATTTTCTTAGAGAGATTCCCGAATCAAGTTCGACAACATATTTCACGGGGCGGGTTGACTGGGAGGGGATATATGCTGAGTCCGAAAATGGTATTTTGTCTGTATTTTATTTTGATCAAGACACGATTAACCTATACCCTTGGGATTCTATTAGAGAGCATTATAAGGTGCTAAGAAGAGATGATTTTTCATTAGACGATCTTATGGAAAGAGAATTTATTATCTCTTACCCGTAAAATCAAACAATCTAAAGAGCACAGTACAAATAAAGGGCACATGCAGAATCTCTTGCAATCTCCGCCAAAATTCCCTATTGTAAGTATCCCCAGCATTCAAACAGTTTATAAGTAGCCATTTCGTAAAAATGCCCCTGTTGCTTACGAACAACAGAGGCAATGATATCATTTAGCATAAAACTCAGGCTTTCAGGGCCGCATTGATTTTATCAACGCTGTCTTTGGCATCGCCATACAGCATATCGGCATTTTCCTTATAGAACAAAGGATTTTCGACACCGGCATAACCTGCCGCCATTGAGCGTTTCATCACAATGACCTTGCGGGCTTTCCACACTTCGAGAACCGGCATTCCATAAATGGGGCTGCCCGGATCGTCCTGAGCGCCGGGGTTTACAATATCGTTGGCTCCAATCACCATCACTACATCGGTTTCGGGCAGGTCGGGATTGATTTCGTCCATTTCAAGCACAATGTCGTAAGGCACATTGGCTTCGGCCAAAAGCACATTCATGTGACCCGGCAAACGACCGGCCACCGGATGAATTCCAAAATGCACTTTTTTACCTTCTTTGCGAAGCATATCCACCATATCGTGAATGGGATACTGCGCTTTGGCTACGGCCATACCATAACCGGGCACAATGACCAGCGACGATGATTCTTTAAGCAATGTGGCCACTTCTTCGTGACTGATGCTTGTGACCTCACCTTCAATGGCTTTGGTTGACACCGCAGTATCGCCGAAACCACCCAGGATAACCGAAATGAATGATCGGTTCATGGCTTTGCACATGATGATCGACAGGATGGCACCCGAACTGCCCACCAGCGCTCCGGTGACGATCAGCAGATCGTTGCCCAGCATGAAACCGGCAGCGGCAGCAGCCCATCCCGAATAGGAATTGAGCATGGAAACAACCACGGGCATGTCGGCTCCTCCAATGGCCATGACAAGCATGATGCCCACAAAGAGTGCAATGCCGGTCATAACCGACAACTCCATGAGTCCGCCGGTACCTTCGTGCATGGTGAACAACACACCTAACACAATGGAAGCAACCACCATGAGAATGTTTACAATATGTCGTCCGGGATAAATGAGCGGTTTGCTGCGGATGGTTCCCTGCAGCTTACCCCAGGCAATGATAGAGCCTGAAAACGTGATGGCACCGATAAATACTCCGATGAATATTTCAACGAGATGAATGTTGTGTTCGGCTCCTTCGAGCGAAAGGGTTTCAGGGTCGTAGTATGAACCAAATCCAACCAGCACGGCGGCAAGTCCCACAAAGCTGTGGAGAATAGCCACCAGTTGGGGCATGGCCGTCATTTCGACTTTTCGGGCGACAATGATACCGATGACAGCGGCGATGCCGATGGCCCCAATAATGAATTCGTGTCCTTCGACCGATTCGCCGAGTACGGTTGAAACAATGGCGATGATCATTCCGACGATGCCGAAAAAGACCCCGCGTTTGGCAGATTCCTGCGATGACAAACCTCCAAGGCTTAAAATAAAAAGAATGGAAGCAAAGAGGTATGCAGCTGTTTGTATTTCGTATGTAATCATGGCTTGCTTATTTTCGGAACATTTTCAACATGCGGTGCGTAACGAAAAATCCGCCTACAATGTTGATGCTGGCAACCAGCACCGCCACAAAGGCCAGAATGGTAAGCGGGCTGTATGGATCAGAGGTGATCTGCAACAAGCCGCCGGTGACAATGATTCCGCTGATGGCATTGGTCACTGCCATGAGCGGGGTGTGCAACGAATGTGATACATTCCAGATAACCTGCCAGCCTACGAAAACGGCCAGTACAAAAACGGTGAAATGTCCCATAAAGGCCGGTGGTGCCGACGTACCCATGAGGAAGAGCAGTCCGCCGATCACGGCCAGTGAAATGATTGCGGAGATGGTTTTGCGACGGGCTTTTGCTGCCGGATTTTCAACAGCTTTGGCCACGGTTGCGCTGGCAGCCGGTTTTTGAGGTGAAACGGCCAATGGCTCGGGTGGCCAGTTAATTTTACCATTGTAGGTCACCATGGCGCGTTTCACTACATCGTCGTCCATGTTGATGTTGAATCCTTCGGCTTTGCCCATATCGTCGAGCAGGTGACAAAGGTTGTTTCCGTATAGCTGACTGGCCTGATTTGGAAGCTGATTGAGCTTTCCGACAATGGTTACACCGTTTTCGGTAGTATACACTTCGTCGTTTTTTGTCAATTCGCAGTTTCCACCGGTCGAAGCAGCCAGGTCAACAATGACCGAACCGGGTTTCATGCCCTCGACATGCTCTTTGAGAATGAGTTTCGGAGCCTGACGTCCTGGAATCTGCGCCGTAGTGATGATGATATCGACTTCGGCGGCCTGTGCTTTAAAGAGAGCCATTTCGGCTTCGATAAACTCTTTGCTCATTTCCTTGCTGTAGCCCGAAGCGGTAGCACCGTCTTCGTCGATGCTGACGGTCAGAAACTGTGCACCCATCGATTGAATCTGCTCGGCGACTTCTTTGCGTGTATCGAAAGCTCTTACAATGGCTCCGAGCGAGTTGGCAGCACCAATGGCAGCCAAACCGGCTACACCGGCACCGATGACCAGCACCTTTGCCGGATCGACTTTTCCGGCGGCTGTGATTTGTCCGTTGAGAAAACGTCCGAAATAATTGGCGCTTTCAATCACTGCACGATAGCCGGCAATGTTGGCCATGGATGAGAGGACATCCATTTTCTGTGCACGCGAAATGCGCGGAATGGCGTCCATGGCAATCGCGTTGATGCCCCGGTCGGCCAGCTTCTGAAGTAGCTCCTGATTCTGTGCTGGCCACAGATAGCTCAGGGTCACCGTTCCGGGTTTCATGAGATCAATTTCTGTAAAAGCCGGAGCCTGCACTTTGAGTACAATATCGGCTTGTTGATAGAGCTCTGCAGCTCCCTTTACGATGACGGCTCCCGCCGCTTCGTACGCACTGTCGGCAAAATTTGCCCGGACGCCGGCCCCGCTTTCAATCAACACTTCGAAGCCCTGTTTAATGAGCCTCTGTGTCGTTTTTGGCGTTGCAGCTACCCGTAACTCATTTGCTTGCAGCTCTTTGGGTATTCCAACTTTCATATAACAAAAATTAAGGTTTGCAGGCTTCAAATGTAGAAATCTTTTGCAATCCATCCGGTTTTTTCTATTCCCGATCTGATGATATTTTGCATATACCACCCAAAGAAATACTTATTAACCAAACAATCATTTTATTCACAATTCACATTCAGTCGCGGCGAGTGTATTACTTTTGTTCTCATAAAGGGCATTATGGCCTTTTGTATTAAGCACGAAAACCATGAGTCAATTTACCGGAGAAAAACCCGATTTTCTGTTCGAAATCAGTTGGGAAGTTTGTAATAAAGTAGGTGGAATCAACACCGTGATCGCTACCAAAGCCCTGAAAGTGTGCGAAGTAATGAGCTCAGGCTACATGATGATTGGTCCCGATATTCACAAAGAGCCTCTTCCGGCATCTGTTTTTCAGGAAGATGAAACGCTGTTTCCGCAATGGGTTCGGCAGGCCCGATACGAAGGTTTCCGTTTTCGGATGGGTCGATGGAATATAGCAGGACAACCCATTGCCATTCTGATTGATTTTACGGGACAGTTTGTCAAGAAAGACGCTGTTTTCATTGAACTATGGGAAAAATACAAACTCGACTCACTGTATGGCGGTTGGGATTATGTTGAGCCAGCTTTGTTCGGATATGAGGCTGCACGACTCATTGAGCATTTTTATCAGTATCATCTCACCGCTGATGATCGTTTGGTGGCACATTTTCATGAATGGATGACCGGTGCGGGCATCCTTTACCTCAAAGACAGGGTGCCGCAGGCTGGTTGCGCTTTTACAACACATGCAACTGTGCTGGGACGTTCTGTTGCAGGGATGAACCTGCCGCTGTACGGAAACATGGAAGATTATCAGCCCGATGCAATGGCGCGTGAATTGAATGTCCTTTCAAAGTTCAGTCTCGAAAAGCTTTCGGCTCAACATGCCGATGTTTTCACGACCGTTTCAGACATTACAGGGCGCGAGTGTACACATTTTCTTTCAAAAAAGCCCGATCTGATTACGCCCAATGGATTCGAAGATTCGTTTGTGCCTACCGGTGAAACGTTTGCCCAGCGAAGGCAGTTGGCTCGTGAGACCATGAAACGCATGGTGAAAGCCGTTTCAGGAGCCAGTGTTGGTGACGATGCACTTTATGTGATCAACTCGGGACGATATGAGTACAGAAACAAGGGTATTGATCTGTTTCTCGAATCAATGGCACGCCTGAAGCAGCAAAATCCCCAGCGCGATGTGGTGGCTCTGATAGCTGTTCCTGCCAATAATGCAGGTGTGCGACACGATGTGAAGGATGGCATGATGAACGACCACGCTGCACAGGAACCCGGAAACATCACTCACTATTTGTTTAACGAAGAATCGGATCCGATTCTGCAGGATATTCGAAGGTTAAACCTTCAGCCAACAGCTGACAGCAGGGTGCATGTGATTTTTATCCCAAGCTATCTTGATGGTCAGGACGGACTGTTGCATCTTCATTACTATGATTTGCTGATAGGCTGCGATGTATCTGTTTTTCCATCATATTACGAACCATGGGGTTATACTCCGCTTGAAAGTGTGGCATTTCATATTCCTACTGTTACAACCACGCTGGCGGGATTTGGATTATGGATGCAGGATTCGGGCAAAGCCAACGGCGGGGTAAAAGTGATTCATCGCGACGATTTCAATGCCGACGAAGTGGTTGAAGCCATCACAAATCATCTTGCGGCTTTCGCAGCGGCAAGACCCGAAGAAGCTGAAGCTCATCGTTTGAGTGCCTTCGATGCATCTCGCGAGGCTTTGTGGGAAAATCTGGTGCAGCATTATTTCAGCGCATGGGACATCGCTATCAGGGCGGCACAAGGCCGGTATGATTTGTTTAGTAAGAAGCCTGCTCCACAAGCTCAGCAACTTGAGCGAAAATTGCTGGCAGAACCTGCCTGGCGCAAGGTGTTTGTCAGACCAAGTTTTCCTGAGCCGCTTCAGAAATTGCTTAGCATCAGCCGAAACCTTTGGTGGACATGGAATCACGAAGCCACTGAATTGTTTGAATCCATTCATCCCCAATGGTGGGAGAAAAGCGGTTATAATCCGCTGGCAATGCTCGAAATGATGAGTCTTAAGGAGTTGCAGGAGTTGGCAATTAACGGTGATTTTCTTGCACGCATGGAATCTGTTTTTAACCATTTCAGTGAATACATGGCGCAGCCACTCGATGAAAACAGACCATCAGTTGCTTATTTCTGCATGGAGTATGGTTTTCATGCATCGCTGAAACTCTATTCTGGCGGTTTGGGTGTGCTTGCCGGCGATTACTTAAAAGAAGCCTCGGACAGCAGCGTAAGAATGACTGCCATCGGTCTGCTGTTCCGATACGGATATTTTACGCAGTCACTATCGTCGTTTGGGGATCAGCTTGCCGAGTATCATCCTCAGAAATTCAGCAACCTGCCCATGGTTCCGGTTCGTAATCAGGCAGGCGAATGGGTGAAAATTTCGCTTGGTTTTCCCGGACGCCGAATTATGGCCAAGGTATGGCAAGTGCCTGTTGGTAGGGTTACGCTGTATTTATTGGATACCGATATCGAAGAAAACAGCCAAGAGGATCGTCAGATAACACACCAGCTTTATGGTGGAGACTGGGAAAACCGCATGAAGCAGGAAATTGTTCTGGGTATTGGCGGAGTGAAAGTGCTGAATGAGCTTGGATTGACGACCGATGTGTATCATTGCAATGAAGGTCACGCTGCATTCAGCATTCTTGAACGACTGAAGAATCTGGTTCAGAATGAAGTCATGTCGATGCAGCAGGCCCTTGAGATAGTGCGCTCGGCAACCCTGTTTACCACGCACACGCCGGTTCCGGCAGGTCACGACAGTTTTACAGGCGACATGATGCGGATGTATCTTGGTCATTTTCCCGAAAAAATGAACATAAGCTGGACTGAGTTCATGGCGCTCGGCAAAATGAATCCTGACGATGAAAATGAGAAGTTCAGCATGAGCATTCTTGCCATGACCGGTTCGCAGGAAGTGAACGGAGTGAGCCGCATTCATGGTCGTGTGACCCGCGAAATGTTTACCAGCCTTTATTCGGGATATTTTACCGAAGAATTGTATATTGATTATGTAACCAATGGCGTGCATCTGCCCACATGGAGTTGTCGCCTGTGGCAGGATTTGTTCAGACAGAACGGTTTTGATCCGATGATGAACGATCAGGCCGATGCTGAAAAGTGGCGTTTTTTCGAAACCCTGAAAGACGAAGAGATTTGGGACATCAGAAAAAAACTAAAGAAGCGCATGGTTGATTTCCTCAACAACCGGCTTGCAAAAGATCTGACACGACGACAGGAAGCACCGCGTCACATCATCAATGTGTTGGAAAACCTTGACGAGAACGCATTGTATATTGGTTTCGCAAGGCGTTTTGCCACATATAAACGAGCACACCTGTTGTTTAAGAACCTCGATAAATTACGCGAGTTGGTGAACAACAAGCAACGGCCCATTCGTTTTATCTATGCCGGCAAAGCACATCCGGCCGATAAAGCTGGGCAGGATTACATCAGGCATATTATCGAGATTTCGCGAATGCCCGAGTTTGCCGGAAAGATCATTTTTCTTGAGAATTACGACATGGAAGTGGCCCGCATCATTGTTTCAGGTGTCGATGTGTGGCTCAATACGCCAACTCGCCCTCAGGAAGCCAGTGGTACAAGTGGCATCAAGGCCTGTCTGAACGGTGTTTTAAACCTGAGCGTACTCGATGGATGGTGGGCCGAAGGTTATGTGCCACGTGCAGGCTGGGCATTGAAAGAAGCCAGAACGTATGATAATCAGGCGCTGCAGGATGAACTCGATGCCGAAACATTATACAATATCATTGAAGACGATGTTTTACCGCTCTATTTTAAGCGCAGCAGTAACGAAATGCCATGCGACTGGATTGCAGCGATACGCCGGAATTTCACTTCGATTGCTCCGCATTTTACCATGAAACGGATGCTTGATGAATATTACGGTAAGTTTTACAACAAGCTTTCGGAACGTCACAGACTGATGCGTGCAAACAATTTTGAGACTGCACGTACCATGGCCTCATGGAAACGAAAAGTATTGCGTAGCTGGGATCAGATAAGTGTTTCGGCTATGAATCTGCATGACAGCACCGCCCGGCCTTTGTTGCTTGGCGAAGATTTTGTGGCCGAAATTACATTATCGCTTGGTGAACTCAGCGAGCAGGATGTGGCCATTGATCTCATTTTCGGTCAAAAAGAAAACGACCGGGTGAAAAAAATCAGTTTCAAAACTCCTATGCAGGTTGTGCGCAGCGAAAACGGTCTTGCCACTTTCAGGGCGGTCATTCCCAACCCGCAATCGGGTGTGTTTGATTATGCAATTCGCTTAAGGCCATCGCATGATCTATTACCGCATCTGCAGGATTTCGATCTGGTGAAGTGGTTGTAAATCGTTGCATTTGTCACAGTATTCCATCGTTCGCAGCGAAGTGAAGAATATGGAATCGTTGTGACATTAAGAGCAAACGATAACTTTTCAGCAACGACGACCCCACCTTCACGCAATGGTTGGACGAGGAGCTATGCTAGCAGCTCGGGTAAATGAAGCAAAGCATCTTCACATTGGAGCAATTTACTCAATGCTTTTGCAAGAATATTTATGTGAAGCGCCCAAATTAGTTAATTTTGCCGCATGGAAGCTGCCATTATTACCATTGGAGATGAACTGCTGATTGGTCAGGTGATCGATACCAACAGTGCCTGGCTTGCCACGCAGTTGAATCAGCTCGGGTTTACGGTTAAAGCACGTTTGAGTGTTGGAGACAAGATGAGCGAAATCCGCGATGCAATATACTATGCCACCGAACTTGCACCGGTGATTATCACCACCGGAGGCCTTGGTCCGACCAGCGACGATCGTACTCGCGAAGTACTTTGTGAGCTGTTCGAAAGCGAAATGCATCAGGACGATGAGGTGCTTGGTCACATTCAGCAAATGTTTGTTAAGCGTGGATACAAACTCACCGAAATGGATGTCAGGCAGGCTTTGGTTCCCGATCGTGCAAAGGTGTTGTTCAACAACATTGGTACAGCTCCCGGTCTGTATTTTGAAGATGGTTCGGTTCATATTTTCGTGATGCCAGGCGTTCCTTTCGAAATGAAGGAAATGTTTAGCAACGAGGTGGTTCCGCATCTGAAAAAAATGTGCGGTCAGCAAATCTATGTTCACGAAAACCTTGTGGTGAGCGGCATTGGCGAATCGGCCTTGAGCGATCTGATTAAGCCGTGGGAACAGGCCTTGCCGTCCGATGTCAGCCTTGCATATCTGCCTTCGCCCGGACTGATTCGTTTGCGGCTCAGTTATATGTCGGGCAACGAGCAACGGGGACGCGAAAAGCTTAAACGTATTTTTGCCGCTTTGCAGCCTCAGCTTGAGCCCTATTTTGTAAGTGACCGGGATGAAAAAATGGCCGAAACCCTGCTCAGAGAATTCATTGCTGCCGGAAAAACATTATCGACGGCTGAAAGCTGTACAGGTGGTTTCATTGCGCACCAAATCACATCGGTGTCAGGTAGTTCCAATGCTTTTAAGGGTAGTGTTGTGGCATATGCAAACGAAATTAAACAACAGGTTCTTGGCGTTAGCCAAACTGTGCTTGAACAGCATGGAGCGGTGAGTGCCGAAACGGTGCTGGCCATGGCCGAAGGTGCCCGAAGGCTGATGAAAAGCGACTTTTCGATTGCTGTAAGCGGAATTGCCGGACCAGGTGGTGGCAGCGACGAAAAACCTGTCGGGCTGGTGTATGTGGCTGTTGCATCGGACAAGGGAAGCGAGTTTCGCGAGTTTCGTTTTGGAAACCTGCGCGAAGTGAACATCTCACGCAGTGCCATGATGGCCATGTTCATGTGCCTGCAAAAATTCAGAAAGGAATTATAATGCGACTCAGTACTTTACATCTGAATCAGTTTAAAAACTACGAATCGGTTCACCTCGATTTCACCGGCAATGTTCATTGTTTTTACGGTAACAACGGAGCAGGGAAGACCAATATTCTCGATGCCATTTATTATCTGAGCTTTACACGTAGTTATTTTGGCGGGAGCGACCAGCTTTCGGTGCGATTTGGCGATGAATATTTTTCAATCAACGGCACATTCAACATGCCTTCGGGAGTGGTTGAAAAAGTATCGGTTGCCCTGAAACCCGGTGGCGAAAAGAAGGTAAAGCGAAACGATAAGGAATACCAGCGTCTGTCGGAACACATTGGGGCTTTTCCGGTGGTGATGATTACGCCAGGTGATATTGACCTGATAAACAATGCTTCGGAAGTACGGCGCCGCTTTTTCGACAGTGTGATTGCACAGTTCGACCGGAATTACCTCGACGATGTGATCCGCTATAACAAGGTGCTGCTGCAGCGAAACCGCATGCTGAAAGATATGCAGCAGAGCGGAAACAATGATTATCAGTCGCTCGCAGCCTGGAACACACAGCTGATCACGTATGGCGAACGAATTTTTGAAGCCCGGCGAAAAAATCTTGCTGACTTGCTGCTATATCACCGTCAAATGCATTCGCGATTAACGGCAAGGGCCGAAACATGCGACATTCAATACGAATCGGCCATACATCAGTTTCCCATGCAAGCGTTGCTGCAGGAAAGCTTCAGGCAGGACATCATGGCTGGTTTCACCACAAAAGGCATTCATCGCGATGATTATTCGTTTATTATTGATGAAAATCCGGTTCGACGTTTTGGTAGTCAGGGACAACAAAAGAGTTTTCTATTAGCCCTTAAAATGGCGCAATACCTGCTTACTGTCGAAAAATCCGGAATAACGCCGGTTTTATTGTTCGACGATGTATTCGATAAACTTGATCCCGAACGCGTGGGATTGATGATTGACATGGTTTGTCAGACTCCATTCGGGCAGGTGTTTATCACCGATACACATAAAATGCGAATGGAAGATATCATTGGGCATCGTACCAAAATTCAATTGTTCGAAGTGGCGGGTGGTGAAGTAAAGGCGGTCTAGCATCAGTAGCGGAAATCTTTGATTTCCATCCGGTTGCCCTTCTGAGTCACAAAACGGAATGCTTTGTTGGTTATACAAAACATCAGACTATTCCAAACTCATTTATGGTGAATATTCGAGGAATTTTGCTCAATTCTATACTTCACTATTCGCTGAATGAGATCGGTCGGAAGTGGCTGATGATATGGAAACTGAACAGCTCCTTTTGATGTTTTATATGCGGTAAGTGCTTCAGCAAAAGCTTCTATTGCATCTGGCGTTGGATAAAATCCGATGTGATTTTTGTTTGCAGCAAAATATACCAGTATGCCCTTCTGTCGATAGGCTGGCATGTTGTAGCTGATGACTTCTTCGGCATCGGGAGCGGCTTTGCGGATGATGTTTCGGATTTCGGTCAGCTTCGAACGTGTTGGCTCGTCAAAAGCTGCGATGTAGTCATCAACAGCATTTTTCATATGCGATTTAGTTTAATGTCAATCAGCAAATGTATATCGTGGATCGGTTCATCAGAGCGCACATCAATCCTGATTCCGCGGCCTTCTGCGTAGGCTTTTGCTGCGGCCAGTTCCTGTTTGATGTCGTCTGAAACAGAGCTGTTCATTACGGCTTCGAATGCTTTTTGACCAAATACCATGGCCACCTTGAAAAATCCATCGCGGGGCAGGAGATACACCAGCACACGTTTTTTATCATTTACACGAAAGCTCCAGCCATGTATTTCGCCCGAGTATTTCCATT
>CAZLHV010000015.1:12920-29884 GCA_964559205.1 uncultured Bacteroidaceae bacterium
TCTGTGGCTTTCGGACACTGTTCATGCGCATAGGCCGCAATGAGTTGCCAAAGTTTATATGTTGCTCCCAGAGCCGTTTTCAGATCATTATCGTTTGGAACAATCAGCTTATCGGTGAAGATGCTTTTCATATTGCAATGATATGAATAATCTTTCACACACCCTAATGAAGAAACTGTAAGGTTTAATACTTTATGTCAGTAATTTCAATCTTTAACCCTACCTGTTTCACGAAGCGGAACACACGGTTATTCACATCAATATAAAAATCGGCGTAAAGAGGGAATTCACAGCCTTTGGTAAGGTTGCTGCCAGTTTTGTCGGCATACCAGAAAGTGTAATTTTCGGTTGTAAAATTGAATGTGATGATGTACATTTTGTCCGATGGCAGGCGGTTTTCCGATCTAAGTATCCCGAGGATTTGGGGTTTTGGTCGGCTGTTTGGAATAAAGAAACCGATATCGGCGCCTTTGTCATCATTGGCCGATTCGAAGAAAAATGCACACACATTTTCGTGATTGTCGTCGTCAAACAAATAAGAGGTTGTTTGATTCTGTATGTCGTAAACAGCCAGGTTGGAAATAATTTTGTGGGTTTCTTCTTTTCCCCTTGGATCGGGCACCGTTACTTCGCGCTGCACAGAACAATAAAATAAATTGTACTTCATTTCGAGGTGCCTGACTCTGATTAGTCCATTAGGATCGCCGCCGCCAAATCCAGCCATGGATAAAAGAGAGATCATTGCAAATAAAATGGTCAGTTTTGATTTCATATGAATGGTTTTAAGGAGTTACTGTAAATCAAAATATCTGGCGCACAACACTATGGTTGTTACAATAAGCGCTAAAACAATGAACCATATCAGACAGGCATTCATGTCAGGCTTGGGCACTCTTGGCCTGAAATCATTGTTTCCGCTTGGGCCGTAACAGTTAAATGCCATTTTCGAATTATATTACATCGACTAAGATCTATTTTTCGACAATTTACTCAAATAAGAAATCAAACTATACCGATTAGTTTGATGGCTTCTTCCTGTCAAAATTCCTTTTACCGCCACCTTTTCGGTATTTGCCGCCTGATTTCTTTTTTTTCACCGGATTGTAAGGCGGGCATTCGCCCAATGAGTCAGGCACGCTTAGTTTTTCAATGCTGTGTCCTAGAAATTCTTCGATGACAGCAAATTTTCGTTGCTCTTTTTCGCCAATGAGTGTAATGGCTTCGCCATCCGATTCAGCTCGGGCAGTCCGACCCACACGGTGAATGTAGTCTTCGGCATCGTGGGGCACATCGTAATTGATCACCAGATCGATGTCTTCTATATCGATACCACGCGATAAAATGTCGGTGGCGACAAGAATGTTGAGTTGCCTTGCCTTGAACCGGTTCATTACTTCTTCGCGCATTTGCTGCTCGATGTCTGAGTGCATTTCATCGACCGAAAGTCTGAGCTTTTTTAATTCCCTAGTGAGTAATTTTGTCTTTTCTTTGGTGCCGCAGAAAATCAGAATGCTTCGTAAGCGACGTTCTTTCAATAAGGTAGCGATCAGCGCCGTTTTTTGCTGATCGTACAGCACAAAAGCTCCTTGTCTGACTTTGTCGGCGGCGCGCGACACTGCAATATTAATTTCGGCAGGAGCCGACAGAATTTTACGGGCCAGTTGCCGGATGCTTTCGGGCATGGTAGCCGAAAACAGCATTTTCTGACACTTAGCCGGAACGAATGCCACCATTTTCATAATGTCGTCATAAAAACCCATGTCGAGCAGGCGGTCGGCTTCGTCGAGCACAAGGTATTTAAGCTGCGTCAGATCAACATAACCCATTTTCAAATGAGCCAGCATGCGGCCTGGAGTGCAAATGACCATATCGACACCCTCTTCAAAGGCTTTTCGCTCATTGGCAAAAGCTTCGCCTGTGGTGCCGCCATATACGGCAATGGAGCTCACATTGGTGAAATAGGAAAACCCCTCCATCTGCTGATCGACCTGTATGGCCAGTTCGCGTGTGGGCTCAATCACCAGACATTTGATGCGATGATTCTGTTCCGAAGTGATGATGTTGTTTGTCAGCGGAAGCAGAAAGGCGGCCGTTTTTCCGGTACCTGTCTGTGCGCATGCGATCAGATCGCGTCCTTCTAATATTACTGGGATGGCCTGTTCCTGTATGGGGGTTGCAGCTTCGTATCCAATGGAGTCAATGCCTTCGAGTAGCTGTGAAGTAAAACCGAATTCAGTGAAATTCAATGTGATAATGTTTTTGCAAAGGTAGTCAATATTAAGTGATGCGTATTTTTGGTTCAATCAGTAATCATCAGTGTTCGTTATTGGGCTACTGATCTTCGTGCATCAATGGCCATTCCTGTTTCAAAGAAAATGGAAGTACGGCATCGTCAGTTACAATCAGCAGTCACATCATAAAAAAAGCGGTCAATTTTCTGAAGTTCGGCAACTTCCACATAATAAACATAAATGCTTTTCGAAATACCGTTGATGGTAATATCATACACCGAATGTCCTTCACCCTCTACCACGTCGTTAGAATAGCGTTCGTTCAGTTTTTGCAGATCAATATCTTCAAGCAATGACTGCAATTTGCTGATTTGCCGATCAGTCAGTGCCTTGTAACACTTGATGCTGTCGGGTGCAGTGCTTAATGGATATTCAATCACTTTCACGCTGTCGTTTTGCAAGATCCATTCGAAATGTTTATGCGTTGCTTTCACATAATCGGTGCGGACGATGTGGTAGGAAACCTGATTCTGCGTACATGCCTGAAAAATGAGCAACATCATGATTACAAAAGGTGTGGAATTTTTCATGTTCTTACGGATAAGTTGCAAAGATGAATCAATCAACATTTTTCATAATGTCTGACTTCATCAGACAAGTGAATTCATTCTTTTCACAAAGTCATCAACTGCATTCACCGGCGTTGCCCACGATGTAACCAGGCGGATAATGGCGTTGTTGTGATCGGTTTTGCGCCAGATGTAAAAGCCAAAATCTTTCGATAGCTCATCAATTAAGCTCAAGGGCAATATCGGAAAAATCTGATTCGACTCAGGTTGCGCAAAAAACGGATATCCTGCTTTTGCAATGGCAGCTGACATTTGCAGCGCTATGTCGTTTGCATGTCGGGCGAGACTAAGAAACAGTTCGCCTTCAAAAAGAACAGCAAACTGCACGCCTGCAAGACGACCTTTTGAAAGCAAAGCGCCACGTTGTTTGAGGTGAAACAGAAAATCGCGTTTCAGATCATCGTTGAGCAACACAATGGCTTCGCCCATGAGTGCCCCGTTTTTGGTGCCGCCGATATAAAACGCATCGAAAAGCCGCGCCATGTCGGCTAAAGTAAAGTCGGCTGAAGGTGAAGCTAAGGCTGCACCCAGACGGGCACCGTCGGCATACAACAGAAGGCTATTCTGTTTGCAGAATGCCGACAATGCTTCCATTTCGTCAAGTTTATACACAGTGCCTAGCTCGGTTGACTGCGAAATGTACACCAGACGAGGCTTCACCATGTGATGATCTTCGGCTTTCACCAGCAATGGAGCGATGAGTTCCGGGCTCAGCTTACCGTCGGGTGTGATGGCATACTCAATTTTATGCCCTGTGGCCTCGATGGCACCTGCTTCATGCACGTTGATGTGAGCGCTCTCGGCGGCAATAACGGATTCATAAGGTTTGAGGGCTGCAGCAAGAACAACTGTATTGGCTTGTGTTCCTCCCGAAACAAAATGAATGGCTGCATCGCATTGCAAATGGCGCAAAATGTGTTTTCGGGCCAGGTTCGAGTAATCGTCGTCACCATAGCCTTCCTGCTGATCGAGATTGGTATTGGTCAGCATCCTCAGTACATCGGGATGGCAGCCTTCGGCATAGTCGTTTTTAAAGCTGTACACTTGAGTATTATTGTTTAATCAGTTGTGTTTCTGTGAATTCCGTTTTTAAGACATACACGCCATTGTCAACCCGGGTGATGTCGATCGTGTTGCTGCCGTCTTTCAAAATCCCTTTTTGAACAAGCTTTCCCGTTAAATCCGAGATTTCATAAGGCATTTCGGCTCCTGTCGTGTTTTCGACACGATATAAGCCGCTGGCTGGATTTGGATAAACAGTCAGCTGATCATTGTCTGTATGTTCAAATATTGAGGTTATGGTGACAGTGAAACACGACGACATTTCGAAACAACCATTCTGATAAACAACCACCGCATAGCTTCCTGATTGGGTTGGGGTAAACGATTGCAATGTTTCGCCGGGAATGGTCATAAAGGCATTATTGCAATCGACCCATTGATACAGCGCAGGTGATGCCAGCGCCGTGAGTGTGTTGCCAGTTTGTGAAACGCTTGTGTTGGGTGGAACAATGGAAAGATTGATGGTGAGGATACTATCGCAACCCGCCACATTGGGTATGGTGTCGTGGTAGGTTCCTGCCACACTGTATGTTTGATTGCCGCTGGGAACAGTATAATCGTCGCAAACAACTGGGTTGATGGTTCCGAATGTATTTTGGCTTATGGTGAGATGAAATGTGATGACACTGTCGCATTGCCCTGCATTAAATATAGTGTCGTTGTATATCCCTGATGTCGTCCAGACATAGTTGCCGCTGGGTGAAACCATTCCGGTGCAGACATTCATGGTGGTATCAGCAGAAGTTGGAACGCAGGGCGCACAAGCAATAAGTTTTGCCACAAACGCATCGGTTGACCCACTCGCCGCAACGTTGTATGTTGTTGTTTCCGGATCAAAATCTGCTGTTCCGCTGAAACTGCCACCATAATAGGCAAATCCGTTGTTGTCGATGTCCATGCACATTCCATAATCGGTAGAGCCCGATCCACCCATTCCTCCGACACAGAAAAACGCTCCAGCCGAATCGAGCGTGCTGGCAAAAACATCGTAGCCACTGGTTGTAGTTACATTGAACACCGCTGTGCCGGGATCAAAATCGGCATTATTCGAAAAATAGCCGGTTGAATGGATGAATCCCTGTTTGTCAACCCTGATTGCACGCCCGATATCGTCATTCACGCTGCCCATGTTGGCTGCCCAAACCATATCTCCCGAAGAATCAAGTTTGCTGACATAAATATCCGTACTTCCGTTCGAAATCAGTGTAAACGTTGCCGGACTCGGGTCGAAATCGGCCGAATCGGTGAATGTACCCGTTGTAAAAACATTGCCCAAAGAATCGACATCGATGCCATAGCCCCAGTCTGTTTCTGGTCCACCCATTCCAGATGCCCATCTAAATGAGCCTGAAGAATCGAATTTGCAGACATACACATCGGTTAAGCCTACGGCATTCAGTGTAAAACCGCCACCACCCGGATTGAAATCAGCGGTGCCACTGTAGTATCCACCGGAATACACAATTCCATGCTGATCAGTAACAATGGCATTTGCACGGTCAGTGCCCGAGCCTCCCATTCGCTTGGCCCACTTATAATTGCCCGAAGAATCGAGTTTGCAAACGAAAGCATCGTCGCCGCCGGCTGAAGTGAGGTTGTTTGTTGCAGCACCAGGATTGAAATCGGCTGTTCCGCCAAACCAGCCAGAAACAATAACATTGTCGATGGTGTCGGTTGCAATTGCATAGCCTATGTCGCTTGCAGTTCCACCCATTTTACGTGCCCAAATCAGATTTCCGGCAGAAGTGTATTTGGCTGCAAAAACGTCCCAACCACCCGAAGAGGTTAGAGAAACGCTCCCGGCACCAGGATCAAAATCAACTGTTGCATAAAAAACGCCAGTAATACAAATATTTCCATGTGTATCGATGCAAATGCCATAGCCGTAATCGGCGCTGGTGCCACCCACACGGAAAGCCCATGCAATTTGACCCGATGCATCATACTTGCATACAAAAACATCATCGTTTCCACCAGAGGTTAGGGAGTAAACGCCTGCACCCGGATCGAAATCAACCGTGCCCCAAAAGTGCCCAATAGCATATACATTCCCGTTCTCATCAGCAGCAACGCCATAGCAATAGGTGGTAGCACTTGCTCCACCCACATGGTTGGCCCAAACAAATTCAGGTTGTGCCTGCATGTTTGCCATCAGCAAGAATGCGAACAAGCCCAATAATAACAATTTGATTTTCATTTAAATACGCTGTTTACCTCATGTAAGACATGGTTGAAAAACAATCAGATTGACTGTGCTTTCAACGTATCAAAGATAGGATAAAAATGCTTGAAATGAGTTATTTCAATACAATAGGTATTCAGTTTTAATTTGAACTGAATTTCTCAACCCTGTTGATCCCGTCAATGGTAGTCAGGTCGTTGTTCATCAGAAACGCTGCAATGAGGTTGTTGGTAATCTGAAACTGTTCAATATTGCACAGGTGATCCGAATCTTTGATGGTTGTAAAAACTGAATTTCTGAGAGATGATGCGACTTCGCGACAAAAATCGGGATGGGTAAACGAATCGTGCTCACCTGTGAAGACGAGCGTTGGCGTTTCGAAATCAAAAACCGATGCTGATGGTGAAAAATGAAGCAGCCGCAACGAGTTTGCCTCGTATTTCAATTTCCCGTCTTCATGCGTATTCTCAACGATTTTACGCAGCACTTTATTCACCGAAGAAAAGCGTCTGATGTGCTGTTGCTTTTCATAATTCATGAGGATATTGAGAATATTTTCGGAAAAATCAAGCATGTCATACTTCATGATTCCGAACGACCGCTCAACCTGCTTTCGCCGGTGGGGTGGAAATGCTTTCATGGTTCCGATTAACACGAGCTTTGAAACCATGTGAGGATAGGTGTTTGCAAACACAATTCCAATGGGCGTTCCGTACGATGCACAAACCAATTCGACACATGAAAAGTTTAGCTTTTCAATCATGTCGCGCAAGGTGGAAACCAAAAAATCGATGCCGAATTCGTGAGGTAACACATCCGATTTTCCGGTGCCTGGCAAATCGACCAAAACAACATCCGACATTTGTGAATATTGTTCCAAATGCTTGTTGTACGATTGCATGCTCTGAAAGGCACCTCCAAGCACCAGAATAGGATTGCATTTCCGAAACTCCGATTTCTGAACAATGCAATAATAATTGAATCCTTTATAATTGAATTGGTGTTCCACTGGATAATGCTTATTCAATTAGGGTTTCAAAATCACCTTTTAATTTTCAGGATCAATTCGGTGAAAATGAACGAAGTGTTCAAATTTACAATATTTTATGAAATGGCAGATCATCTGCATTCACAGCACCACATCGTTACAATAATTAAGCGGACTTTCATCAATCTGACGGCGGTGATTCAAGCATCTGCATTAATGTTTGCGGCGAAGGGTTTTCATTGCGGATTGCCATGCGCTGATCGTAGTCAATTTCCTGATGCATGGCAAAATACATGTTCAGAAGAAGCTCGGTTGAATCGAAGCGATCGAAATAAAATCCTTCATACAAATAAGCTTCCGAATAGCGGTTGTTTAAGAAATCAAGCGATGTTGTCAGGTATTGATTTTTGGCTGAGTCGGGCGGGAAAATATCACAAAAAGGCAGTAGAACCTGCTGTTTAAAGGTCTCATTTGAATGCAGTTTTTTCTGTGTGAAGTATTTGGGGTCAACTTGTATAAAAAATGCAAAATAAATAGCAACAATATTAATCAGAAGAGCTCCGGCGCCGGCATTTCTCACAATGAAGAACTCACGCCGGTTTGAAACATATGAAAATCGTCCGATTAATGAGCTCACAGTGGCAATAATGATAAAAATAACGGCAACTTTGATGATAAAAAGCACCATTGATTTTTTCAACAGCATGAGTGGCAATAGAAGAAATGTGGCCGATATCATATTATAAATAAAGATTTCTCATTGTTGGCAATAAGGCTGATATGATTCAGGGCTTCGGTCTAACGCGAAGTGTCATTTTGCTTCTGAGTTTGATAATCACGGTATTCGCGATACACGTATCGCAACCCAAAGAACAGTCCTGTGATAATGACCAATGTAATCAAAAATGCGTAGAGCGATCGAATCCGGTCTTTTCGGTGTTCGTCGCGAATGGCTTTTCGAATGGCCTCGAGCTCTTCTTTAGTCGATTCACGACTGCGAAGATTCAATGCACTGGTAGCATGGATATATAAAAAACGTTTTCTGCGACTAAAAACCGCACGCTTCACCGCATTGTTGGCCTTAATACGGGCAATCATATCGGCAATAAACCCGGCTCCACCACCTATCATAGTAACAGGATTTTGGTTGTCAACGCTTTTCTCATTTACTTCTGTAAGGATAACAAGGCAAGCGATTGCTGCAAGACCTTCGAAGCGTCATTGGCTGAATAAAAGGCAAAGAGCGGAATGTTGCTGCCATCACTTTTGGCGACCATCAGATGCCAAACATTTTTTTTATCATTGACCCTTGTGTATATGCGGTTTGACGAACTGCCAATATTGGCGTAACGCGAAGAAACAGTGGTTGATTTATTGACCGACAAAGCAGTGATACAACTTGCGTTGCCAAGGTACGATGGTTTCCTGCCTTCAAGCAGGGCCCAGATGGTGTTGGTTTTCCAGTCAAATCCAAGTCTGAAATTTTTACGACGGTTCGAAGCCATCATGATCCCAAGAAAGAACAAAAAAACAGCTGCAGCCATCGAGCCCCATGCCAATCCGGGTTCTTTCACTGCAAAGCCTCCCGCCGAAAGTGTGGCAGCAAGCAGAGAGAAGACGATAGGCACTGAATATGCACCTTTGGCTGTTTGAGACTTGATGACTCTGTGGTGAATCATGGGGCCGCTGACGACATCAATCACAGCCGACTCGATGGTCTTGCGGTCGGTGGGGGCTATATGCTTCATCCGCACCGGGTACAAACCTTGCATGTCGCGATTGTTGGCTCCCCATGCGTATTTCGCCTCCTTGTTTTCGTCAGTTTCAATCACGTTGGCTTCAATCGTTTTTTGCCGAGAATGTGTCTGGGTAGGGGTGCCGCATCCTACGCAAAACTTAGCGCTTTCGGGCAACTCCTTGCCGCATTGCATGCAAAACATGGTCGTATGATTTGATTGATGATAGGTTCAATTGTTGCAAAAATAACCAAATTATGAAAAAACTGAGTAACTGTCTAAATATTAAAATTGTTTGGATCACAAAGTTATCAAAGAAGGGCACTTCCTGACGCTGCCAGTAAGGACTTGCAGAAGGACACCACGTAGCATTAGTATTTGATTCAAAAGCCGTTTGTCAACGATTCACAACGCGGTTGTGAATCATCAATGGCTGTTGCTGTAAATTTGCAAGCAAGCTTGGGAATTTGCAGAAACAACCATTGATAACGGCTTTTGCATTTCTAATTCACTTTGAGTTCTTTGTGCGATTCTTTGAGCTCTTTGTGCAAAAAAGTAGAATGATCTTTAGACAGTCACTCAATAGCTCTTACAATCGATCTGCATCTTGTTTGGTAAGAACAATAATTTTTCTTAACTTCGCACAACGATATGACCAATTTCAACAATCAATATTCGCTAAAGGAAGTGCTGGAGCAGCTGGTTGACAAATACCGCCTTCGCTCCCGCATGCAAAGTGAGGCATTACAGGCTTCATGGCCCGAGATTGCCGGTGCATTGGTGGCACGCCACACCACATCGTTGAAGCTCGATGGGGCAACTTTGCACATCGAAGTGGATGAACCTGCATTGCGAAACGAGCTCATTTATATGCAAAGCGACATTATTGCCGCAGCAAACCGTTACCTGAAATCCGACGTCGTTGACCGTTTGGTCATCCGATAATAAAAAGCAACCATGAACATTAATTTACGTCCTGCCACCGAAGCCGATTTTCCTGAAATACTCGGCATGATTAAAGAACTAGCTCTATTCGAAAAAGCGCCCGAAAAAGTAACCAATTCGGTTGAACAAATGCACCGCGAAAAGGAATTCTTCTGCTGCATCATGGCCGAAGACGAAAACGGACAGATATTGGGCATGGCGCTCTATTTCTTTGCCTATTTCACGTGGGTAGGGAAGTCGCTCTACCTCGACGACCAGTATGTGAAGCCGCAATTCCGTGGAAGCGGCATTGGAACAATGCTTGTGAAAGAAATATTCCGCATTGCTGAAGTCGAAAAATGCACCCGAATCCGCTGGCAAGTGCTCGATTGGAATACACCCGCCATCGAACTCTACAAAAAGATGGGCATGACCCTCGATGGCGAATGGATTAATTGCGATTGGGTATTGAGAAGCAATGTACGGTGACTTGTGAGCAGGAAAGAGTTTACAATTCCTTTAGCAGAAACTCCAGTAGATTCATTTGTTTAATGCCCTTATAATCGTTTCCCATGATTGGGTCGTTCAGTGTGACAACATATTTCGGATAATTGTCAGGTATTAGCATTAGGTTGCCGAATTCTCGACCGACAACATCTTTGTCGGTAAGTTGCAGACACACCTGGACATAAAGCTGAAGTCCGTTGCGATGAGCAACAAAATCGATTTCTTGTTGATCGAGTTTGCCAACCTGAACAGCATACCCCGATTGAATCAAGTGCAAAAACACAGCGTTTTCAAGGGTCTTATGTAAGGCGTTTCTAGCGTGATGACCTGTGATAGCATTGCATAATCCGGTATCTTCGAAATAATATTTTTCGCCAATTTCAAATATTTTTAAGCCATTCACTTCGGCTCGATGCACTTTATAAATAATGTAGGCATTTGTTAGCGCCCGTAGATAATTCAGTGTCAGTTGCGGAGAGATTGCAATATGCTGTGACTTCAGAAATTTACTAATGTTTGCAGCGGAAAAAAGGTTTCCTACATTGTCGGCCAAATAACGGATTAAATTTTCTAGGAAAGTTACATTCCGAATGTTTTCGCGCGCAACGACATCTTTCAGCATGATGGTAGCATAAACGCTTCGAAGATATTCAAACGGCAAGTCGCCACTTAGCTCAATATTTGTTAGATAGGGCATCCCCCCATATGTGAGGTATTTCATCACACTGCTATATTCAGGCTTTAACTTGTGAAAACGAAGAAATTCATTGAAACTAAGCGCATGAATGGGTATCTCAATATATCTTCCTGCCAAATGAGTAGCCAACTCTCCTGACAGCATGTGCGCATTGCTACCAGTACAATAAATATCACATTTTTTTTCTGCAAGTAAACTCCGCACTGCCAGTTGAAAATCTTTTATTTCCTGTATCTCATCAATGAAAAGAAAATTATTGTGTCCTTTTATCAAGCGCCCTTTTACATATGCCAATAGATCTTCATGAGTCTTTAAATGAAGGAAATCTTCTGTCTCGCAATTGATGAAAATGATATTTGCCTTTTGGTTTTCTTTGCGGATAACATCGGCAATTTGCAACATAATATAGCTTTTCCCGACTCTTCTTTGCCCCGTAAGTATCTTTATCAGAGGCTTTGAAATATAGGGTCGGACTTTTTCAATATAGTCGGGACGTACAATGTATCTGTTCATAATAGTTTCATTTATACATGAATGATTTTACAAATATACGAAATATTTCATTTATATCGTAAATATGTTTTGTGTTTGAATTGCCATCGAACGCTACCAAAAAATGGGGATGACGCTCGACGGTGAGTGGATTAATTGTGACATGCTGTTAAAGTAATACTTGGTAGGGGAGTTACACTTATTTGTGACATTTATTTTCAATGATTTATATTAATTACTAAATATAAATCATTAATTGCCTATTTTTGCACTCTAAAATTCAACCCATGAAACATTTTTATTTGATTGTAATGCTTGCGGGGCTCATTCTGACAAACCTGAAAATCTCAGCACAGTGTACTGTTGAGATCAGCCCTTCGGACACCACCATTTGTGCGGGAAGCAGCATCATTCTTACCGCCACTGCCAACGGACCTCAAACTTCACTGGCTACCACTACTGCAGGCGGCAATAACCATCGTGGAAACATGTTTGACATTACCGCAACCAACGATGTAACCATCACTTCGTTTGACGTTAGCCCGATGGGTTCGACGACCATTTCGGTCTATTACAAAACAGGTTCTTTTGTCGGATCAGAAAACAATGCAGCCGCGTGGACTTTTGTTGATTCGGGTGCTGTGGTTTTTACAGGAACTCCGGTGAGCATTCCATTCTCAGTGAATGTTGCAATTCCTGCGGGGCAGACTTATGGTTTCTATGTGACCTCAACGCATACAACAGTAAGCTTGAATTACACCGATGGAACAGGTGTGGGAAACACCTATAGCAGCGATGCAAATATTGCATTTAAGGAAGGCTGTGGCATGGAATATCCTTTCGGTTCTTTCTTTACGCCTCGTGTTTGGAATGGCGTGATTCATTACACCCTTCCCGGCTCATCGGTTGCATACAGCTGGAGCACAGGTTCTACAACCGATACCATTGCTCCAGTGGTTAATAATACGACTCAGTATATTGTTGAAGCTACCGTGACCGGTTGCCCGGCATTGCTCGATACAGTCGAAATTACTGCCCATATGGTTAATACCAATGTAAGTGTTCTTAACGAAACCATTACGGCTGAAGATTCTACAGCAACTTATCAGTGGATTGACTGCAACACGCTTCTTCCCATCGCAGGCGAAATTGGACAAAGTTTCACAGCTACAATCAACGGAAGCTATGCTGTTGATGTGACCGATTCTTTGGGTTGCACTGCCCGCTCTATGTGTCAGGATATTGTCTCCACCGGAATCGGATCCAATCCGGAACCACAGGTTCAGGTTTTTCCGAACCCAACCTCTGGTGTTTTCACCATCAACACAGGCGATGGAATAGCAAACAATGTGATCATCAGGGATGTGAAAGGACGGGAAATCGCATCGTTAATACCAGACCAGTCTATGGTGACATTTGACCTCAGCTCTTTTGATCCAGGTGTTTATTTTGTTGAGATCAGAACAGGCGAGACGGTGATTACTACAAAAATCACAAGACAATAACGAATTGTATTGCATAATGAATGGCTCTCCTGATCAAGAGGGCCATTTTTTTTATCGATTGAGAATTTTTGTAACGGCTTTCTTTTTTAACCCAGATGAAACATTGTGAATATAATGAACTAATGCTTAGCGTGTTGGCCAACCAGCAGGCATCTAGGATAACTTTTTTGGTCGGCCTTTTGGCAAAAAGCGCAAAGCAAATGCGTATTTTGGGTTGATCCATGCAACCAAATTGTCTCCTTTTTGCACTCATGATAAAGCGCTTTTGTATGATGAAATCATTTTTTGTAATCCTTTTTGCCACGATCGTATCTTCGGGTGTTTTCTCACAAACGCTTGAATTTGAATACCGATTTGCATCTCCGCTGATCGTAACGCATCATCAAAGCCAACAGATTATTTTTGGCAATACCCGGCAATGGGGAGCTCCGGGCGAACCTTTGCTGCCTTACATGGCTGTGAGTTTGCTATTGCCTCCTGGCGAAGAAGCTGTTTCGGTGGAAATAACGGGCGAATTTGACACACCTTTGCCATTGACCTCGCCACTCAGCGTTGCGCAATATGAATCGCCATATTCGCATCCGGGTTCGACGGTGTTGCAGCAAAAAAATGAAGTAGGGATGCAGAGCGAATGGCCTGTAGAGCAGGGACAGCATTTCACCACACAATATCTGAATGGTTTTTCATTTTTGCTGATGCGCATTACTCCGGTACATGGCAATCCGCAAAGCAACGAATGGTCATATTACAAAAGCTTGAAAATTAAAGTCCATACCCAAAAAACGGAAGGATCGGCGACCGCACTCAAACACTTAACGGCAAGTAATCATGCATTGCTTCGGGTCAGGTCGTTTGCACAAAATCCGGCCATGATGGATCAGTATCCAATTAAGACAAAAAACGATACCAGCCGTTTGCTGATCATTACTGCTCCATCGCTTGTATCGGGCTTTTCCGCCCTGGTGAACTATTACACGCAGGCAGGTGTTCTTTGTGACGTGGTGAGTACTACCACAGTCTATTCGCAGGCATCCGGTTCCGATCAGCAGGAGAAAATTCGCAATTTCATCATCGACCGGTACCAAAACGATGGTCTTGACTATGTCATCCTGGGCGGCGATGTGCACCTTGTTCCATACCGTGGTTTTTACTGCTACGCGGTTTCGGGTTCAGGATACGAAGACAGTGGAATTCCTGCCGATTTGTATTATTCGGCATTCGATGGTGATTTTAATGCCGACGGTGATGGCCTTTTTGGCGAGGCCAACGACGACAATGCCGACTTGCTTCCTGAAATTGCCATTGGCCGCTTTCCGGTGAATACTCTTGAAGAACTTGGAAACATGGTGAACAAATCATTGTCGTATCAATCGCAACCTGTGATGGCCGATATGAACAGGCATTTGTTTCTGGGAGAGCTGCTCACCGATGCACCATTGACCATGGGGCAGGATTATCTCAAGCTGCTGTGGGGCAATCACGCTGATAGCGGATATGCCACATATGGAATACCCACAATGGGAAACACCCTCGACACGTTATATGATGAATGGGTCAATCCGCCAGGCTACAATGTGGAATGGGATCTGAATGACCTCATTGCTTCGGTGAATGCTGGTAGCAGTTTTATTCATCACGTGGGACATTCGTCAGAAACCTACATGATGCGCATGAGCGATTTTGACTTAAACAGCAGTACATTTTCGCAGCTCAACGGCTCGGCACATAGTTACGGACTGCTTTACACCCATGGCTGCCTTTGTGGTTCGTTTGATTTCGACGATTGCATTGCAGAGAAAGCAGTTGTTTTGGAAAACTTTCTTGTTTCAGGCATTTTCAATTCACGATATGGTTGGTTTAATGAAGGACAGGCCGAGGGACCCTCGGCACATCTGCACCGCGAGTTTGTAAGTGCTATTTATGATCCGGCTCTGAACATGCGTAATCTTGGAGATGCCTTTGTAATGTCGAAAATTGAAACTGCCCCTTGGGTCGATTTGCCCGGAGAATATGAATTTGGAGCTCAGCGCTGGGTGCATTACGACAACAATATTTTGGGCGATCCATTGCTTCGCATATGGGTTGATGCTGTAGAGACCCAAATAAATCCTATTCCTGATAATCAGTTTCGTGTTTTTCCAAACCCGGGCAATGGATTGTTAAGTACTGATCAGGATTTTACAGGTGCTGAACTGGTTGTTTGCAACGCATTTGGAGAGATAGTACACTCTCAAAAAGTTGAAACCTGTCCCATCGATGTTTCCTTCCTTCAATCTGGCTTATATGTAATTCAGATCAGTCATAACCAAAACACCTGGATAGCGAAGATTGTCATTTACTGAGTAAAGCGAAATCACATACCGCTTGATCAAAATAATTGGTATTTCGTCTGATCATTTCACCATTGAAACAATATTCTTTCAAAACAAGGCTATTTGTGTAAATGCCTCGAACGGCAGGAATATGCACATCGATTTTTCTTATCTTTGTAACCCTTTTGCAACAGTTATAATAAAACAGTTCACCAAAGAACAAAGGGAATTTCAATCGCATTGGAGGCTACAAAAGAATTGAGATATGAAGGAGAAAAGAGCAAAAAGCAGTTCATCAGAATTGGCGCGAGAGTCTGCTAAACTAAGACCAGAGCACATTGCATTGCGCGAGCATGCCGAGTTTCATAATTGTTATACTGTGCAAAGTGTTCAGGATGATATACGATTTCTTCAGGTGGTTTACGGAAAGCCCATTTCGATCAGGCCAGAGGATGTCAGCATTGATTTTGTGAATAATCTCAAGGTGATTGGCAAGGAGATTTATTTCTTTTTCAAATTGCTTGAGACTGACATGAATCCGCACAATTACATTAAATCGAAATATGAATTCATCAGGCATCGGATACCAAACGGGGATCCGCATTTGTTTTATATTGCATGGAATGGATTAATCAGGAATGACAGTTTCAGGCGATTGCTGATTCAGACCTTTAGTTTAAGCAGATTCAGCGATATTTTGTGTCCGCAGAGCATTGCAACTCCCGGAGCTACCTTTACTCGATACAGAACAAAGCTTGTGCTTGCCGACGATATGGCTACAACGCCCGACGGTAAAAGACGAACCTCGGGCAGGGCATTGGAAGATGGAAGCGGATTAATTATGAACGAGGGCATTGTTTGGCTGCCAAATGGCAAAGCGGTTCCACTATTTCCACAGGCTTATGTTCCTTTAAATCAGACTCATGTCATTATGATCCGGCATGGTAAATCGGAGCATGAATCAGGTGGAGACAATCCTGAGTTTGTTGGCTCCGGTTTCTGGGACTCATGGAGTAACAATCGACGGATCAGTGGATCGATGAGTAATTTTTTAAGTGAGGCAGGAAAAAAAACTGCTCAGGAGCTCGGGTTTGATTTTAAGGTAGCTGTTGATATTCTCGATAAAGCAGGTTATCCATTGTGGTCATGGTCGAAAGATCATCCGGTTCCTGTTTTCGGCAGCGAATCGGAAAATACAGAACAAACAGCTCGGTTTTTTCTGCAAAATGCAGGTTATACCAACATGAGATTCAATGCCATGTTTGGATTGAATTCGCAAAAATATGGCGCGCTGACATTTAAGTCAAAAAATGAAATTATTGAGCAATTGGCCGTGATTCAATCCAATGGACAGGCTGTGACGCCGGAAACGAAGGCCAAGGTCTCAAAAATTTTCAAAAACAGGTTCTACCATTATCCTGAGGGTGAAACGCTGATCGAAGCCGACTGGAGAATAGCATTTTCATTTATCGACCTGCTGAATCAGAATTTAGGAAAGCGCATTTTGCTTGCCGATCATTCGGGTGCCATCAGGGTTTTTGAGGCGGTGATCAGAACGCTTGATTTTGCGGAATACAGCACAATCAAAGAAGCGCAGGACAGCATCATGGCCATGTGTTATCAACCAGGTCGAAATTTACGTTACGACTATTTGTAGCGCAAGGATTTTCCGTTGCGAAGCAGAAAACAGGCTTAAGGA
>CAZLHV010000016.1:0-29842 GCA_964559205.1 uncultured Bacteroidaceae bacterium
CAAAAGGAAAAAGCTGAGAAGAGAAGCTTTGTTAAAATGCTAGGCCTTGATGCATTTAAGTTGTTTGGAAACTACAAAATGCTTATTTTTTTCCTGTTCTCAATGTTCTTGGGTGCTGCTTTGCAATTGACCAATATGTATGGGGACGTATTTCTCGATGAGTTTAAAAGCGTTGCAGAATACGCCGACTCTTTTGTTGTAGAGTATTCAACTATCATTATGTCAATTTCCCAAATTTCAGAAACTTTATTCATTCTGGCGATTCCTTTTTTTCTTCGAAGATTTGGAATTAAAAAGGTCATGCTCATGAGCATGATTGCATGGGTGCTTCGTTTCGGGCTTTTCTCATATGGCAATCCCGGAGATTTTCTGTGGATGATTCTCCTATCAAACATCATTTATGGAATGGCTTTCGATTTCTTTAATATTTCAGGTTCATTGTTTGTTGAAACGCAAACCCCTCCTGCGATCAGAGCTAGTTCGCAGGGATTATTCATGATGATGACCAATGGCTTCGGATCAATCATTGGCTCGGTAGCATCTGGAATCATTATTCGCGAATATTTTGTTTCAGCCGATGGTGTTAAAGACTGGAATGGTATATGGACTGCCTTTGCAGCCTATGCATTCGTTGTTGCTATTTTGTTTTTGCTGCTATTCCGACACAAACACAATCCAGCCGATCCATCGCTTGCGAAGGTGTCGCACTAACGATTTTTTCGAAGCATGACGAGAAAACAAGCGGCTAAACACAATGCAGCCAAGACCGGTGTTGCATTTACTTCCCCATGGGAGGCCATTCTGCAGGAAGAGCGTTTCAGACTGATGATCCAAAACAGCAACGACTCTATTGTACTCATTGACCAAAACGGTCACCAGATTTTCATGAACGAGGCAGCCTCACGAATCAGTGGGTATTCCATCGAAGAATTATTAGGGCCGTTTGACCGGGTGATTATTCCAGAGGATTTACCGATTGTGAATGCAGCATGGCAAAAAGTGGTGAGCACCAATGAACTCGTCCGCGTTCAGTATCGCCATATTCACAAAACCCGCAGCTATGTCTGGATGGAAGCCGTTGGGCAAAATCACATTCACAATCCGCACATCAATGCGGTGGTTATTAATGTACGCGACATCACCGAGCAAAAGGAAGCTGAAGCAAAAATTCTTCAACAAAATACAGAATTGAACCAGTTGCTCGAGCAACGAAAAAGAGAATTGATCACCAATGCCATGATGCTATCGCAGCTCAATGCTTTTCATCAGCGGATTATGAACGGATTAAGTATGATGCGGAAGCAGTCGGGAAAAGAGCTTCAGCATGAAATCAACTCTTTGTTGTCCGAAGTGTCTGTTTCTTCACGCATGTTTAACCGCGAAGAGTTTCAGCAGCGATTCGAGGAGTTGCATCACGATTTTTTTGAACGTTTGACAAAGCGCTTTCCCGATCTATCTCCAGCAGAGAAAAAACTGGCCGCCTTTATTCGCTTAGGTCTTTCGTGTAAGGATATTTCGGCATTAACCTTAAATACTTCTGAAAGTGTGCATGTGGCTCGCTCGCGTCTTAGGCGTAAACTGGAAATGGTTTCTGGCGAGAATCTTCAACTTTTTATCAGTCAAATTTAAGGGCCTTGTTAAGGTTTTTCTAAGGTGTGTGGCGTTTCCGGCGTTTGCTTTGAGCCTACATTTGCAGGTGATAAACCCTCAACCTAATGAAAAATACTGCTACTCTTCGAACCAGACCATGTTTTCGCTGCATGATGGTCTTGGTTTTTTTGTCTGTTTTCGGTCAGGCCTTTGGTCAGGGAGCGAATACAATTTACAACATTTCATCCACAGCGAATGAAATCACGGCTACCTACAAAGGTCAGAATGTGTGTGTGGGAAACAACGACTATTCTGTGGTAAAGTGGTATCGCGGTTCCACACTTATTGCTGAGCAAACCTATTGGCTGGCTAGTGGTGAGTGGTTCGATGCAACTTATACATTCGACTGCCGCGGACTTGCCCCCAACACAACCTATGACATCAGTGTGGTATGCGACCATTATTATTGTGTCTGGCCTTTTGCCGGTTCATACACCTACACGAATACAAGTTCCACATACAGTGTGGCTTTAGCTGCCTACAATCCGGTTTCGGGGGTGAATGCAACCGATGCTTTGTATGGCGATAAAGTAATCGTAACATGGAGTGTTGATCAAAAGTTTAACAGTCACGCATATCGTGTGTATAAAAATGGGGTGCAGGTTAGTTCTGATCTGGCTTCCGGGACAACAAGCTTTACCCATTCCGGTCTCAGCGCAGGTTCTTCAGGAAATTACACGGTCCGAGGTCTGGTGAATTCAACGCTTGTGGCTGCTCCTTCGGGGAATAACGGGTCCTCATTTGCAGCCAACCTTCAGGCATCAAAAACACTCACCAATTCTGTGATGCTCAGCTGGAACAGTTTTTCTGCCACCAATAGCCCTACGGGTTATTATGTTACCCGCACCGATTCTACCAACAGTCCTACCATTGTGAGTTCTTCCAGTATTTATGATACCGGTTATGAAGATGCATCAAGCTCACTCATACCTGGATATACCTATACCTATACATTTAAGGCATTGCCACTGACCAACAATATTATAGGAACAGCTACCGGCAAAACTTTACCCAACGGGGTCATCAGCGGAACGGTGAAAACACCAACCAATGTGCCGGTACCCAATGTCACCGTAAGAGCAACCCTTCAGGGTTCAGCCTTACCCACCGACACGACCACAGTTTACACCGCAGTGACAAACTCACAGGGCGAGTATGCCATCACAGGAGTGTATTATTATTCAGGAGCAACCTTTACTGTTGCCCCTGTTTTTGCAGGCCGCATTTTCGATCCGGTCAGTCGCAATGTAACGCTCACCAAAGCTGTACCGGTGAACTCGATGGCCAATTTTACCGACTTATCGTCGTTTGAAGTTAGCGGAACCATTTTATCGGATGGCTGCCCCATGCCGGGGGTTGAGTTGTTGCTTAACAGCACCCCTACAGGAGTGGTGACGGACAGCAGCGGCATGTACACCCTGACCGTTTCAACGGGTGGGTCATACCTCATCACACCACAGTTGGGCGATCACGCTTTCATGCCGGCTTCCCGCACTGAAGCCATCACGGCAAACACCACCGGAATCGATTTTGCAGATACGACTAAGGTTCATTTCGATGGCTACTTTTTGGCCAGCTGCAACACCTATATCGGCACAGCTCAGCTGAGAGTATATACCACCGACGGAGCGCCCGCATGTTTCAGCGATACGCTGGTTACCGACGGTTCGGGCTATTTTCATGCTGAACTTCCGGCCCGTGAATACATGCTCGACTTGATCGGATTCACTTCGTTTAACGAAGGGGTGGTTACTTCGGCTGAAGTAATGGCTTATTTTGCTAATCTGGGTACTGCAGATCTGACCCATGCCGACACCCTGACTTTTCATGGCGACACCCTGAGCCGGCAGTTTGTTTTTCGCCGTCCTGCGCAATTGGTTGTCAACAATGTGGACGACATCACCACTTGTTCGGGCGAGATTATTCCATTGCTTAATCAAAGGGTGGAATATCCCATCGACATGGTGGCTACCGAAACTTTCGACGGCAACACCTGTCTGGCTGGTGCCGGATATGTAGTGATTATGGAAAATGTGTCGATGGATGGTCTGACCTTTAATACCGACACCGTGTATTATCAGCAGGGCGATACCATTCAATATATGCTAACTCCAGGGACTCCCAATATTGTACCTGACCACAAAAAACTGTTTCAGGTAACGCTTTTCTGCGACAATCACACCGACACCGTTTCCTATGATGTGATTGTGATTGGTCATAATCCACGTTCGCAGACATTTACCACCGTTACCCCTCAGATGCCATTCCACATCATTCACAACCCTCCCGGAGATGCATCGTATGCCTATCTTGAACAAAACTCGAGTATTTCTAATTCATTTACAACGAGCTTTTTACAAGAAGGATCGGTCGATTTGTATCTTGCCGTTCACGCAGGTCCCGATCAAACAGTTTCGGCAGGTATTGGCGCTGAGGTTGAAACCGAAATTGATATCACTGCCGATGTTACTGCTTCGCTGGGTGTAGGTGTCAGCGGGCTCACAACCGATGCCATGACCATCACCTCGACAGCCACACAGCGTTTTCAAACCTCGGGAAGCAATGATATGATCGGCACCGATGGCGATGTGTATGTGGGTGGTGCGATGAATTTGCTGTATGCCTTGTCCGATGCCTTGCTGTATGACTTTAACACTTGTCAACTTCGCGACAGCGTTGTATTGATGATGGAGCCCAATGGCATTGAAACAACTTTTATTTATACAGAACAACATGTAAAGGAAGTAATCATACCGGAGTTGCAGTACATGGTTGATTATTACACCGCCGCAGGCGATACAGCCAACGCTTCTGACCGACAGAATCAGCTTCATGTCTGGGAGCAGGTGGTTGACAGCAATCATGTGAATATCGCTCAGGCCGGAGTCATCGAAAACAAAACCTTTAGCGGAGGAACGCTTTATGAGAGCTCAGTTACCACAACACGCGCTGCAAGCCATTCTTTGGAAATGAGTTATTATATTGATTACAGTGTGGCGGTCGATCTTGGTTTTACTGTTTCAGGAATGGGTTTAACGTATGGTGTTGCCGTTCAGGGACGTTCTACTTTTGGAAATGTTGTTCAAAGCGACACCGAAACATCCACAACGGTTGGGTATGTGCTATCGGACGATGACATTGGCGACAGCTATTCGGTCGATATTGCAAACGATTCAGTGTATGGCACTCCCGTATTCAGACTGGTTGCCGGTCGTTCAAGCTGTCCATGGGAAGAAGGATCCCTGCATCGCGAGGAGCTTCAGATGTCGGCCGATCAATACTCTGACGAAGTTGAGGAAAGCGATCAGGCGGTTTATATTCTGCAAATGTCGAATACCAGCGAGAGCAACGAGGACATGACTTATGATCTGATATTTGATCATGCCAGCAACCCAGATGGTGCTGTTCTGACCATCGGCGGAGGCCCTGTTTTAGGCAATGTACCTTATCCTTATACCATTCCTGCCGGAGGCTCTGCATATGCAACCATCACCGTGAGCAAAGGACCTACGGCCATGTCGTACAATGGATTAACATTTACACTGCAGTCGCAATGTGATGATCAGATAGCTCAGTCGGTGTTTCTAAATACATTATTTTATCGTTCTTACGATCTTACGGTGGCTCAGTCAGGTCAGGGCTCTACCAATCCGGGTACCGGTGTGAATGCATACCGCGAAGGTACCGCTGTTTATCTCTATGCCTCACCAGCCGCCGGATACGAATTCCAGAAATGGGTTATTGGTTCACAAGTATACAACGATCCTTCTGTTTCTGTGACCATGTCATCCGACATTCAGGCAACAGCTTATTTTGTTGTAAGTACCACCCCACAGCATACGCTGACCATGAGTAGTACAGGCAATGGAAGCACCATTCCGCCAAGCGGAACACATTATCTTGCTGACGGTAGTCAGGTGATGCTCACCGCTATGCCCAACCTTCAAAACGCTTTTGTGAAATGGGTGATTGACGGTGTGGATGATTATAACCTTCAAACCACGATTGACCTTACCGACGATATGGTGGCGGAAGCGGTGTTTGTTGAAACCAGAACGCTTAGCATTGATATTGCATCGGGTTCTGGCGTTGTGAATCCTGATGAAGGCTCTCAATCCGTTCATCTGGGTTCGGTTGTACATCTTTTTGCTTCGCCTGATCCCGGTTTTGTGTTCACAAAATGGGTTTGTGGAGGAACAGAGTATTATACCCAGGCGCTTGATATTACAATAACACAGGATACTGCTGCAACAGCATATTTCGACTCTACAAGCGCTCAGCAATACCAGCTTGTGGTGGCCAATATTGGCAATGGCAGCACAACACCACCCATGGGTGTGCATTATGTCGTTGATGGATCAGTCATGACACTCACTGCATTTCCCGGACCTGGCCAGTTGTTTGAAAAATGGATCATTGATGGTGTAACTTTTACCGACAATCCTCATCAGGTGACTGTTAGTGGCAATTCGATGGTGGATGCCTATTTCAAGGTCGATAATGTTGGAATTCAATCATACGATGGCAGCGATAATTTTGTGCAGATGTACCCTAATCCTGCATCGGAATCATTACGCATTGTGTCGCAATCGGAAATGACAACCGTGTCGCTCTGGGATGTCATGGGGAATCTTGTCATGGAGATGGCTCCTGGCGATGCATTTGTATCCGATATCGATGTATCAGCTCTCGGAAACGGAACGTATCTGGTCAAAGTGGTTTCTGAAAGCCGTGTTTGTACAAAAGTGCTACAGATTATCAGGTAACACATTTATATACATATAGATAACATGAGTCTCGGAACCTTTTCCGGGACTTTTTTCTTTTTCGCCGATTGATGTATCTTTGCAGATATCGTGTTTTTAATTTTTGCCAAATTGATCCTGTCAGGCATTTATTTACGTTTGTTCTGCACCTTCATTGTTTCAATGTTGATGCAATGTATTGTGTCTGCCCAGCAGGGGAGTAATTTTTCGGGCGTGGCATCATATTATGGGGTTCCCTTTCATGGCAGACCCACAGCCAGTGGTGAAATATTTTCGCAGGACTCGATGACTGCAGCGCATCTCACTTTGGCCTTTGGGACTCTTTTAAAAGTGACCAACCGAAGTAATGGAAAGACCGTTGTAGTGAAAATCAACGACCGTGGGCCCTTTATCGCGGGGCGTATCATTGACCTGAGCAAAGCGGCTGCCGATTCTCTCGATTTCATTGCACAGGGGCTGGTGACCGTCGATTGTGAAATCATTGGAACAGCCACGATAAACAAACCTGTACTTGCATCAGGGAATAAAAAGCAAAAAACTCAGAATACCACATCGGTTCAAACTGGCACAACGCAGACAAATGTGTCGCAGAGTACAGCCAATCAACATTATCAGCCGCGGGAGACTGTGAAATATACGGCTCCAAGTCCCGATTCAACTACTTTTTTTTCTGTACAGACCGGAAGCTTCACCATGAAGGAAAATGCCGAGCGTTGCAAAGAAAAAGCTGCTGCGAAGTGTTCCGATGTACGACTGATGGAAGTTGATATTGATGGAAAACACTATTTCAGGGTTTTGTGCGGCCATTGCACGACCCTTGAAGAAGCTGCAAAGATCAAAAAATCGTTAATTCAAAGTTTTCCTCAAAGTTTTCTGGTTAAATTTGAGCCACCATCTGATTCCGGTGAAAAACAAAAAGAATGAGACAATATCACGATTTGATGCGCCATGTGCTTGAACATGGGAATAAAAAAGCAGACCGTACGGGAACCGGTACTGTGAGCGTGTTTGGATATCAGATGCGTTACGATTTACAGGAGGGTTTTCCACTGTTGACAACAAAAAAACTTCACACACGCAGCATTCTTCACGAGTTGCTTTGGTTTTTGAAAGGTGAAACAAATATTGCCTATCTGAAAGAAAATGGCGTTAGCATCTGGGACGAATGGGCCGATGAGAAAGGTGATCTTGGGCCTGTGTACGGTTCTCAGTGGCGCAGTTGGAAGGGCAGCGATGGAAAGGTTACTGATCAGATTACTGAGCTCATCGGGCAGATTAAAAAGAATCCAGATTCACGACGTCTGATTGTAAGCGCATGGAATGTGGCAGAAATTTCAAACATGAAACTACCTCCATGTCACATTCTTTTTCAGTTTTATGTGGCCGATGGGCGGCTTTCGTGCCAGCTCTATCAGCGAAGTGCCGATATTTTTCTGGGCGTACCTTTCAACATTGCCTCCTACGCATTTCTTGTACATATGATTGCGCAGGTTACCGATTTGGAAGTTGGCGATTTTATTCACACCTTGGGCGATGCTCATTTGTATTTGAATCATATCGACCAAGCAAAATTGCAATTGAGCCGTGATTTCAGAACGCTTCCGAAGCTTGAAATGAACAAGGAGGTGAAAGATATTTTTGAATTCAGATACGAAGATTTCAACATCACCGGCTACGATCCGCATCCACATATTAAAGCTGAAGTAGCTGTTTAAAACGAACACATGGAGAACATCATCACAAATCTAAGCATGATTGTAGCTGCCGATGCAAACAATGGTATCGGCATACGAAATACCTTGCCCTGGCATCTGAGCGATGATCTGAAGCGATTCAGGGCCATCACAACCGGCAACACCATTATTATGGGGCGTAACACATGGTTTTCGCTTCCAAAGAGGCCGCTGCCTGATCGCCGAAATGTTGTGCTGACTCCCGATCCGCTTGAGGAAGAAGGCGCCATTGAAATTCGCACCCTCGATGAAATTGAGTCAGTGTGCAAGGCACCTGGAGAGCATTTTATTGTTGGAGGTGAAAGCATGTACCGGCAATTGCTACCATATTGTTCCAAAATCTATCTCACTCGGGTGGAAGGAGAATTTGAAACCGACACCTTTTTCCCGGAATTGAATCCGACTGAATGGACACTTTTGTCGGATTCAGAGCTTTTAACTGATTCAAAAAGCGGAATAAAATACCGCTATCTGGTTTTCGTACGACAAATGATTTGACCTTTTCGCCTATCTTGAATCTAAAAAACCAAATTCAATCATATGAAAATGAGAATTCTGTTTCTGTGTGCAATGGCAACCTTGTTTATTCTTGGTTCCTCATGTCGAAGAGACAATGATAATGAGAATAATTATCGCTCTGCCATTGATAATGCGACTGCTGAAAACATGTTTAATGATGTATTCAAACAATCTACCGATGCAGTCGTTCTTGCCCAGGACTCAGCAGAAAATCTTCGCTCACTCGATCAGCTTATGAGCAATTGCGCTACTCTAACCATTTCTCCTTTCGATCTGACGACATTTCCAAAAACCATTGTGGTTGATTTTGGAACGACCAATTGTCTTGGCGACGATGGTCGTTATCGCCGGGGTCAGGTTGAAATGACGATCACTGGATGGTACCGCGACAGCGGTACAGTAATCACAGTTACACCGAACAATTATTTTGTCAATGATAATCTGGTTCAAGGGGTGAAAACACTTACCAATAATGGACACAATCTGGCCGGAAATCTTACGTATTCTCTTGTTGTCGATGGTTCGGTAACCACAAGTGAAGGAACCATCACCTGGAATTCAACCCGACAGCATGAATGGATTGAAGGGGAAAGCACATTGCTGAATCCATGGGACGATGTTTATCTGATCACCGGATCAGCCAATGGAACAAATGTAGAAGGCGAAGATTTCGACGTGGTGATCAACACAGCTTTGCGTGTGCAGGTTGGATGTCGCTGGATCACCGCAGGATCATTAACCCTCACCAGCGGAGATTTTTCTATGTCGGTTGATTATGGCAGCGGAACTTGCGATGCTGCAGCGGTAGTGACCATTAATGGCAACAATTACAACATTACAATGCTTTGATCTTCTTATTTTTACAAACAGCTCACAGCTCTGAAGGTGCCTTCATCGACATCGATATACAGAATGTGAGCTGTTTTTATATTTTTTCCTGTGTTCTTTAGCAGATTTGCATACTGAGTCACTTGTTCTATATGTTCAGTCTTGAAGGATCCTGTTTTGAAATCTACGATGCCCCACTGATGATCTGGATGGGCGATGATTCGGTCAGGCCGATAAAGCTTTTGATCTTCATCACAAATTTCTCTTTCGTTGAGCATGATGGCTGACTCGGAAAATGCAAAGGAGCATTCTTCAGTAACCTGTTTCAGTAATGGAAGGAAGCTTTGCTTTTCCTGCCCGGTAATCATCCCGCGATCATGAAACTTTGAAAGCACTTCGGGGATATCAGCCTTACCATTGATGCATGAGAGCAACTCATGGATAACCCTTCCCCGGGAAGCTGAACGCCGCCTCGAAGCAGTGTCTCCCTCAAGTGAGACACTTCGAAGTGTTTTAAGAGGCTTGTCGGGGTTTACAAAGAATCTTTTCGTAATGGGTCCCGCAACTGAATCCGGCGTTTTCGATATTTTATGACATTTTTCGCCAGATGAGTATACCTCGGCAATGCCGATCTGAGAGACTGTGTAATCCTTTGATTCCCGAAAGAAACAATTAAGCAAATCAACCGAGTTAATTTTAATGTCTGTTTGTTGACCGGTCTTATTTGCTTTCTTGGGTTCCGGATTTCTGAAAGCATACATATATAATCTTTCTTCAGCTCTGGTTGTGGCTACATACATCAGATTCAAAGTGTCCATTTGGCTTCTGATTTTCTCCAGTCGGTAAAGGTTATGAAGTGCATTGTCGTGATTTTCCTTTACATATGTCAGCACCGTCCATGGGATTCCCCATAAATCTTCGTCCGTTTCAAACCAAAACTGATTTTTATTGATTTTCGAAGCTTCGTTAATGTTAAACCGTGGGATTATAACCACCGGAAATTGAAGTCCTTTCGACGTGTGAATGGTCATGACATTAACAGCCTCGGCATGGTCAGGAATAATCACACTGGTTTTGCTTCCTTTGTTTACCCACCACTGCCAGATTTTTTCGGCATGATACCCTGTCTTTTCCTGTTGCTTTCCAATTTCCTCTCGTAAAAAGAGCAGAAAATACCCGCCTTTGTCCGACAAACCCAGTTCATGAATAATGAGATCGATTTGATCGGCTGGCGAAAGAAAAATGGTTTTTTGACGGTTTAAGCCGGGAAAATGTGATTGCAGGTATTCAAGGAGGATTTTTCCGCGCTCGGTTTTACCTTGTTTTTTAAAATCACTCAGGGTTGAATGCTGGTGAAAGTCTTGAAGGGAGATTTGCTTTAGCAACATCCAGACCGAGGAGGCATTCAGTTCATCTTCAGGACAATGCAATAGTCTTAATGTACTCATAACCAGCCTGCAAACAGCAGAAGAACGAAACTCGAGCGTTTCGCGAGATAGCACAGGTATCGGTTGTTCAAGGCTCATTAAATATGCACTGATTTCCACACCTGTGGTACGTTCTCTGGTCAGGATGGCCATGTCGCTGAGGCGGTAACCATCATTCAAACATTGAATGATCTGGGAATGGATATCGCTTAACCAGTTTTCGGCCAGATCGCCTGGCTTGCCCTGATAGAACCTGCATTCAATATAACCATTGCCTTCTTTAAATGATTTCTGTTCGATTTGCTGATAAACCTGAGCATAAAAACCTAAATGATTATCGATAGGATTTTCTTCGTCCTCAATGCTTTGCTGGTTTCTGAATTGTTGACTGGCAAATCGATAGAATGCGTTATTGAATGATATGATTGCTTTTTCTGATCGGTAATTGGTTTCCATTGGCTCGCTGTGGAAGGAATGCTCAATCAAGCCCTCAATGCCCTTCATTGACGGAGCATCGTCTGATTCAATATGCAATTCAGGCAGGCGTAGCATGATTTCAACTTGCCCATTGCGCCAACGATAAATGCTTTGTTTGGGGTCGCCAACGACCCATGAGGAATGGCCAGATGAAAGTGATTCATGAATCAACGGCAACAGATTTTGCCACTGCATGAAACTGGTGTCCTGAAATTCATCGATCATGATGGTTTTAAACCTGCTACCAGCCCTAAGATAAATAAAAGGGATTGGCTCCTGAGAAAGTACTCTGCGAATGATTCTGTTGAAATCTGAAACGGGAACTGCACTGTTTTCGACTTTCCATTGTTCACGGATTTTCCATATGGCTGATAGCAATGCCACCACGGGAAAACCTGAGCGAAGCCTTCGCCCAAGCCTGATTTGTGGGATCAGGTCAATGATGGCAATGGCATGGGCTATCAGGGCTTTTTCAGTTTCCGGATTTGGTTCGATAAGAATTTGACCACTTTCTATAAGTTTTATGACCGTTTTTGGCGGCAATGACAATGCATGACTGCTCTGCTCCTTATGAAACCAGCTGAATACGGAAGTGTTGTATTTTCTTATAAAGTCATTCTCTGAAACACCTTTGGTGTCCAACAGTGATTGAATTTCTGATAAGTGTTCAAGGTAAGATTTTTGAAAGTGTGCAATAACCGATGACAATTTGTACATCGCCGAAATCAGTGCTTTCTGGTCTCTGGATGTGATATCCTCAACCATCTCTATCGATGCTTCCTGGGTAAGATGTTTGATCAATGGAATCAGGATATGTTCGAAACTTAGAGGAGAACCAGATTCCTCGGTCTGAGTCCGGATCATTTCCTTCAGAATTGTGGTATTATTGCTGTCGATATTGGCGCTTTCGATCAGAGCGGATACAATGAGCTCGTTCAGCTCGTCATCGCCAACCGAAACTTCGTATTGCGCCGGGAGTTGAAGGTCGCGCGCAAAGGTTCTGATGATTCTTTGCATGAAGCTGTCGATGGTGCCTATAGCAATATCTGCATAATGATGCAATGCAAATTTCAAAGCCTCCTCCGATTTGTTCTTCAAAAAAGCAATATCCCATTGAGGAAAGGATTGTCGCAGGTCGTGAAGCAGTTTGCTTTTTTCGGGGTTGCGTGCCAGTTCAGCGAGCGAAGAAATGAGACGTTCCTTCATTTCACCGGCAGCTTTGTTTGTGAATGTGATCGCCAGAATTCTTGCTGCTTCATTCGGATTCGGAAGAATCAGACGCAGGAACTCAAGTGTAATGCGCTGCGTTTTCCCTGATCCTGCCGAAGCGTTGAGAAGGGTGAAAGACATCATTTGAAATGCTGAATTTATGTGATAAAGGTACGAAATTGTATTGAGTTGAAAACGAAATTCACTATTAAAGTAGAAAACATTGTCAATCAAATTGTAGAAGTTCATTTCAAAGCTTATATTACTGCGAACATTCATAATTTATTTAGTCAATTGATTTATTTCATGTCATTTTGCAAGCTGCTTTCTCAAGTGACTAAGAATCAATTTTCAATAATGTGTACATGTTCTAACCGATTAGTGTAATTTTGCAACTAAATATTATTCAAGATGAGTCAGGACAAGGTAGATATTTTTGTTACACAGCCATCAATGCCTTCTCTGGAAGAGTTTACTGATTATCTCAGGGAGATTTGGGATTCAAAGTGGCTAACTAATAATGGCCAGTTCCATAAACAATTAGAGAATGAACTATGTCAATATTTGGGAGTGCCCCATATTTCATTGTTTTCAAATGGGACGCTTGCGTTGATTACTGCTTTACAAAGTCTAAGAATTACTGGCGAAGTGATCACAACCCCATATAGTTTTGTGGCCACTACTCATGCGTTGCACTGGAATGGAATTAAGCCAGTTTTTGTTGATATTGATCCGGAAACGTATAATATCAATCCGGACAAAATTGAGGCGGCAATCACACCGCGAACGACCGCAATTATGCCGGTTCATGTATATGGAAATCCCTGTGATGATAAGCGAATTAGAGATATCGCCCATCGTTATGGATTAAAGATTATTTATGATGCAGCTCATGCTTTTGGGGTGCTTCAAGATAATAGGACCATTCTGAATTTTGGAGATCTGTCCATATTAAGTTTTCATGCTACAAAAGTATTCAACACTTTTGAAGGCGGAGCCATTATTTCTCAGTCTATTGATGCCAAGACAAGGATAGATCAGCTAAAGAATTTTGGATTTGTTAATGAAGAAACTATTACCGCTCCGGGGATCAATGCCAAAATGAATGAAATTCAGGCTGCATTTGGATTGCTTCAATTGAAATGCGTTGATGAAAGCATTGAGAAGAGAAAATATGTGGACAGCCAATACAGGGAAAAGCTTGAACATGTCAAAGGACTTACCATCCCTAAGTTGAACCCAGCAGTAAAACCAAATTTTGGATACTTCCCTGTGTTATTAGATGCAACGATTTTACGTTCAAGCAGAGATCAAGTGTATGATCATCTTAAACAAAACAATGTGTTTTCGAGAAAGTACTTTTTCCCTCTAATAAGCAATTTGTCTACTTATTCGGCTTTTGATTCGAGCCAGAAGGAGAATCTGCCAGTTGCAAACAGAGTAGCCTCTCAGGTTTTATGTTTACCTATATACCCTGATTTATCTAGCCAGCAGATTGATTTTATCGTGGAAAAAATATTGGAGATTATATGATCAACTCTTTTTATAGCGAAGACGAACTATTTCAAATTGGATTTGCCTCTATAGGCAGAAATGTAAAAATTAGTCGATTTGCACGTTTTTACTCTCCTGAAAAGATGCACTTTGCAGACAATTGCAGAGTTGACGATTTTTGTATTCTTTCAGGCAGCATTAAAGTGGGGGCTTATTCACATATTTCTGCATTTACAGCTTTATTCGGCCGAAATGGAATAGAGATTGGCAATTTTAGCGGACTTTCACCACGTTGTACGGTTTTCAGTGCTATGGATGATTTTTCGGGAGATTATCTCATTGGACCAAACATCCCTGATGAGTATACTTTAGTGAGTGGAGGTGTTGTGAAAATAGAAGAATACTGTCAGATTGGAGCATCTTCTGTTTTGTTTCCATCCGTGATTGTTGGTCAGGGAGTAGCAGTTGGGGCAATGAGCCTTGTCAATAAATCGCTGGACCCTTGGGGTATTTATGTTGGAGTTCCTGCGCGATTTCTCAAGGAAAGAAGCAAAAAATTATTAGGGTTGGATTTTATTAACTCATTTAAGCAAATATGATTCTGCATGTTTTTGACTCGCAAACTGCATTTGTTAAGACGGGGATATCATGTTTTGAATCTGTAACTCAGGATAATGAGTATTGGATATTTGGAGATAAAGCCATTTCTGATCATTCTATTGCCGTTGGACGAATAAGAAGCATTGGATTACCGGGCAGAGCTGTTTCCAAACTTCTTCATGAGCAAATTTCTCAATTTTCATTAGTGATTTTTCATGGAATTCTGAATGAGAATATTTGGCTGTTAAAAATCCTTCGTAGAAGAAAATACAATATTAAAATTGCGTGGATCATTTATGGAGCTGAATTCACTTTAGGTCATCTTAAACCGGCAATTTTTTTGTTGCCTCAAACAAGAGTGGTTTATTATAGGATTGCTCCTTACCGATTATTATTTTTTCCACACCGTCTTATTAAACGTATTCTTGGATCAGACATTTCAGTGCTGATGAAAAGTGTTGATTTTGCCATGCACTTTATGCCTGAAGAAGTTGAATTCGCAAATAAGCTTTTTAAGTGTCAGTTTGACATGCATTGGTTCTCCTATGTGACGATTGAGAAGTTTATCGGTAATTCACTGATGAATGCCAGAGTTAAAACTGAAGGGGATATTTTAATTGGGAATTCGGCAAGCTATACGTCAAACCATGCTGATATCTTTCGTGTTCTCTCTGGTATTCATACAACACAATTGAAAAACATTGTCGTACCTCTCGGTTATGGGAGCAAAAAGTATGCACGCTATGTAAATGATTTGGGCAAAAAGCTTTTCGGAAAGAGATTTATCCCCCTAAATAGTTATTTGCCCCGTGAAGCATATGACGAAATCATGCTTTCATGTTCAGTAGTGATTATGAATCATTGTAGGCAGCAGGCACTCGGGAATATTATTGTTGCTTTATGGATAGGCGCACGTGTTTTTTTAAGTAAGAATGTGTCAACGTATATTTTTTTAAAGCGTATGGGAATTCATGTTTTTTCAATAGAAGATGATTTTCTGGGAACCTCTGAACCTGATTTAAGTTCTTTAAGTAACACATTGATTGAAGAAAACAGAAAGGTGATAAGGGAATTATTCAATGAAAAAGATTATCATAAAAAAGTAAAAAATTCTCTTGACAAGATAAATAAATTATAGTATTTTTGAAGCAAAAAAAAATTGAAAACTCTTTGGTTTTATTTATTTCTTTCGCTTGCTGGTTTTGTAAATGCTCAAAATCAGAACAATATTTGGTATTTTGGTGTTAATGCTGGGATAACATTTAATACAACACCTCCTACTGCTTTGACAAATGGGATGTTGAATACTCAGGAAGGTTGTGCCTCTATTTGTGATGACATGGGCAATTTGCTTTTTTACACAGATGGCACAACAGTTTTCAATAGCAATCATTCGGTTATGCCTAACGGGACAGGGTTGTTTGGAGATTATAGTTCAACTCAAAGTGCTGTTATTGTACCCTTGCCTGGGAGCACTACGATATACTACATCTTTACTCTTGACGCTTTTGCAGGGCCTTCTGGGGTCTGCTATTCAATTGTTGACATGACCCTAGATGGTGGACTGGGTGATGTGACCACAAAAAATCAAATTATTCTAGCTACTGCTGCTGAGAAAGTTGTTGTTTCGCGACATTCTAATAATAGTGATTTCTGGATCGTGATTCATGGCTGGGGCAACAATGAATTTCGTTCTTATCTTTTTTCTTCAACAGGTTTGAATATGACCCCCGTTATCTCAAGTATTGGTAGTGTGTATAGCGGTGGAGGAGGTGTTAATAATGCAGCCAATGCTATCGGATACATGAAAATCAATCAGGCATGCAATATGATTGCAGTAGCAATTTGTATTCAGGATAAATATGAGTTATTTCAATTCAATAATTCTTCAGGGGTGTTGTCAAATTTAATAACGATAAATGACCCTGACAATTCTGGCGTTGCATTGGCATATGCAATGGAGTTTAGTCCTGACAATCATTATTTGTATATTAAGAATTTCTATTCTCAAAATGTGTATCAATATGATGTTTCTGTTTATAATCAAACAACTATAAATAACTCAAAATCATTGGTGGGAACGGTTAGCGGAGCTGCCAATTACTATACAGGTGCTATGCAAATGGGCCCTGACAATAAGATTTATATTGTTGAGTATAACACTCCGTTTCTATCAGTAATCAATAACCCAAACAACCCTGCAGCTTCATGCAATTTGGTTGATAATGCCATATCGCTTAATGGTAGATTAGGTCAATTGGGGTTGCCGTGTCTTGTCAATCACAGTTTTTTTAACAACCCTGTTGTCACAGCCTCTGGCAGCGGTTGTTACAATGGAATATATCATTTTTATTTATCCGATTCCACATCAATTACTGGCGTAGTATGGAACTTCGATGATCCTGCTTCTGGAGCATCCAATTCATCAACCTTGTTTTCTCCAACTCACGTGTTTTCAGCCCCCGGAAACTATCATGTTACAGCAATTGTTTCCTTTCCTTCAGGGCCTGACGATACAACTTCAGTTGATATACTTGTTTCTAATCAACCAGATGTGATTTTGCAAGACAGTGCCTTTGCCTGTGTTGGGGCCTCTTGGACAGCTTCAGCACAGGGTGTTTGGAGTCAGTACCTGTGGAGCAATGCATCAACCGCTTCTTCAATTCAAATTAATCAGAGTGGACATTATAGCGTAACTGTAACCGATTCTGCAGGTTGCCATGTTAGTGATGAAGTATTTGTGCAATTTGGGGACACGACTTTGACGGTTTTGGACACTAGTTTTTGTGAGGGAGAGTCAATTCTAATTGAAGGCCAAACGATCAATTCATTCGGAACATATACTTTTACTTATCAAACAGTATCTGGTTGCGACAGCATTATTCAAGTCAATGTTTTGACAGAGTCTTCTCCCTTAGTCGATTTGCCAGACGATACCACATTATGTTTTGGCGAAAGCTTGTATCTCTATCCTGCATTTTCAGCATCCTATGATTATTTTGAGTGGAGTGACGGATACTCGTCATTTGGAAGAACTATAACTTCAGAAGGGCTTTATACAATTAGCGTTGAAAATGAATGCGGTGATGACTCTGAGGATATTTTGGTGCTATTTGACAGTTGTCTGAGCGAAATCTGGTTTCCGAATGTTTTTACCCCAAATGGTGATCATATCAACCCTTTGTTTAAGCCGGAGGGGTTAAATATATTAGATTTTCATATAATGATTTTCAATAGGTGGGGGCAGTTACTGTACGAAGGTTTTTCTTTCGGTGAGGGCTGGGACGGCACGTTCCGAGGCCGCGAGTGTCCAGAAGGAGTCTATTTTTGGATTTCTGATTATGCATTATATAGAAACGGAGTTGTGGTGCAGGAGGATGCCAAAGGTAGCGTCACGTTGTTTAGATAGCTTTTCGCTTTTTTTGCTACTTTTGTGGTAGTAGACTTGTGTTATTCTGAATCATGATCTCCCGCTCATTCATTAAATCATCATTTGTTTATTCTGTCATTGGCTCTTTGCCTATGGCTTCAGGGATTTTACTCCTGCCCTTTTATGGTAATTCTCAACTGCTTTCTACCAGTGATTTTGGATTGCTTGCCATTTATATCGTATTTACCGATCTTGTCAGGTTGGTATTTAGCTATTCTGCCGATAATTATTTGGGATTGAATTTCATTCATCATGCAGCTACTGTTGAGCAGCAACAGCGATTCATGGGAACTTCTACTTTGTTTCTGATTGTATTTGGGGTTTGTATGACTCTTGTGTTCACTCTTGCCGGCGACTTTGTTTTTTCTCTTGCGTTCCCGGGCAAAGGTGTGCTGTTTTTTCCATATGGATTTTTGTCGGTGCTTACCGGCCTATGTGCAGGGATTTTCAAAGCCTATTCAACCTTGATGATTTATCGGCAAAAACCTGTGCCTTTCTTCTGGTCGAATATGGTTCATTTTTTTCTTGTAGTGGCCATTTCAGTTGGCGGGCTGTTCCTTTTTCCTCTTTCTCTCGATGGCCCCATTTGGGGACGATTCCTCTCTGCATTTGCCACCATGGCATGGGCAATGGTGTATTTCATCAGGCAAAGTAAACTGCGTTTCGACCGCTCAATTCTCGATGACCTGATTCGCTACAGTACCCCCTTGTTTATCTATTACATTTTGTATTGGGTGGTTATCAATATCGATCGTTATTTCATTCTTGGAATTCTTGACGAAAAGGAGGTAGCTGTTTTTGATTTTGCTGTGAAAATGACTCTGATGATTGAGTTTCTGCAAAATGGCTTGTCGGCGGCGATTAATCCGAAGGTTTTTGCCATCTGGAAGAGGAACAACGATATTCCAGAAGGAAATACGGAAATAAACCGGTATTTCAATGGTTTTACTGTCGTAAACCAACTGAGCATGCCCCTGCTATACATCGCTGTTGTTTTGCTTGTGCCGCTGGTGGTGAGCAACGATGAACTTTACCGTTCATTTTCATTATTGCCAGTGCTCATGGCTGGAATGGCTACCCGAATATGGTTCTATTATCTTATTGCCCCTGTTTATTACTTCAAGAAGACTGCAATTTTACCTGTGGTTTTTTTCATGGTGGCTGTTTGTCAGATCGGGGCCACATTTCTACTGGTTCGCTTAATGAACATTGAAGGGGCTGCTTGGGCTTCATTTCTTGTGAAACTGATCCAGGTTGTTCTAATGTGGTTGTTTGTCAGGCGTTTTTATCGCTTTACGGTCAACGCCGCTAAATTTATTGCTTTCCCCGTTCTTTATATCGGATTATTGCTTTCAACCGAATTATTTTTTCCAAACATTGATCCATTAATTTCGTCTTCAGTTCATTTACTCGTTTTGATTGTATCAGCTTTTGCTTTGTTTCGGAATGAAATTTCTCAACTAAAATCCACTTTTGTTCGACAGAGTGTTGATTAGATTTTTGATTTCATCGATTTTTTTACCTTTGTCACTATAATGCCATTGTCATGATGAAAATTAACTTCAAACAGGCTTTGCCCTGGCTCCTTGCTCTCGGATTGATCACGATTGTGCTTTTGGTGATGTTTTATCCCGCGCTGCAAGGAAAAACCATACAGCAGGAGGATGTTACAAGTTGGCGTGCTTCGTCTAAAGAGGCGGTTGATTACTATAATGAAACCGGAGAACAGGCTTATTGGAGTGGAACCATGTTCAGTGGCATGCCTGTGTATCAAATCACCATCAAGCATGTGGGAAACCTATTTCTGCATGTCGACAAATTGTTTACACTATTTCTGCCATTCTTTATGGGTTACGTTTTCCTTGGATTCATGGGGTTTTTCTTCATGACCCAGGTGTTAAAGCTAAACAAATGGGCTTCATTGGCGGGTGCCATTGCCTTTGCCTTGTCTTCATATTTCATGATCATCCTTGCCGTTGGCCACAACTCAAAAGCTCATGCGATTGCATACATGGCTCCATATCTCATAGCCGTGTATATGACCTATCGGGGCAAATTTATACAAGGTGGTTTACTGGCAGCGGTTATTCTTGCGCTTGAACTGACGTGCAATCACGTTCAAGTAACCTATTATCTGGCTTTCATGGTGGTCATTCTGGTTTTATTTGAAGTTGTCTGGGCTATCCTTGAAAAGCAGCTGAAAAAATTCATCATTGCCTCCGGAATTTTAGTGGCAGGTCTTGTCATCGCAGTTGGAATTAATTTCTCGAACCTCTACACCACTTATCAGTATACCAAGGAAACCATCAGGGGTCATTCTGAGCTTACAAAGACCGGGAATGAAGATGGAAAAGGGCTTGATAAGTCTTATATTTATGGCTGGAGCTACGGAATCGGTGAAACCTGGAGCCTGATGATTCCCAACGCAAAGGGTGGAGCCTCGCAGCAAATTAAAATTGAAAGTAAGGATAAACTTGATAAGGCTGATCGTGAGATGCGACCAATGATCGCCGACTGGTCTCAGTACTGGGGCGAACAGCCTGGCACCTCAGGGCCTGTTTATGTAGGAGCAATTGTCATGTTTTTTTGCATTCTAGGTATTTTTATTGTGCGTCATAAACTTAAATGGCCATTGCTTGTTGCCGGATTTTTAAGTGTACTGCTTGCCTGGGGTGGAAATTTCAGAGAACTGTCCGATTTCTTTATCGATCATCTGCCTCTCCTCGATAAATTCCGGGCGCCATCCATGTGGTTAATTGTCGCCGAATTGGTCGTGCCATTTATTTTTGTTTTGGCTCTTCATGAATTAGTTACCAATGCAGAGAAATGGTCGTCAAAGCTTCACTGGCTTTATATTGCCTTTGGCCTCACTGGTGGTATTGCATTGATTTTCTGGCTAATGCCAACCACCTTTTTTAGTTTTATTTCTGACCGCGAGAATGCAATGTTTCAGAATTACCGTGCACAAGGAGCCAACGTAAACGACTTCATTACTGCACTGACTGATGTGCGTGTGGCAATTTTCAAGGCTGACGCACTACGGACATTTTTATTCATTCTTGGGGCTGGCACATTGACATTTTTGTTGCTTAAGAAAAAGGTAAAAGCACCTTTGTTTCTTGGGATCATTACCGGACTGGTTTTTCTCGATATGATGCCGGTGGCAAAACGCTATCTGAACGAAACAAGTTTTGTGGCCAAACGAAAAGTTGAGAATCCATTTACCCAATCGGTAGCCGATAAGATGATTCTTGCTGATAACAGTACCGGAGCTCGGGTACTGAATCTCTCAGTCGATGTGTTTAACGACGCAAGCACTTCTTATTATCACCGATCGGCTGGGGGCTATCATGCTGCCAAGCTCATGCGATATCAAGAACTGATTCAAAATCAGTTGTCGCCCGAAATCAGCATGCTTGCAGAGAATTTGAAAGCAGGAACAACCATGGGTCGCATTGATAGTGTGTTTAGTAATCTTGGTGTACTCAACATGCTGAATACGAGATATTTTATTTTGGATCCAAAGGGTCCTCCCTTGGTGAACCTCCATGCCAATGGCCATGCATGGTTTGTGAAGGATATTGTGCTTGCCGATAATGCTGATCATGAAATTCAGCTTGTGGGCGACATAAACACGACCGACGAGGCAGTAGTTGACAAGAGATATGCTTCTCAGCTGAGTCAGCTGAAAATTGTACCCGACAGCCTTGCGCGCATTGAGCGTACCTCGTATAGCCCGAATGCAGTGACCTTCAAATCAGCTTCAAACACAACTCAGTTTGCAGTATTCAGTGAAATATGGTATCCTGAATGGGAGCTTTATATTGATGGACAAAAAGCCGATATGATCCGTGCCGATTATGTTTTGCGTGCTGCTGTTATTCCAGCTGGCGAGCATACCATTGAAATGAAAATAAAGCCGGCTGCCTTTGAGATGAGCACAAAGATCAGCTATGCTGCTTCGTCGGTTTTATTGTTGTTGGTAGTTGGATACTTGTTTGTCACTTTTCGGAGAAACCGGAAGGGATTACCAGAAGCTGAGGACATTGAATAAATAAAAAACTCCTGCTGTTTTGGCGGCAGGAGTCTGAAGGGTTTTGGTATACAGATTATCCGAGGTATCCTTTTAGGTTGCGGCTTCGACTGCCGTGTTTCAGTCTTCTTATGGCTTTCTCTTTAATTTGCCTTACCCTTTCTCGGGTCAGGCCGAATTTATCGCCAATTTCATCCAGGGTGAGTTGGGGAGCACTATTAAGACCAAAGTAGAACTTCAGCACGTCTCTTTCTCGCGGAGTGAGTGTGGCAATTGCTCTTTCAATTTCAATATTTAATGACTCAAATTGCAGGCCTTTATCGGGACGCTCGCTTTCTTCGTTAGCATACAAATCATACAGATTCGTTTCTTCGTCAGTCACAATTGGTGCATCCATCGAGACATGCCGGCCGGTATGTCGCAGACTGTCTTTAACTTCGGTGTCGGGCATATCGAGCATAGCCGCAATTTCGTGCGCATCGGGTTCCCTTTCAAATTCTTGTTCGAGCTGGGCAAAGGCTTTATTGATCTTGTTGATGGTTCCGATTTTGTTCAAGGGAAGACGTACAATACGTGATTGTTCGGCTAATGCCTGCAAAATGGACTGACGAATCCACCAAACAGCATAGGAGATGAATTTGAAACCTCTGGTTTCGTCGAAACGCTGAGCAGCCTTGATTAGGCCAAGATTGCCTTCATTGATCAGGTCAGGAAGGCTTAAACCCTGATTTTGATATTGCTTGGCAACTGAAACCACAAAACGAAGGTTAGCCTTGGTCAATTTCTCAAGGGCTTTCATGTCGCCCTGCTTGATTCGTTGTGCAAGTACAACTTCTTCGTTTGCAGTGATCAATTCCTCGCGGCCTATTTCCTGCAGGTATTTGTCAAGAGATGCTGTCTCCCGATTAGTTACCTGCTTGCTGATTTTAAGTTGCCTCATAAATTACGCTCAGGGTTGGGTAGGGATTTATACGATGCAGACAACCTATAGTTACATAAAGTTGGCCGGAAAAAAAATCATTCTTTTGGAAGCAGCACTTTTCTCGAAAGTCTGAGTTTCCCTGTCTTTTCATCAGTGCCAATGAGTTTCACCTCAATTTTGTCTCCAACTTTCAAATACTGGTTAACATCAGTCACCCGCTGCCAGTCGAGCTCTGAAACGTGAAGCAAAGCCTCTTTCCCTGGCAGAATTTCAACAAAGGCACCATAGGCCTGAATTGCTTTCACTGTGCCCTGATAAATTTCACCAACCTCGGGAACTGCAACAATTGATTTAACCCATTTTACAGCTTGATCCATTGAGTCAGCATTTGATGCAAATATCTCAACCACCCCTGAATCTCCAACTTCTTCAATCAGGATTGTGGCACCGGTAACGCGTTGAATCTCCTGAATAATTTTACCGCCAGGTCCAATCACTGCACCAATGAAATCGCGAGGGATACTAAACTTTGTAAAGCGCGGAACCATGGGTTTATAGTCTTCTCGTGGTTGCGCTATGGTGTTTTCGAGAATGCCAAGAATGTGAAGCCTTCCGTTTTTAGCCTGAGATAATGCTTCTGCAAGTATTTCGTATGACAATCCATCCACTTTAATGTCCATCTGACAAGCTGTAATACCGTCACGGGTTCCGGTGACTTTGAAATCCATATCGCCAAGATGATCTTCGTCGCCCAGAATATCGCTCAGAATAGCATACTTTCCACTCTCAACATCCGTAATGAGTCCCATGGCAATTCCTGACACTGCTTTACGGAATTTTACACCCGCATCCATAAGCGCAAGTGATCCGGCGCAAACCGTGGCCATCGATGAACTTCCGTTCGATTCGAGAATATCGCTTACTACGCGGATAGTATATGGGTTACTGTCGTCACGGATAATCATGTTTTTTAACGCCCTCATGGCCAAATTACCATGACCTATTTCCCGGCGTCCGGTACCTCTGATGGGTTTTGCTTCACCAGTTGAGAAGGGAGGGAAATTATAATGAAGAATAAATTTGTTGGTTCCTTCAAATACTGCTCCGTCGATAATTTGGTCGTCGAGTTTTGTTCCCAGGGTAACAGTGGTGAGACTTTGTGTTTCGCCGCGAGTAAACACAGCGCTGCCATGTGCTGAAGGCAAATAATCAACTTCACACCAAATTGGTCTGATATCATCGGTCTTGCGTCCATCGAGTCTGATTCGCTCATTCAATATCATATCTCGGACAGCTTTCTTCATGACATCGTGGTAATATCGCTTCACCAATGGCTTTTTCTCGTCACGGATATCTTCAGGAAGTGTTTCAAAGAAATCTGCTTCGATTTTTTCAAAAGCTTCACTTCGTTCATGTTTTGCAGTAATCAGGTTTCTGGCTGTTTCATAAGCTTTTGCATAGCAAAAATCATGAACCAGTTGCTTCAGTTCTTCGTCATTGTTTTCGTGACAATACACTCTTTTTTGCTTTCCAACCTGAGCTGCAAGGGCATTTTGTGCTTCAATCTGACTCTTAATCGCCTGATGGGCAAATTTCAGCGCTTCGAGCATGACCTCTTCGCTTACTTCCTTCATTTCTCCTTCAACCATGTTGATATCTTTGGCGTTTGCTGCCACCATGAGGTCGAGATCGGCTTGTTCGAGATCGGTGCTTGAAGGGTTGATGACGAATTGACCGTTGATTCTTGCAACGCGTACTTCTGAAATGGGTCCGTTGAAGGGAATATCTGATACTGCCAATGCTGAACTGGCGGCAAGAGCGGCATAAGCGTCGGGGGGTGTATTTTTATCTCCGGAAATCAAATACACAAGCACTTGAGTTTCAGCATGATAATCATCAGGAAAAAGTGGGCGCAGGGCTCTGTCAACAAGTCTTGCGATGAGGATTTCGTATTCAGATGGTCTGGCTTCGCGTTTAAAAAAGCCTCCAGGGAAGCGACCGGTAGCTGCATATTTTTCCTGATACTCAACGGTGAGTGGCATGAAGTCGACATTTTCCGCAGCTTCTTTTCTTGACACGACGGTGGCAAGGAGCATGGTATTGTCTATACGCACAATGACAGATCCATCAGCCTGACGGGCAAGACGACCAGTTTCTATGGTACCTTTTCGGCCATCGCCGAGATCGAATGTTTGTGTAATTGCGTTCATATTTTTCTTAGGTGTTGAAAAAAAGAAAGGCAATTCATGATTGCCTTCTTCTATTGAAATGTGAAATATTTTACTTTCTGATTTCGAGTTGCTGAATCAGCGAGCGATAATTTTCTACGTCTCTTTCTTTAATATAAGATAGCAATTTTTTGCGTTTGCCGACCAAACGGAGCAGTGACCGTTCGGTTACGAAATCCTTTTTATTGCTTTTGAGATGACCTGTCAGGTGTTTGATCCTTTCGGTGAAAATGGCAACCTGTACTTCCGGGGAGCCGGTGTTGGTTGATTTTTTTCCGTATTTTTCAGCGAGTTTTGTCTTGTCTTCTGCAGATAAATTCATGATTGTCTTTTTTATCGGGCTGCAAAGGTACAATAATTATTTAATATTCAAAACATTTAAAGAGAAAATTTCTTTTGGAATAAAATCATTCGTTTTGTTGATGGCCGAGATGATAGAATTAGACGTTTTGGCCATATGAAAAACCAATTCTATTGAAAACAACTTGAAAATTTAGACGGTGAAACTTGATGCGGGCTTAGATAGCACCATTTTCGATCATGATGACAATGTTTTCGATATCTCTGTCGATTCCGACCGGGTCATAAGTTACTTTCAAGTTGTAGCCGAATACTTTTCCAAGGGATTGCCAAAAGAAAGCAGTGAGTGAGCCTCTGAAATCTTTAATCAGGCTATAAGTGCTGTTTGAAGTTTCTCTATAAACGAGTTTGAGCAGAATTTTTCCCTGTGTAAATGTGAGTTTTGTGAGTTCATCCTCAAACTGGGCTCTGAGTTCTTTCTCAATTCTATTTAGCTCGGCCTCTCTTTTTTTATCGTTGGTAATGGAATTGAGATAGGTGTTGTATTCGTTGACTTTACGTCCGATCATTTTTGCATAGGGGAGCACACGTTTGACATGTTTAACAAGTCGCGTAAACTCAATGACCTGAACTTTGGATTTAAATACCATTGGGGCAAAAATTCTAACAGTAGGAAGCCAGAAAAGGGGAACAGTATCACCTTCGATGATGACTGCTTTGGTTACAATGCCGTTGATTTCACCTTCTCCATTTTGAGCGTGACTTATGTTGGCCCAAAACGCAAAAAACACGAGAAAAACTGCAATTGTTTTCATCATCTTATTTATTTTGAAGGTGAACAATTATTTTGCCAGATTATGATGCGACCTTAAGTTGTATCTCCGGATGGTTTTTCAGTTTTGATCTTACAAAAGATGCGTTGATTTTGACTTTTTTCTCATTGCCAGATTCCGGAAGATCGAACATCAGATCAGTCATGATCTTCTCCATTATTGATCTGAGTCCCCGGGCTCCAAGCTTGCTGGCAATCGCCAGATGAGCGATTTCTTTCAGTCCGTCGGCAGTGAAATCAATGCTGACACTATCCATTTCAAAAAGTGCCTTGTATTGTTTTACGAGTGAATTTTTTGGTTTAGTGAGAATCTCAAGCATGGCGTTTTCATCTAATGGATGCAGATGAGCCAGAACGGGCAGACGACCGACCAATTCTGGGATCAGGCCAAACTTGCGAAGGTCTTCGGAGGCAATATACTGAAGAAGGTTTGCCTTATCGAATTCCTTCTGTTCTGTTTTCTTTTTAAATCCAATCACTGATGTTTTGAGTCGGTTTGCGATTATTTTTTCGATACCGTCAAAAGCACCACCGCAAATAAACAGGATGTTTTGTGTATTGATTTGAATATATTTTTGTTCCGGGTGTTTTCTTCCTCCCTGAGGTGGAACATTGACAACTGCACCCTCGAGCATTTTAAGCAAAGCTTGCTGAACACCTTCACCACTTACATCGCGGGTTATGCTTGGGTTATCGCTTTTACGAGAAATTTTATCAATTTCATCGATAAAAATAATACCTCTTTCACAGGCTTTCACATCATAATCGGCAACTTGAAGTAGTCTGGCGAGAATGCTTTCCACATCTTCGCCCACATATCCGGCTTCGGTCAGTGCTGTAGCATCGGCAATGGCAAAAGGTACATCAAGAAATCTTGCAATGGTTTTTGCAAGCAAAGTCTTTCCGGTTCCGGTTTCGCCTACCAGGATGATGTTGCTTTTTTCGATTTCAACATCTTGATTTTTTGCAGCAATGCGTTTGAAATGATTGTAAACAGCAACGGAAAGGATTTTCTTTGCATGATCCTGGCCAATGACATATTCATTGAGGAAATCGAATATCTCCTTTGGTTTTCTGAGTTTGAATGACTCAGGTTGACCTTGAGTTTTGTTTTTTAGTGCAAGCTCCTCGCTGATGATCATCTGGGCTTGTTCAACACATGCTTCACAAATGTTGCCACTCACGCCTGTAATCAATAACCGGACTTCTTGTTGGCTGCGTCCGCAAAAGGAACAGTGATCGGTGGGTTTAGCCATGCCTATTTTCTTTTGTCGCGACGAAGCACTTCGTCAATCATGCCATACTCACGGGCTTCTTCAGCAATCATCCAGTAGTCGCGGTCGCCGTCTTTCCAAACCTTGTCAATGGGTTGACCGCTATGTTGTGCGATGATTTGATACAGTTCGTCCTTAAGCTTGCGGATTTCAGCAGCCACAATTTCAATATCCGAAGCCTGCCCTTCGGCTCCACCCATAGGTTGGTGAATCATGACGCGGCTGTGAGGAAGAGCGGTTCTTTTCCCTGCTTCACCGGCGCATAGCAGAACAGCACCCATAGAAGCAGCTATTCCGGTACAAATGGTTGCTACGTCGCTTTGAATGTACTGCATGGTATCGTAAATGCCCAATCCGGCATAAACACTACCGCCAGGAGTATTGAGGTAGATGGAAATGTCTTTGCCACTGTCAACTGAATCGAGGAATAAAAGCTGTGCTTCGATGATGTTTGCCACATAATCGTCAATGGGAACACCGAGGAAAATGATTCTATCCATCATCAGCCTTGAGAAAACGTCCATGGTAGCAATGTTGAGTTGACGCTCCTCAATAATGGTAGGCGAGATGTAATTTGAAACCACCCGGGTGTACTTGTCGAAAGCGTTGCTGTTAATGCCTCTGTGTTGAGTGGCGTATTTGCGAAATTCATCCTGAATTTTCATGACTGATTAGTTTTTTTCGTTGACTAAGGTAAGAAATTCTTTCCAATTCATCTGTTTAATTTCGATGCTGCCGTTTTTCTCAAAAAGATCGATGATACGCTCATCGGTCATGTTGTCAACCAGATTATTCAGGCGTTCCTTGTCATTGACAATGATGCCATAAACCTGATCAATTTTCTCCTTAACTTCGGGGTCATTGCTGTCCATGTCACCCAGACCAATGAGGTTTTGGATATTCTCGCGAATGTCAGCCTGCCCAACAGCCAGGTTGTATTTCCGGATTAATTTATTTTCAATGAGTTGCCATTTAAGTTCGTCTGCGTAAAATGGATACCCTTTTTCAATGTCCTCCTGAGAAATTTCTTTTTCGGATCGTTGCTTGATGTATTTTTTGAGGAATTCCTCGGGCAATTCGAAAGAATATTTGTTTTTCAGCTCTTTCTGAATGTCGAAATAGAATTGTTTTCTTGCTTCCTTTTCGTAGGTCCGAAGCACATCGCTTTCAACAGCCTCGCGAAGTTCAGCTTCGCTGGAGATGTTTCTGCCCGGAAAAACCTCGCTGAAGACTTTTTCGTCGAGGTCGGCTGGAATGACAGTGAGTACACTTTGGATTTTTATGCTGTACTTACCACTCATCTGCCGTGCTTTATCAATATCAACATTGAAAACTTCAGTGCGTAAATCAGCATCCGGAAGATCTTTTTCGATATCGAGCACAAGAACATCTTCGTTTTTATGTCCGTTGAAAATAGGCCTGATGCTTTCAGGAAGCGATTTCATTCTAAGGTGAATGAACTTTTCAAGGCCTGCTGCATCGATATTGCCTTCAGCATCGAGTTGTTGAACCTGACCAGAGAAAAAAGACTTTTCATCGATGGCATCGGCTTTATCGAAACGGCCGTAGCGTTCGCGAATATCGCCAATGTAGTTGTCTACGTCAGATTCACTGCTGATAATTTCGTATTTTGTAAGATTAATATTGCTGTCGGCAACAGGGTCAATTTCGGGATTTAATGCAATGTCAAAATAAAAGGTAAAATTGCTTCCTTCGTTCCACTCGATGGTTCGGGCCGCAATGTCATCCATCAATGGCGATAAAATGAATTCAGTTTTATTGTCCTCGAGATATTTATACACGGCCTCTGATGCCACATGGAATACTTCATCAGCAAGCACAGATTGTCCATACATTTTCTTAATTACACCAAATGGAACCTTGCCCGGCCGAAATCCCGGCATGGAAGCTTTACGACGATACTCGCGAAGTTTTTCCTCAACTTTTTGCTGATAATCAATTGGTTCAAGGATGGTTGTGAGTCTAGCCGTGAGTTCGCCGGTTTTTTCAAATTCAAAATTCATATCAATCAATCAATTAGTGAAAAAATCTTTTTGGTGCGGATGAAGGGACTCGAACCCCCACGCCTTTCGGCACCAGATCCTAAGTCTGGCGCGGCT
>CAZLHV010000017.1:0-28693 GCA_964559205.1 uncultured Bacteroidaceae bacterium
GAAAAAGCAAACCGATCATTCAATTTCGCAGCTTATTTCTCCGTCCAGTTGCGCAAAAAGTCGATGCTGCGATGAATGTGGCGGCTCATCAGATCATCTTCTTCAATGAACGGAACCACCTGCCGGTAGGCCTTGATGAAATGCTCAATCAATGGCGAAGACTGTTCGGGTCGTCGGAATCCGAGTGCCTGTGCTGCCGTCATTAATTCAATTGCAAGCACCCTTTCCACATTTTCCAAAATTCGGATGGTTTTGGTTGCCGCATTGGCGCCCATGCTTACATGATCTTCCTGACCCTGACTTGATTCAATCGAATCAACGCTGGCCGGGGTGGCCAGCTGTTTGTTTTGACTGACAATCGAAGCCGCAGTGTATTGCGGAATCATGAAACCCGAGTTTAAGCCCGGATTTGCAACCAGATAGTGCGGTAGGCCGCGTTTGCCGCTGATCAGTTGATAGGTTCTGCGCTCGCTGATGTTGGCAAGCTCCGACATGGCAATGCCAAGAAAATCAAAAGCAAGTGCCAGCGGTTGTCCATGAAAATTTCCTGCAGAAATAATCAGTTCATCGTCCGGAAAAATGGTGGGATTATCGGTTACACTGTTCATTTCTCGTTGAAAAACATCGCTCACGTAGGCCAGTGTGTCGCGTGTGGCACCGTGTACCTGTGGGATGCAGCGAAACGAGTATGGATCCTGCACGTGCTCTTTCTTCCTGCTGATCAGTCCGCTACCATGCAGGTTCTCTCTGATGATGCGCGCTGTCATGGCCTGCCCAGCATGAGGGCGTATTTCCTGTATCAGCGGATGAAAGGGTTCAATGCGTCCATCGAAGGCATCGAGCGACAAGGAAGCAATGAGCTCGGCACGATGCATCAGGTATTCGGCAAAAACCACACTCCATGCGCCATGCGCCGACATAAACTGTGTTCCGTTCAACAATGCTAATCCTTCTTTCGATTGAAGCGCCACGGGTTGCAGGCCTGCCTGCTTAAGCGCTGTTGCCGAATCCATGCGCCGACCTTTGTACATCACCTCGCCTTCGCCAATCAGCGTAAGCGACAAATGAGCCAAAGGGGCCAGATCGCCGGAGGCGCCCAGCGAACCCTGTTCATAAATCACGGGCAGAATGTCGTTGTTCAGCAATTCGCACAGCAGTTGAACGGTTTTAGCCTGAACACCTGAGCGGCCATAGGCAAGCGATTGAATTTTCAGCGCCAGCATCAACCGCACAATCTCTGCCCTGACTTCGTTTCCGGTGCCACATGCATGCGAGCGGACCAGGTTTTCCTGAAGCCTGCTGAGATCGTTTTTGCTGATCAGGGTGTTACATAATGACCCAAAGCCTGTATTGATACCATATACCGGTGCATCCGATGCCTCAAGGCGTGCATCGAGATAATCGCGGCATTCGGTTATTTTTTCCATGGCACTGCTGGTCAGTTTAATCTGTGCCTGACCTTTCATGATGTACTGCAAATCATGATATGAAATCTCGCCATTGATGGCGATATGTTGTTTTTTCATCGTGTTGTTTTTTTAATGTAATCATGCATTCGTGATGATACACGAACGGAAAATGCTCAGCAAAATGAGGCTTGTTCAGGCAAAGAGGCCGGTGCGGTTGAGTTGCACAATAAAAATCAATATCCAGTTGGACATGCCTGATAATTTGATGCAAAGATAGAAAGATTCCTGAGAGCCCGCCGAAAAAAATGTCATTTGATCATTACCTGTTCCAGCCTTTCTCTGTGCGGCTCTGCGTAGTTGTTTCTCTAAGCGCTCTGCGGTTAATATTATGTGACAGTTAAATGATAAGGGGTTTACGTCGTGTTCTTTTACAAGTTCTGACCGGCATTGTTGGGAAGTGCCCTTCTTTGTGTGATTCGAGTTTCCTTCGACAGCCCCTTCGACTCTCCTTTGACTCCGCTCAGGACAAGCTTCTCAGGGTGTTGTGCTGATCACGTGAAGCCGCAGGTGTTTTTTGACATGAAGCGGATGCGGCTTACTTGACAAGTTTGCAAGTGTGTCCCATTGTACTTTTCTTTTGGCCGTCAAAAGAAAAGCTACCAAAAGAAAACCTCGTCGCTGGATGCAGTCTGCTAAAATCAGGCTGCCCGCCACAGCCGGAAATAACTCGCTGCAAGGAATGTTTGCTCATATGACGCAGCTCAAACAGGATTTCCGGCATTTGTGCCCCATGCTTCCAGCCTGATTTCTTAACGCAGCCTGCATAGGCGACATCCCAAGAGGGCGGCAGCGGGGGTTCGTGCAGACTGCTCTGGAAAGGGTAACGCCTTGCAAAGGGAGGAAAAGCAAGCAGTAACATGCTTCCTGCAGTTTTTTCATCAGAAATAATTCACATGCATTAGCGCATGAATAAATTTTATACCTTTGTGTATTATACCAAAAGGTATTATACCATTTAGTAATTTTTACAGCCTATGAAAAGCACCCCTTTTATTTATGGCACAACGGTCAGTACACAATCCTTTACTGATCGAGAAAAAGATGCTGAAAAGCTGTACAGCAATCTGACGGAAGGCGTCAATACTTCCATCATTTCGCCACGGCGCTGGGGCAAGTCGAGTCTGGTTGAAAAGGTGTTACACGACATCAAATCGAAGAAGAAAAATGTCATTGCAGTGCACATTGATTTGTTTGCAGCATCCTCGGACGAAGAGTTTCTTGAATTGTTTGCACGGGAAGTCATCATGGCTTCTTCAACCAAATGGCAGGAATGGGTTAAGGCCGCCAAGGAATTCTTTTCACGACTGATTCCTCAAATCACACTTGGAATTGATCCACGCACCGATTTCAGGATTGGTTTTAACTGGACGGAGCTAAAAAAATATCCTGACGAGGTATTGAATTTACCTGAACGAATAGCGGTCAAACAAGGAAAGCAATGCATTATTTGTCTCGATGAATTTCAGAATCTGGCTTCGTTCAGCGGTTTTTCAGATTTTGAAAAGAAAATGCGGTCGGTCTGGCAGCGGCAAAAAAATGTAACCTACTGTTTATATGGCAGCAAGCGGCACATGATGACTGAGATTTTCAACAATGCGTCGAAACCTTTCTACCGCTTTGGTGACATTATGCTGTTGCAAAAAATTCCGCGGAAAAACTGGATTGGTTTTATTGTGCAGGGATTTAAAAAATCCGGAAAATCAATTTCTGCGGAGATGGCTGAAAAAATTCCATTGTTGATGAATGATCATTCATGGTATGTGCAGCAGTTGGCTCATTACACATGGCAAAAAACCGAAAAAGTGGCCAGCAATGAGGAACTATCGGCAGCATTGACTGAACTCATCAACGCAAACTCACCGCTCTACCAGAAAGAAGTTGAATCCATCAGTGTTACACAGCTCAATTTTCTGAAGGCTGTGGCGTGCAACGAAACCCGTCTTACAAGCGCTGCTGTGATGCAAAAATACAGACTTGGAACGCCACGAAATGTACAGAAAAACAGAAAAGTGCTCATTGAAAGCGACATCATTGATTTGGAAGAGGGCAGGTATGCTTTTATGGATCCGGCATTTGAACTATGGTTTCGCATGCAGTACTTCGGAGAAAAATATTTGCATCATCCGGCTCTGCGCCCGCAACATTTAAAACGATGAAAGAAGACATCCGCAACATTGCCATCCTTGCTCATGCCGATGCCGGAAAGACCAGCATAAGCGAACTGATGCTGTATCACAGCGGTGCCATCAAGAAGCCCGGCAGCGTGGACGACGGAACAACGCACACCGATTTTCTTGCCGTTGAGCGAGAACGGGGCATTTCGGTCCGATCGGCACACACATCATTTTTCTGGAAAGAGGTCCGCATCAATCTCGTGGATACACCCGGCCATGTCGATTTTGCCGCTGACGTGGAACGCATTCTCCATGCCGTTGATGCTGCGGTGCTGGTCATTTCAGCAGCCGAAGGCATTCAGGCACATACCGGCACCTTGTGGAATGCATTGCAGTCACGCCATATTCCGGTAATCCTGTTCGTCAACAAGCTGGATCGCGTGGGCGCTGATATTGAAACCATTCTCACCGACATCAGAAAAGAATGGCAACTCGAGCCACTTTGTCTGCAAATGCCTGAAAACATTGGCAGTGCAGATGTGGTCATTCACAGTTTGTTTTCAAAAGAAAACATGGCAGAACACATTGCAGAAACCATTGTGTCAGGAAATGAAAAAATGCTGGCCGCATATCTCGAAGGTGCGACACCAGATTTCGAAACGCTTGAAAATGAGCTTGCCATCTTGGTTTCGCGCGGTGAGATTGTTCCCATGCTGTTTGGGTCAGCACGACTAAACCTGGGTATTGAGACTTTGCTCGATGCCATGATTCATCTTTTTCCAGCCCCTGAAGGGCACCCTGAAAATGCATTGCTGGCAAAGGTTTTTGGCATCAGCTACGATAAGACCATGGGTAAAGTCGCCCATGTTCGATTGTTTGACGGAAGCATCAGCAACCGTGATCTGGTTCGGAATGTCAGCCAGGATGCGGATGAAAAAGTTGTTCAGATCAGGCGGATGAGCGGATCGCGCTACGAGGATTTGCAGCAGGTTGCAGCCGGCGACATTGCGGGGGTGTGCGGATTTTCAGCAGCGTCGGTCGGAGACTGGCTTGGAGAGGGCGTTTCGGATATTTCTGATTTCAAGCCGCTGCAATTGCCATTGCTGACTGTGCGTGTAAAGGCGGTGAATGAAAAAGATTACAGTACGCTGGCGGCCGCATTGCAGCAGCTATACAGCGAAGACCCGTCGCTGAATTTTGAGTGGCTTCGCGATGAAAGGGAAATGAACATCAGTGTGATGGGCTGGATCCAAATGGAGGTACTGGAGCGCATTCTAGCCGATCGCTTCGGCATTGCAGCTGCGTTTGAGCAGCCGACCGTTATTTACAAAGAAACGCCTTCATCTGTTGCAGTAGGATTTGTCCGCTACTGGATGCCCAAACCCTGCTGGGCCATTTTAAAATTCAGAATCGAGCCCGGAGAGCCGGGAAGCGGAGTGATTTACCGCAGTCAGGTTCGCTTGGATGATGTGGCGCAGAAATATCAGAACGAAGTAGAGCAAACCATTCCGGCCGCACTGAAACAAGGCATCAAAGGTTGGGAAGTGACCGACATCATCATTACGCTGATTGAAGGCGAAGACCATGAAATGCATTCACGCCCCGGCGATTTTGTGATTGCAACACCCATGGGCATCATGAATGGATTGGTCAATGCCGGAACAACCTTGCTGGAACCCTATGTGTCGTTCCGAATCAAAGCAAGCGAAGAATTGCTTGGGCCGGTCACATCGGACATCACAAAAATGCGGGGCACATTTGACCATCCGGACATGGATCATGGAAAATTCACCCTCACCGGAGTCCTGCCGGTGTCAACCTCGCACGATTATCCTGTTAAACTCAGCTCGAGAAGCGGCGGAAAGGCTAGCATCACAACACAGTTCGCCGGGTATCGTCCCTGTGACGATGCGCTTGGGGTGATCAGGCCCTACAAAGGCATCAGTCCGCTCGACGAAGCAAAATGGATTCTGAAAGCGCGCGGGGCGATGCAATAAACGCTTTGTGACAAAATTTAGATCGACACATAAAAGCGAGACTTTTCTACCTTTGCTGCATGATTCCGCAATGGCTTGACATCAGGCAGCATCTGTATCGGGCAACGTTCACATTTCGTGCGCTGCGTTCGCGCAATTATGCCATTTATATGGGCGGCATGCTGGCATCGGTGATTGGGACATGGATTCAAATTGTGGCCACCGGCTGGCTGGTGTACCGGCTCACCGAGAGTACAGTCATGCTGGGCTGGGTAAGTTTTGCGGGTCAGATTCCTTCATTGCTGGTTACGCCGATTGCAGGTGTTTATGCCGATCGTCTGAACCGCCGAAAAGTCATCATCGGGACACAGTGCGCTTCGATGCTTCTTTCGTTTTTGCTCGGGTATCTTGTCATCAGCGATCAGATTGAAATCTGGCATTTGTTGACCATTGCCGTGTTAAACGGGGTCACCAATGCCATCGACACGCCATTCAGACATTCATTTATCCGCGACTTAACTGCCGATGCCTCACAAATGCAGAATGCCATCGCACTGAATTCAATGCTGTTCAATACAGCAAGATTTGTCGGGCCGGTGATTGGTGGAATACTCATCGGTCTCATTGGCGAAGGGTATTGTTTTGTGATCAATGGACTTAGTTTTTTTGGAGTCATTGCATCATTGCTGTTAATCAGGGTCAATGTGAAGCCCATACGCGATAAGGCACAGTCGGTGATTGCCGATTTGAAGGAAGGAATCCGCTATTCCTTTGGTCATGTTTCAATCAGTGTGATGCTGATCCTGGTCATTTCGGCGGGCTTGTTTTGCCTCCCTTTTCAATCCTTCTTACCTGTATTTGCCCGCGATATTCTTCATGGCGATTCGCATCTTTTCGGCTTGCTCACTGGCGCTTATGGTGCCGGAGCCTTGTCGGGCGCTCTTTTTCTTGCCAGCCGTAAATCGCTAACATCACTGCCATCGGTTATTTTGATTGCCGCCATCACTTTCTCCGTTGGATTAATGATTTTTTCCATGTCAGGATCCGTATCACTCAGCATCATCATTCTGATCATGAGCGGATGGGGAATGATTGCACAATACACCTCTGTAAACACGGTCATTCAGACCATTGCCGATCCTGCCATGACAGGCCGCGCACTTTCATTCTACGGCATGTCGTTCATGACGGTAACACCACTGGGTGCACTGGCCATCGGGAGCTTATCAGCCGTTTTCGATATCCGCTGGGTCATCTTTGGCTCTGCACTGTTGTCATTGGCAGCCATCATGCTGTTTGCAACGAGAAAGAAACATGTGATGCTGGATATCAGTGCAAGTCAGAAAAACCACTCTTGCCCGGAGCGAACCTTTCCGAAATGAATCGTTATTGATTCATGTACAATAGTTTTATTGATTTCGAGAATGTAGCCGTTCTGCAGCTCAAGACATAAAGACCAGTCTGAATTCGTGCGGCATTAAAATCGATATCGATGATATACTCGCCCGGCGCATATTGAGTGGGGGCCATAATCATCATTTCAGAACTGCCATTTATGGCATAGAGTGTCATGGATACCGTTTCGCTTTTTCCAAGCTGCATCAGAATGCTAGTTTTATCAGAAAACACGCTTGGCATCGCTGTAAATGATATTCCTGTTTCATCGATCTCATTGATGGTCGTCCATGTGAAATGAGCTGTAACCGTATCGCTGGCCGACAAATCGCAAGAGACGACCGGATCGGTCAACAGGGGTAGCCAGGTGTTGGTCTGTGCCGTCCATCCATCGAATTCATAGCCGAATGCGGGTAATACTTCAAGCTCAGTCGTCAGATTTCCAAAATAGGTTGCTGTCCAGGGAAACTGGTTCACGGTGGTTGTATTTACTCGAACCGAACCTGCTCCGCTCACATCGGTATTCAGGGTTAACTGATAAGGACCGCTGAGCGAATAACAATCCATAAAGCCACTGCTTAGGGCAGGGCAGCGGTTGGTGATAAACGACCGAAGCGTCTGTACATTGGTATTCCACTCCGAATAGGTGCCACTCCAGCGTGCTGCATGTGCAGTCATTTCAGGGGCAATGAGGGCTGCGGTGCTGTCAAGTCGGGCAAGCATGTTGTCGCAAGAAAAAACGGTGTTCCACAAATCAATCTGTCTTGAAATATAGTATTGATCAAATTCGGGATTGTCGCGTAATTTCAACAGAATCTGTATGTGACCTTCGGGATCAGAGGAACCACTGAGCACTTCCGGATCGCATGGATCAGCATCATAATTTGTGTTTGGGATTCCTGTATAATTAATGTAATGACCAAAAGTGGCGTCGTTGTCCCAAAGAATGTATCCCCATTTCAGGTGGGAGCCTGTCGAGTCAAGCCCGCGCCACCAGCCGGTGTTCCAGTTTAGCCAGTCGGAGCAGACAGTAAACATATTGACAAGAACATAATCGACCAGACTTTTTTCGTCGTAACGGTCTGTAACGTACTGGTAATTGGCCGGATCACTCATGTCCTGCGTCATGATGAAATTATAGAGGTTGTTCCAGTCAGTCAGTGCCTGTGTCCCACCATATTCGGCCCAAGTGCTTCCCCATGTTAGAATGTACTGAATATTGTATTTATCCTGACCATAATAATACTCTGTATAATCGTGGTCGTCCGGAATTTCCCTCAAATCATACACTCCCCAGTATTGTCCGTTGAGATAGATCACGCATTTTGATCCACGGCGCATATCGACATGCAGATTGGCTTCATCGGCTATGTTATGAATGTAGGCATCGCGAAGATGTGCACTGCCCAGATTGGCCGAATGATGGTCGGCCGGATAATTGTCGTCGCCTGCAGCCCTTAAAATCAGTCGCTGAAATTCGTCACGATCAGAATTGACAAACAATTTTTCTTTTACACCTTTGCTATAGCCCATTTCATCGCGGGCAACAAAATCGAGACTCCGCTGGCTGTTGGCCCACGAATCCTGTCCGTGGCTGTTAAATTCACCGTAGCTTTTGGCTTTCCGGATCCCCAGTGTATCGAAATACTCAATTGTGCCATGTGGATAGAGGCTGTTGTCGCCGTTTGCCAAGGTCGATAGCTGATAACCGGCAATAGAAACCACCGGAAGGGTGTGATTGGTATTGATGAAATAGGTGTTGTATGCAATGAAGCTTGGCAGAATGGTCGGATCCGTGCTGAAGGTTACCGCTTTCAATATCGTGTTGGCACTGATGGTGATCGGAGTGGTGTAGGTGGCCGAGGAAAGGGTTGGTGGTGTGCCATCGGTCGTGTAGTGAATGCTTGAACTGGGTTCGGTGGTGGTCAGCGCAACCGATATTTGAGATGGGTAGAAACCTGCTGCAAAACTGAAGTCGGGTCGCGATGCGTAATCAGCATAGCAGGTTGCTGTATTGTTTGTCACGTTTTTGGTGGGTGTTGTGAAAACTCCCCAGGTGGATGAACCGTTTGTCGATCGACCGTATGAATGGCCAAGCTGGGTTTCCTGCCTGATCTCAATAATATCGATGGTTACTGCCGAAGGATTAGCCAGCACAATGTATTCGTTATTGTTTTTTGTTTGAGTAAGCTTAAAGTTGGTGTGATACTGAGCGCCGGAAACCTCGTCACGGCCATCGGCCCAGAAGCAGACAAAGCCGTTTGCCGGGATGGTCACGCCCACCGGAATTTCCCATTTGGTATTGTCGAGCGAATCATCGCTCAGATAATAACCGGCCAGACTGACAGGCGATGCCGTTGTATTATATAATTCTATCCAATCCTCATATTTTCCGTAGTTATCGGGGTATTGATTCAGATTTGAGCACGAGAATTCGTTGATGACGATCTGAGCCGATGTGCTGGTCAGTAAAGCAAAAACTGCCACCGCTGTTAGAATACATCGAATTTTGTCCATGACTTAATAATTTGTTTGCAATTTAGTAACATTTTTACTTCCGAATACAAAGAAGCTCACAATATTAAACAATAAAAAAGAGCATGGGTTGCATGCTCTTCTGAAATCTGACAAAAGTCCGGATTATCTTTTTTGATATTGTTCAGCAAACGACAGTCCGGCATTGAATGCATTGAGGTTAATGGCCACTACTTCTTCGCCTTTGCGGCCGAACAAGCCCTGAATGGCTTTTTCGAAATATGATTTTTCGATGCCAAGAAAAGAAAACGCTGCTCCAAGCATGACCATATTGGCCGATTTGGGGGCTTTTAATTCAGCGGCGATGGTGTCAGCATCAATCAGGATGTGGTTTTTGATTTTTCGTATTTCGTCATAAATTTTCTCAATATCCGGATAATTCGGAACATTGACAAAGGGCTTTGAATTGGTAACAACCCATCCATCGGGATGAAGGTAAGGCAGGTATCGAAGCGATTCCATCGGCTCAACCGAAAGAATCATGTCGGCCTGACCAAAAGGAATGAGGTCGCTGTGAACCTGATTTTCGGAAATGCGGAGATGGCTTTGAACATCACCACCGCGCTGGCTCATGCCATGAACTTCGGCTTGCTTCAGAAACCAGCCTTTGTCGACTGCGGCCAAGCCAATGGTTGCTGCAATGGAAAGAATTCCCTGTCCACCGACGCCTGATATAATAATGTCTCTTTTCATTTCAATGGGCATTAGTTGTTTTTTGCTTTGAATTTTTCGCGCATGCGGCGGTTAAGGGTCTGAATGCATTCGCGTGTGGGAATGATGACCGAAACACCATTATAGGCAAGTTCTTCCTCGAAAATCTTCGTGTTTTCTTCGTGATTTTTGCGCAATGGTTTCAAAATGCGGATGTGTTCAGGCTCAACACCTATACCTTTCACTATATCCTCGAGTCGGCCAAAAGCTGCCGAATCCTGTCCGCCGGTCATGCCGGTGGTCGAATTGTCGAGAATCACCACCGTGATGGGCGATTTCGCGATTACAGCATCGAGCAGTCCGGTCATTCCGCTGTGGGTGAATGTTGAATCGCCAATGACAGCAACGGCAGGAACCAAACCGGCATCGGCGGCTCCTTTGGCCATGGTGATGGATGCACCCATGTCAACACAGCTGTTGATGGCCTCGAATGGAGGCAAAGCGCCAAGGGTGTAGCAGCCGATATCGCTGAAAACCCGTCCTTTTGCATATTTTGTCAACGCTTCGTTCATTGCGTTGTAGCTGTCGATATGAGGACATCCAACGCAAAGGCTGGGTGGACGACCAACGATGAGTTCGGGCGAGTCGGATCCCACGGTGTCGTTTAACCCAAATGCACGTGCAATAATATTGGGGTTCAGTTCGCCAGTTCGGGGAATGCGTCCATCGAAACGGCCTGAAACTTTTACTCCACGGTGGAGCAATCCGGTCAGCAATTCTTCAACCAACGGATAGCCGTCTTCGAGCACCATGATGCGTTCGGTTTGATCGGCCAGTTTTTCAACCAGTTCGACAGGCATGGGATATTGACCGATTTTGAGTACAGGAAAAGGACAACCCTGAGGAAAGTTTTCCATCAGATAGTTATAGGCGATTCCGCAGGCAATGACTCCCATTGATTTGTCAGGACCGTCGGTGTATGTGTTGTTGCCCGATTCAGCTGCATCGGCGCGGAAGCGCATCTGATTTCCCAGCAGCATGTCATATTGTTTGCGTGCAATGGATGGCAGAAGCACAAACTGACGCAGGTTGGAAGGGAGCGACATTTCATTCTGCTGACGGGCTTGGCGGCGTGCAACCCCTGCTCGGCTGTGGGCAAGGCGGGTGGTGATGCGCAGCAAAACGGGCACCTTAAATTTTTCGCTCAGTTCGAAACCGTAGTGAACCATATCGTAGGCTTCCTGCTGGTTCGAAGGTTCAAGAATGGGGATCAGGGCAAATTTTCCAAAGAAACGACTATCTTGTTCATTCTGAGATGAGTGCATCGAAGGGTCATCGGCAGCAACGACAATCATGCCTCCGTTGGCGCCAGTGATGGCAGCATTCATAAACGGATCGGCAGCCACGTTCAGTCCGACGTGCTTCATGCAAACCATGGTGCGTTTGCCGGCATAAGACATGCCGATGGCAGCTTCCATGGCTGTTTTTTCATTGGCAGCCCATGAAGAAATGATCCCTTTTTCCCGTGCTTCTTTGCTCGCGTGAACATATTCGGTTATTTCGGTGGACGGCGTGCCCGGATAAGCGTAGATTCCCGACATGCCTGCATCGATGGCTCCCAGCGCAATGGCTTCGTCGCCCAATAACAAGAGTTTCTGCATATTTTGTGTTTGAATTATTCCGGTACAAACATAAAAAAAAATCCTGAGTCGTGGCCGATTCAAAATTTTGGATTATTTTTACATCATGAATTACCTCATGCATCTGATACTGGCTGGTGATGACCCCGAGACGATCATCGGGAATTATATAGCCGATCATATTAGGGGTGTTCAGGCGGTAAATGAGTTGCCAAATGCTGTAAAAAGGGGCGTATTGCTTCATCGTGCCATTGACACTTTTAGTGATATGCACCATGCAGTACGCCACAGTGTTACCTTATTGCGTCCTTCTCATAAACATTACGCGCCGGTAGCGGTGGATATTTTATATGACCATTTTCTGATCAAGAACTGGAAAATATTTGTTCGGGAAGATTTTTCAACGGTAGTCAACCGTTTTTATCAGTTATTGGAAGACCGAATGGACACACTGCCACCGAAAAGCCAGCGAATCAGCCGAAAGATCATCGACAGTCAGTGGTTCGACCGATACGAAACGTTTGAAGGCATGCAGGAGGTGTTTTCGGCAGTGAACCGCAGAACCCATTTCAAAAGCGCGCTTGCCGATACTGTGCAGTATCTGGTTGAGTTCTATCATGAGTTTGAAAACGATTTTCTTGTTTTTACTCCTGATATTATAACCTTTGTATCTTTACACAAGAAATACCGACTTTAACCGATTGTTTATGAAGATTATTTTTCTGGTTTTGCTCGCATCGTTCGTGCTTCTCGGATGCGGAGGTTCTTCAGAGAATCCTTTCAAGCCTGCTGCCGATTCACTTCAGCCTATTCCGGAAAACGAAATTGTGCAGCCTGCCGACAGCGACCGTTACGGATTTCAGACAGGTATGGTGATGTACACATCCACCACTTTTGGTATTACTCAGTATATTACAACCTGGTTCAGCGACTTTGGACGGATAAATTGCACGGAAATTAAATCGACTGTTTTGGGGCAACGCTCACATCACATGAGTCTTATTAGGGATTCAGTGTTATACAATATTGATATGATTGGTAAAACGGGGACATGGAAGTTGATTGCCCAGAACGACACCACGGAAGAACCCAACTACCGTTACATGACCGATGAGGAACTGATTGCAAAAAATATCACCATGTTGCCTGAGGAAGTTTTCATGGGAAAGAAGTGCCGGGTTTTTGACATGAAATCGGTTGTCGATGGCATGGAAGTGCTGGCAAGAGTGTGGGTATGGGAAGGCATACCGTTGAAAACCGTTTCAACTGTTTCAGGCATGGAAGTCAGCATGGAGGCCACCGAAATTAAAGTGAATGTGCGCATTCCTGATTCAAAATTCATTGTTCCAAAAGGGATAACACTTACTGAAAATACCGATAGCCTGAAACCTGTCTGAGCCTTGAACGGATCAATTATGGAATCCTGTATTCATTGGCTGATTTTTGCAGGTGTTTTTGCAGATGTAGCTTTTAATTTCTTTCTAACTGCAATGAACATCAAGGAGCGTCATGTCGGCATTCCTGAATCGCTGAGTGCTTATTTCAATCCTGATTTGCTAAAGACGGCCTCACGCTATACACGAGCCCGGGGATCCCTTTCTTTGTGGACGATGGGTTTTAGATTATCGCTTTTTGCCATTCTTTTTTTTCTGAATGGATTTGATGTGATGAGTCAGATCGCAGCAGTTATTTGGGACCATCCGGTAGGGCAGTCCATCGTTTTTTTTGGTATTGTTTTCATCGGGACAGATTTGCTCAGCATTCCTTTCCAATGGTATGCGGTGTTTGGCATTGAACAACGATTCGGCTTCAATAAAACAACAGGGACTGTTTTTATGATCGATAAACTGAAGTCGTGGATATTGACGATAATTATTGGAGGGGGGATTTTCTGGGTACTTGCAGAAATTTATCGTGCCATGCCTGACCAATTCTGGATATTGGCCTGGGGTGTCCTGGTGCTGTTCATCATGCTGTTCACAATGTTCTATAGCAATGTTTTTGTGCCTTTATTCAACAAACAGTCGCCACTTGAACCAGGTGTGTTGCGCGATGCGATTGAACTTTTTGCAAGCAGGCATGGGTTCAGCTTGAAAAATATCTTTGTCATCAACGGGAGCAAACGCTCAACAAAAGCAAATGCCTACTTTACCGGGATTGGTCCTAAGAAAAGAATTGTCTTATATGACACACTCATCGAAAAACTAAGTGCTGAAGAGATTGTTTCAGTGCTTGCTCACGAGATAGGGCACTACAAAAACAAACATGTGGCGGTCGGATTTCTCATTTCAGCCTTGTTGAATCTGGGGGTTATGTACTTGCTCAATTTACTTCTCTCTTTCCCATCGCTTGCTTCTTCACTCGGGATGGAACCTTCATTGCATGCTTCTTTGCTCGTGTTTGTCTTTTTGCTTCAACCGGTTTCAACTCTGGCAGGAGTTTTTTCTAACCTGATTTCGAGGCAGCATGAATATGCAGCCGACCGTTTTGCATGCAAGCAAGTGAATGTCAGTGTTTTCAAAAACGCATTGGTTAAACTGTCGGTTGATCACCTCAGTCATCCGGCTCCGCATCCTTGGTATGTGATTGTCAACTATAGTCATCCTCCATTGCTGGAACGTTTGAAAGCGCTGGATGTGAGTGCCTAAGTTCCAAAGGGTTATGAACTCTGTATGTGTGAGTGGTTACTTATTTATTTCAAAAATAAATTTGTCCCTGCAAATGCTAAAATACCGCAGTCTCGTTATCCGGTCATCCATGAGAAAATTCATCGTTGCTATCTTTTGAATAATTCTATGGCGATTAAATCCAATTCATCAGTTTTACTCAAATCTGGCTCAAGTTCAGTTGAAGACATAGTCGAATAGATGTTATTCAAACGCATTATTCAATTTCATCCCACAATTCATCTCCTAAAACGAAGGCCTTTTTTTCAGGGACATCAACATGGTCATGATCAAAATCATTATCGTGGATTTTGAAAGCCTGAAATATATTTCCATCAAAATCAAGCGTCATTCTGAAATTTTTGAATTCCATTACAAAAAAGATGTAAAATGTCGCCGATTGGTCATTTGAATCATGATCAATTGCTTATTTCGATCATGCGAAAATATTTGAATGATATTTCCCGGCTACTTTGTTTTTTACTATTTTTGTTCAAAAGAAATCATAATGGAATTATCAGGCAAAATTATTCAGGTGCTCGAGGTTGTGAGTGGCCAGGGTCAGAATGGCACATGGAAGCGACAGGATTTCATTCTGGAGGTTCCAGGTCAATATCCCAAGAAAATATGCATCACCGTTTTCGGCGACAAAGTAGATCAGTTTAATGTGAAGCAGGGTGAAGATGTGCGTGTGGAAGCCGATATCGAAAGCCGTGAATACAATGGTCGCTGGTTTACCAGTGTCAAGGCATGGAAAATCGACAGGCAGGGTGGAGATTCTTTTGACAAGGAACCGGATTACAGTGCCGGTTACGATTCTCCTATGAATACTGGCATTGATCTGAATGCGGCTGCTGACGATGATGTACTGCCCTTTTAAGTTGTCTGATTTCAATGCAGCGTAATCGTGCTTGGTTTTCGCTGCGTCCGAAGCCTGAAACGGTTACATGAAGCCATCACTTTATTTACATTGTTGAAGGAAACATGACATGCGGAGGTATGGGATATTTCTGATTTTATTTGCGCTGAACGTGTTTCAGTCATCAGTTCCATGGGGCATGCCGAGTTTGTTTCAGAAACTGCTTTAAATCCAAATATCGATGCATCATTAACCCTCATGCTGAAAATCAGAAAAAATAACACTTCGACAGATTAAATGTCAGAGGGGAAAATGCTTTTTGTCAATTTCATTTGTCCACAGCGCTCATTCTTAAGAAATCCTTACTTTTGCCTTAATGAAACTATCTATTGTTATTGTCAACTACAACGTAGAGCATTTTCTTGAACAATGCCTTCTTTCGGTGCGACAGGCATTGAAGGGGATTGAAGCTGAAGTTTTTGTGGTTGATAATAATAGTGTTGATGGCTCTGTGGTTATGGTCCGGAATAAATTTCCGGAAGTAATTCTGATTGAGAATAAAGAGAATCGCGGCTTTTCAAGAGCAAACAATCAGGCGATACATCAAAGCAAAGGTGAATATGTTTTGTTGCTTAATCCTGATACGGTGGTTGAGGAATCGACATTCAGCAAAGTGATTGAGTTTATGGATCAGACTCCTGATGCAGGAGGTCTTGGCGTGATGATGGTTGATGGCAAAGGCAATTTTCTTCCTGAGTCGAAAAGGGGTTTACCAACTCCTGAAATATCCTTTTATAAAATGTTTGGTCTTTCCGCTATTTTTCCACGATCAAGGCGTTTTGGGAAATACCATTTATCATATCTCGACAAACATAAGATTCACCAAGTTGATGTGCTAAGCGGCGCATTTATGTTTCTCAGACGAGAAGTTCTTGATAAAACCGGCTTGCTGGATGAAACGTTTTTCATGTACGGAGAGGATATTGATTTGTCGTACCGTATTCTGAAAGCAGGATACAAGAACTATTACTTTCCTGAGACTCGTATTATTCATTATAAAGGTGAGAGCACCAAGAAAAGCAGTGCAAATTATGTCTTTGTGTTTTACAATGCGATGATTATTTTTGCACGAAAGCATTACGCCCGCGAAAAGCTGCGTTTGTTTGTGACGGTCATTAATCTGGCCATCTATTTCCGGGCGGCCCTGGCTCTTGTCGCCAGATTTGTAAGGCGTTTTGCAGTGCCAGCCATCGATCTGTCGGCTATTTCGAGTGGATTGTGGTTTATTTCAGATTTATGGCAAAGCAGAATTATTTTCCCTGAAGGGGGGCAGTTTCCTCCGAATCTGCTGCTGCTAGGGGTAGCCACTTATAGCATGGTGTGGGCAATTTGTGTGATGTTCAGTGGCGGTTACGACAAGCCGGTCAGACTTTCCCGAATTCTACAGGGTCTGGCAGCCGGAACAGCCATCATTCTCATTGGTTACTCGTTGCTTCCCGAAGCATACCGGTTTAGCCGGGCCATTATTCTGCTTGGTGCAGCATGGTCCCTGTTGGTTTATCTGTCAATCCGGCTGATTCTTCACTGGACCCATGCCAAAGGGTTCCGACTGGCTGGCAGTCAGCTGAAGCGTATTGTGATTATTGGCAAGCAGGATGAAGCTCTGCGGGTGAAACAAATCATGGATAAGGCAGGCATTGAAGTGAACTACACTCATTTTGTTTCATCCGGCGAGAATGGCTACGATCTGGAACCGTATGGCAGGATTTCACAATTGGATGAAATTGTGCATGTGTTTAAAATCAACGAAATCATTTTTTGTGCCCGCGATATGGCCTCTGAGCAAATCATCAGCATCATGTCAGGGTTTACTCAAAGAAACATCGAGTTTAAAATTGCGCCTCCCGAAAGCCTTTATATCATCGGCAGCAACAACATCAATCATCCGGGCGATTACTATGTTTATGATATCAACAATATATCGAGACCCGAAAATTTAAGACGAAAAAGAACACTCGATTTTTTCACATCGCTGACGTTGATTTGCATATCACCTATTGCCATTTGGGGAATGAAACGACCGTTGGGATTCCTGATCAACACGTTTTTGGTGTTGGCCGGATTTCGCAGCTGGGTTGGCTTCAACAAATCGAATCCCCTCGACAATAAACTCCCCAGAATCAAGTCAGGTGTACTCAATCCGGTTGACTTTGTCAGAAAACCTATCGACAATCCTGCTACCATCGACAGCCTGAATATGCTTTATGCCCGCGATTATAAGGTTTGGAACGACGTACAGATCATTCTTCGCGGTTTTTGGTCGCTTGGTCGTCGATGATATTTATCAGAAGCGCCCGGCCTGCTTTTCTAAGCTTTGTACCTTTACATTATATTTGAAAAAGATGAGCACATTTAATATCATTATGCCGAAGCTGGGTGAAAGTGTTATTGAGGCAACCATTACCAAATGGCTCAAAAAACCTGGTGATGTGATCAGCGAAGATGATCCTTTGGTGGAAATTGCCACCGACAAAGTTGATAGTGAGGTTCCCTCGCCGGTTGAAGGCGTTTTGGACAAGATTTTTTTTGACGAGGGATCGGTTGTCGCTGTGGGCGCAGTCATCGCTACGATAAAAATGGCTGGTGAAGAGAACGACTCAGCCCCAGATGAAATAGCGCAAACCATTATCGATGCTCCTGAGGCTGAGAGCTTAAACACAGATAAACCTTCTACTGAGGCAAAAAAGTCAGGCGATCGTTTCTACAGTCCTCTGGTGAAAAACATTGCATCCAGCGAAGGAATTAGTCATGAGGAACTTGAGACAATTACGGGAAGCGGAGAGAAAGGACGGGTTACAAAAACGGATCTTTTGAAATACCTTGAAGAACGAAACAAAAAGATGACCGCAGTGAGCAAACCTGCCATCCAGACTCCTGCATTGACAGCAACTGCACAACCGGTTCAAGGCGATGAAATTGTTCAAATGGATCGCATGCGTAAGCTGATTGCAGAGCATATGGTCCAATCGAAAAAGGTTTCACCTCATGTGACTTCATTTATTGAGGTTGATATGTCAAAGGCAGTGTCATGGAGAGAAAGCAATAAAGCTGTTTTTGAGCAGAAATACAACACCAAGCTCACCTATACACACATCATACTGCATGCGACAGCTCAGGCGCTTCGCGAATTTCCTATGGTAAATTCATCTGTGGACGGTGATAAAATCATTATTCGGAAAAACATTCACATTGGTATGGCCACTGCTCTGCCAAATGGGAATCTCATTGTCCCTGTGATTCGAGATGCCGACATGCTTAATTTGCCAGGGATGGCCAAAGTGGCAGGCGATCTTGCTGCCAAGGCAAGAAACAACAAACTTTCGCCAGATGAAATTTCAGGAGGAACATTCACATTCACAAATCTGGGTTCCTTTGGAAGTTTAACAGGTACACCAATCATCAATCAGCCACAGGTTGCCATACTTGCTGCCGGTGTGATTGCGAAAAAACCAGTGGTTATCGAAAGTCCCGAAGGAGACAGCATCGGAATTCGCCCAATGATGATTCTGTCACTTTCATATGATCACCGCATTGTCGATGGAGCTCTTGGAGGACTATTTATTCAAAAAGTAAAGCAATTGCTCGAGACAAGTGATTACAAACTTTTGTATTAATTTTATTGATTATTTGAGTTGTATGAGATACAAGTTTCTGTTCTTAATTATTTCCACACTGAGTGTCTTTCGGCTTGGGTTTTCACAGGTAACCGACAAGGAGAAAGATTTGAGGGTGCTCAACGCCGATTCAACCGATGGTTGGAAAAAGGGGGGCTCTTTCACGCTGGCTTTTAGTCAGGTATCGCTTAGTAACTGGGCTGCCGGTGGTGAAAACTCGTTTAGCGGTAATTCGCTGGTGAATTCATTTGCCAATTATAAGAAGGGCAAAATCAGCTGGGACAACACGCTCGATCTTGGATATGGAATCATGAAACAGGGCGCACAGGACATTCGCAAAACCGATGATAAGATTGACTTCTCGTCGAAATTTGGCAGAAAGCTTTCGGAAAGCAGTTTTATTGCTGCCCTGGTTAATTTTAAAACCCAGTTTATGCCCGGGTATAATTATCCTGATGATTCTGTTTATATCTCGAGATTTATGGCTCCTGGATATTTGCTTTTTGCAGCCGGATATGATTACAAAAAGAAGGATGTTTTGAGTTTGTTTTTTGCGCCTCTGACCGGAAAAATGACTTTTGTCAATGATCAGGAGCTCGCAAATTCAGGTGCATTTGGGGTGGAGCCGGCATTGTTTAACCCCACCGATTCGAGTTTGATCACTTCTGGAAAGAAGATGCGAATTGAATTTGGAGGGTACTTCAAGGGGGCTTTCAGCAAGGACATTATGACCAATGTTAAACTCACATCGAAGCTTGAATTGTTCACCAATTACCTGAACAATCCTCAGAATATTGATGTTTACTGGGAGAATACCCTGGCAATGAAAGTTAACAAATTCATTTCGGTAACAGTGGCTACCACGTTGATTTATGATGATGACATTGCTATTGAAGTGAAGGATGAAGCCGGAGTCGTCATTGCCAAGGGCCCAAGAACCCAGTTTAAGGAAGTCTTTGGATTGGGGTTTTCCTATAAGTTTTAATTTAAAATCATTTCAGCATGAAAGTTTTTAAGGAGTTCAGGAGTTTTGCCATTAAAGGCAATGTGCTTGATTTAGCTGTGGCTGTAATTATTGGAGCTGCATTTGGAAAAATCGTAAGCAGTTTGGTGACTGACATCATTATGCCACCGCTTGGATTTATCATCGGCAATGTTGATTTCAGAGATCTGAAGTGGATTATTCAGGAAGGTGCGCCTGCAGTGATGAATGGTGACACAGTGGTTAGTCCTGCCATACAGGAAGTGACCCTCAACTATGGCATGTTTGTTCAGAATATTTTTGATTTTCTGATCATTGCATTTGCGGTTTTCATGGTTGTGAAAGGGGCAAACAGACTGAAGAAAAAAGAAGAGGAAGCGCCTGCAGAGCCATCAAAACCGAGCAATGAAGAAGTGTTGCTTGCCGAAATCAGAGATTTGCTTAAAGAAAAGAAGTAATTTCTCTTTCAAACCTGCATTTTATAAGTTACAAAGATCAGTTGCACACCTCTGCGACCAATCGTGCTGCATCTTCCAGCTTAATCGCTGAAAACACCTTGAGCCCGCTTTGATCAATCAGTTCTTTTGCTTCAGCTGCATTTGTTCCCTGCAAGCGAACAATAATGGGGACCGGGATATTGCCAATATTTTTATAAGCAGCAACAATGCCTTCTGCAACGCGATCGCACCGTACGATTCCTCCGAATATATTTACAAGAATAGCCTTTACATTCGGGTCACGCAGAATGATGCGAAAAGCTTTTTCGACTCTATCGGCATTGGCAGTTCCGCCCACATCGAGAAAATTGGCAGGGTCTCCGCCACTCATTTTAATGATATCCATGGTCGCCATAGCCAGCCCGGCACCGTTTACCATGCAACCCACGTTTCCTTGAAGCTTCACATAGTTTAGTCCCACATCGGCTGCCTCCACTTCGGTGGGATCTTCTTCGAGTAGATCGCGCATTGCTGCAATATCGGGATGACGAAACAAGGCATTGTTGTCGACAACGACCTTGGCATCAGCAGCAAAAATTTTCTCATCAGCTGCTCTGATCACCGGATTGATTTCGAAGAGTGATGCATCAGCTCCAATAAAAGCTTTGTAAAGCGAATCGACAAAGCGCGTCATTTGTTTAAAGGATTCTCCCGACAAGCCTAGACTGAAGGCAATTTTCCTGGCCTGAAACGGCATAAGACCAGTGGTCGGGTTAATTTCTTCCGTGAAAATAAGTTCGGGAGTTTCTTCTGCAACAGCTTCGATATCCATTCCCCCTTTTGGTGAATACATAAACATGTGATGTCCTGTGCTGCGGTTCACCATAACACTCATGTAAATCTCAAGGACTTTTTCAGGCCCGGGATAATAAATATTCTGCTCAATAAGCACTTTACTCACTTTTTTTCCTTCAGCAGGAGTTTGAGGAGTGATCAGGTTCATTCCGACAATCTGCTCAGCATACATTCCGGCCTCTTCAATGCTTTTGGCAATTTTCACACCGCCTCCTTTTCCCCGACCACCTGCATGAATCTGTGCCTTTACGGCCCACCGGTCAGTGCCTGTTTCATTCATAAGACGCTGTGCATGCTCAACTGCTTCGGAACGATTGCAAGCCACATAACCTTTTGGCACATTCACCCCATAGGTTGCCAGAATCGATTTCCCCTGATATTCGTGAAGATTCATCCTGTGTACATTTTGAGGAGCAAACGTACAAAAAAACTTTCATCAGATCAGGAAAATTGCATTTTTTTACCTCAGAGATTCAACGTCATCCGGTGGTTCTTGTTATCGGGTATGAACATGGCGAATGGATCAAATGCCATATTTTTACTCAAGATTGGGATGTAGTTTGTATGAGAATAAATTTGCTTTTCTTGCGTTTGCCAAAGATGAAGTCCCGGAAAAATCCCTTCCGGAGAAATCTGCTGCAATTAGAATTTAAACGCGAAACTGATTTGACCATTGATTGAAATCGGCATGTTATCGAGGGGCCGAATATGAATAAATTCAATGGTATTGGCCAGCACATTTTCATCTCCTGCCGACTCAGGATATATGAAGGAATAGCCAAAGCCTGCCTTCATTCCCCACAACAAATTTCTGTAAATCCGGGATTGAAACCCGTAATCGAAACCTATAATCAGCTCGGTGACTTTCCCATATCGGTGATACGTGGTTAAGTCCCATGTGTCGAACAGTTCTTGGATGAATGTGTATCGCATGCCGGTAATGGTAAACTGATAGAAATCACCTGTGAGGTGTTGTTTCCCATTTATTCCCGAATACTGTTCCTGAAGCTGGTAAATGCGGATGCCGGCTTTGAGATAAGCGCCTTTGGTCTCCATATCATCCGAAACCGGACCCTGAAAAATATACCCAGGATTAACGATGAAAGCAAATCCTGGTTTGAAGGAGTGTTCGAAGCCAACACACAGGTGGCTGAAAACGGGCGAGAAAGGACATGCGAAGACCGCATTTCGTTTGTTCAGTGTTGTGTCGCGATGTTGTTTGAACAGCATTGAACCAGCTACTGTTCCGAATCGGATTTGTTGTACTGTAGCAAGAGGAATGGCGATATCGCTCCTAGTATTTGGCTGGTTCACGAATACATTGGATGAGTCAAAACCGACGATGCTCCCAATCACCACTGTGCCACTTTTCATGGTAATGGTATCCTGGGCACTCAATGTTCCAGCGCAGTTTATGAAAAAAAATAATGTGAATAGGGTGAATGATTCAATCCACCATTTACTCATCCTCGTCAGGATTCGGCCTTCCTTTTGGCTTTCCGTTTTTCCAAAGATATTCAAGTTCATCGAGTTCTTTTTGATGCTCTTTTGAAATTTCCCTGTCCATGAGCTTTTCCAGATCGGGTTGTCCTGCATTGACCCAGGCGGTGTACCACATTGATGCCACCATGAGTATGCTCATCCGGAGCTTCCGATGAACCATTCGGTGCATTTCATTCTCCATGAGAACGCAAAACTCCCTGCTATATTGTTTTTTAACGACTCCAGCCCGTTCTTCCATGACAAAAATACGGTCCTGAACACCATGAAGAAAGAGCGAATCATAAATATCCAAAACACTATCGGCTTCCCAGTGGCTGTATTCAACAAGCTCCCATGCCTTGTCAAGCGGTTTTGAAATGTATTCTGCACGACCAACAAAGAAATCGAAATCCTGAGCCAGCAGTTCAGGGATTCGTGTTTCCCAGAGCGCATGAACCCCCTTCTGGTAAAGCTTCCGTCCGTCATAGTCATGCGTGGTGTGTAAAGGCACATTGGCATCGGCAATATAATGACCGAAATTGGCAGAAATATTCAAAATTTTATCGACATCCCCTTCCTTGAATGCATCGGTGAGCCGAAACATCATCCATTCAATATTCCATGGCAAAATGCCATAGGCTTGCAGGGTGTCTTCGCTATACTTTTCAATAGCTTTTTTCCAGTTTCGAGGAACCAGATCAAATGGCTTGTCACCAAAATGATCGATGTCGATATAGTGTTTTTGTGCTTCACCATCAACGGCATGACTTCGCTTGTCAGGATCAACTGAGTGTTGAATAATGTATTCGATATTTTTTTTATAGAACCCGACCATTTCAGGAGGCAGGATGTAGATGGCATGACGATTAATGAGGCGATGGCAGAAAAATCCCCATGCTCCGCTGGTAGACGGAATCATCAGAAGGATGATCACCACGGACAGGGTTCTGATTCTATTCATAAATCTGGTTGTTAACAATTCTAAATCCGTCGAAGACCGGCACGATGTCGGTCTGATCTGGCGTAAGGCAATATTCAAGAATGGAATCGAGGTTGAGTTTTTTCAGCCGTTCCCTGTGCATAGCCTTTTGAATATAGGCCAGAGGGTTTTCGCGAGCTGCATGCCACAGGTCAAGTGCTGCCTGGGCTGAATCGCAGTTCATGGTCATGCCATGATTGAGCAATTCATGGGTCAGTGCTCCAGCAAAAACCGAATCCTCGAGATTGAATTTATTCTTCCAGCCAGCACAAAGTATCACCGTGTCTTTTTTCTGTGCGGCAAGATATCTGGCTACAGCTTTCAAATTGATAAACGAAGCGATCACGACCGGGCAGCCATTGTTCACCATTTTGATGGTTTGAGTCCCGTTGGTTGTACTGTAAACAATACTTTTCCCTCTCACCATGTCAGTCATGAAATTATCGGGAGAATTGCCAAAATCGGCAAAGTCGAGTTTAATCCCGTTGCGCTCTGCTGCGATCAGATAACCTTGGTTTTTATATTCCAATGCTTCTTCGGTGGTGGGAACAGGAATAATTTCCTTCACATTGTTCTGAAATGCTGCGCAAATAGATGTTGTGGCTCGTAGAATATCAACAACTGCTACCGAAAAGGGTTGTTCAGTCAGAATGTGCTGGTAGAGTGCGGGCGAGAAGCAAACTTCGATGCTGTTCATGGCGTAATTTTACAGTGCTGTAAAAATAGTGTTTTTTTTTATGACAAAGCACTTGATTTTGTTTCAAGCCTGAAATTGAATCATGTGTTGTGCCGTGGGACGTTGTGCATCACCGCTTCATATTTATTTTCGAAAAAACACGCACTGCCCCTGAATGATGATCATGATATGAGCATGATGGTTTGTTCAACAAGAAGCAGATGCAGCCAGATTTGCAGCCGGATTATGACAGAAATCGGGACAATGAGCAGGTGTATCCATTAAATAATCACACGCTCAGATTTGTCTATCTTTGAACTCGGACAAAGCGGAGCAGATGTGCAACGAATTTCGTCCTAATCTGTCATGAATAAAACAGCAACAATGAAATGGATTATTTTTTTACTGGCTTTTGGCTCACTGATGCAGGTTGGTTTTTCTCAGCACTGGCACAGGGCTAAAGTAAGTGGTGAAGGAGATTTTTTGCAAACGGTAGGTTCACTCGGCATTCCAGTTGAAGGAAAGGTGAGCAAAGGGAAGTCAATCACATGCGATTTCTCTGAAGAACAGATACTGAAAATGCAGGAAGCAGGATTGAACGTTGATATCATCATGGAAAATATCCAGCAGCATTATGTCGATCAAAATCGTACACAATCTGTTCCTTCATTCAGAAATTCTCAATGCGGCCAGTTGCCCGATTACGAAATTCCCCAGCATTTTAGTCATGGAAGCATGGGCGGATATCTCACCCTGGATGAATTGTATGCCGAACTTGATGAAATGAGGTCGCTATATCCTTCTCTTGTTTCTGCCCGTCAGAATGTTGATCCTGCCACGACGGCAGGGGGAAGGTCTTTGTATTATGTCAGGATATCTGATCAGCCAGATATCAATGAAAGCGAACCGGAAGTGCTGTTTCTTTCCCTCACTCATGCTCGTGAGCCAATGGGGATGCAGCAGCTTGTCTTTTTTATGTGGTATTTGATTGAAAATTATTCAACCGATCCGGAAATCCAGTATCTCATCGACCACACCGAGATTTATTTTATTCCTTGTGTCAATCCCGACGGTTATGAATACAACCGCTCCACCAATCCATCGGGAGGAGGACTCTGGCGAAAAAACCGTCGAAACAACGGCGATGGCTCCTATGGGATTGATTTAAACCGAAATTACGGATTTCAGTGGGGTTATGATAACGTTGGATCGTCGCCCAACGGCACCGATGAAACATATCGGGGTACAAGTGCATTTTCGGAAGCCGAAACCCAGGCTGTCAGAAACTTTGTTCAAGGACATGAATTCTTGTTAATACAGGACTATCACACATATTCGAATGTGCTTCTATTTCCTTGGGGATACATTGATCAGCATACTTCTGACAGTTTGTTGTTCAGAGCATATTCAAAGCGAATGACCTCTGAAAACGGGTTTGCTTTCGGAACAGCTAATGAATGTATTGGATACAATGCAAACGGAGGTTCTTTCGACTGGTATTACGGTGATCAAATCAGCAAGGAAAAAATCATTGCATGGGGACCAGAAGTTGGTGATCCAAACGACGGATTCTGGCCTGCGGAAGCATTGATTGATGACATATGTCAACTCTATATAGCCGAGAATTTATATATGGTTCGTTTTGCAGGTAAGTTTGCCGATGTAACTGATGAGTCACCAAACTTCATCTCGAACCCTATTTCGAATATACCATTCAGGATTCAAAGACTCGGACTCGACAGCCCGGCAACTTATACTGTTTCTCTCACTGCTCTTTCCTCGAATACAAATGTCATTAATGGCCCGTTTATCTATAACGGAATGGGATTGCTTGAATCGCGACAGGACACATTTTTGCTTGATTTCTACATAGGAATTCAACCGGGCGAAACATTGATATATGATTTAGCAGTAGACAACGGTGAATTTATCTGGCATGATACATTATATAAATACTACGGAAGTCCATCGGTATTGTTGTCGCAGGACGGTTCATCACTCACTGGTTGGAATACTTCAGGATGGGGCACCACAAGCAGCACATTTGTGTCCTCTCCTTCATCCATTTGTGATAGTCCGGGTGGAGATTACAGCAACAATACAAACAGCTCTGTTACGTCGACACAGCCAATCAGTATTCCGGGCAATGCGTCGATGGCCTGGCTCACATTTTATGCAAAATGGGATATCGAAAACAACTACGATTTTGTGGTATTTGAGATTTCGCCCGATAACGGAAATACATGGATTCCGCAATGCGGAAATTACACCAATATCGGGACCGCCGATCAGATATATGGGGAACCTTTATATGACGGTTTGCAGGAGAATTGGGTTAATGAAGAAATTAATCTTAGCGATTACCTTGGGATGTCATTGTTATTTCGGTTCCGTCTGGTGAGTGATTCTTATTTAAGTGGAGAAGGATTCTATTTCGATGACTTTTCTGTGAATGCAGTTGTTTTAAGTGGAATGAGCGAATCTGATGAACATCAGTATGCCGTATTTCCAAATCCCACAAGTCAGTTTATTACCCTGGTGGGTGATGATGTGCTTCATGCTTTAATTTACGATGTGGATGGAAGACAAGTTATGCAAATTGAGCAAGGTTGCACTAAGGCTGATGTCAGTTTTCTCAAACCCGGATTATACTATGTCATTTTCCGGACAGAAGAAAATATGTTCATAAGAAAATTCATCAAAAAGTAATTTCAATTACTGTTCTTTTTGATCAATGCTGCTGAGCCAGCGATAACATAAAATTCCGATGAGAGTCATGAGGAAAATCAGCGCAACATAGGCTGCCGTCATGTGCTGAGATCCTGTGATTGCCGTATACTCAGACATGCCACCAATTCCTGCAATTAAAGTCAGGGGCATAAATATGGTGGTGATAAAGGTCAGCCTTCGCATGGTTTTATTGGTCCGGTTGGCGGTCAATGACATTTGGTTGTTGGCCATGGCAAGATGCAGCTCGACCATGTTTTTAATATTCTCGCGACAGGTTTCAGCCACCTCAAACAACCGAGCTACATGATCAAAAACATCTCTGAAAACATAGACCGATTTATCGCTGATGAATTCGCAATCGTGTCGAATGATTCTGTTTAAAATTTCGCGTTCGTGAAAAAGGCTTTTTCTGAAAAGAAGAAATGTTCTGCGCAATTTCTGTACTCTTGCAAAATCAAAAGCATTTACATTGACAAGCATTTCCTCCTCGATCAAATCCATTTCATCTTCAAGCATTTCGAGAGCAACCATTTTGTCATCCACAATACGATCGAGAAGGAGGTGCAGCAGCCATGCAGGTCCATTGCGCCAAACCCCCTGTGTATCATTCTCGACATGGCTGAAAACTTTTTGAAAAATCAGAGTCAGTTTTTCACTAATGGTTGAAGTGATAAGGTAATTCTCCCCAATAAAAATATTGATTTCTTCGGTACTGCAATCGTCATTTTCTGGATGAAAGGAATTAAATATAATATGTGTATGGTTTGAAAACGATTCCATTTTTGGAATCTGATCATCATGAAGACAATCTTCAATTGCCAATGGATGCAACCCGTATGAGGCTGGCAGATTGCGAAAATCAGCTTCTGATGGTTGTGAAAAATGATGCCACACATATGCTTGTTCCGGTAAATCTGATTCATTTTTCCAGTGGCTGACATTTCCGTTCGATGGAATGATGATAGACCTGTTTAAATTCATTACGCAGAAAATTTTCAATAAAGGTAATGAATATTTCTCATCATGATCAACTGAGGAAGGTTTCAACTGATATACTCAAGCACACTTTGATATGGTCTTTATAAATGGGTTAAGTGAGTTGGATGTGCCATCTGAATTTTCACATGCAGAAATCCAACAGAAAAAAATGAACCCCAAAAAAAATGCAAAACGAGATGAATGAGTTTTAAAATTGTATCAAAAAATTTTTGCGCATGTGATGTGAGAGTGAAAAAAAAAATATTTATTCATGTTGTGGATCCCGCATCAGGATTGAGATTCATGAGTGCATTGTTTGAGGGTGTTGTTGGAAAATAAAAATTGATTTGAATGAGCAATCATGAATTCGCCAATTCATTGTATGTAACATCACACATTTCGCTTTGCTGAAATGCCCATGAACACTGGTTTTTTCGAACAGGTTCGAAAAATATTTTTGGGATTTGATTTATACTTGCTTCAATGATTTTTGATTCAACTTTCTGTTTGCAAGAAAAAAATGATTTTTTTTTCAACAAAAAACGTATTTTTTTTACATCACGAAAGCCGCATTAAAGGCCAAAAAGATGTAGTT